>DATHCY010000135.1:0-5129 GCA_035319305.1 Methanocella sp.
CTTTCACAGTCCACGCACCTTTGACAGTAACTTACGTTTTTAGTGTTACTGAACCTTGCAGGTTCAAATAGTTTACAGTCAAATGCTTTTACTTGGCTTTTTACCAGGTCTTTCTTGCCATGTGGCTGTGCCAGCTCCACTTGTTGAGCTTGGCAGAGCGGCCGAAGCCGCAAGATGCACAGACCATCTTGTTGAAGTTGAAGGAGACCTTACCGCAGCGGCGGCAGATCGTGTGCACCCTCTTCTGGCGCTTTCCCTGTGATGGAGTACCCTTAGACATTATAATTCACCTTTTGCGGCCATAATAGTGTACGGCTAGTTTATCAATGTTACGGTGAAACGTAGACGACCGTATCGCCCCTCACGATGATCGTGCCGAGCTTTTTCGACGCCTCGTTCTCTTTTAGTTCCTCTGCGTTATCGAGCACGAGGTTCATGTGCATATCGTAGCCCTGTAGCTCGCCCCTGAACTCGCGGCCGCCCTTCAGCCGCACGATCACAGGAGAATTGAGAGCTTCGTTCAGGACATCAAGGGGTCTCTGACTCATAAAATTCCTCCACAATACAAATCAGTGAATGTCGTTGAATAAATCTCACGTACCATATTTATACTTATCGCATTACGATCGTTGCCTCGGTTAAGACCAAACCCCGGTTAATGAGATTTTTCCACGTTTTACCATATGCCCTGGCGAAGCGACATCCTGCCCATTGACGCCTCTTAATTCTGGGATGCCAGGCCGGCAGGCTGGCGTATGATCAGGATACCTGGGAATGCTGGGGAGTCCAACGGTAAAAAAATTAAAACAGTAAAAAATTAATAAACAAACGTCTCATAGACACTCGGAATTTAAATTTATAATGGGGATAAGTCTTTGAGAATCAAGGCCAGACATCATTTGAGAGAGGATGCCATTAGAAAAATCCTTGACGATCTGAGGGCGAAATTTGGAGAAGGCGTCGACGCGGTTTTCAATGGCAAGACTTGGGAGATTGCTGAAACCGACGAAATGCAGGATTTTATCCTGATAAACGGTGAGCCGCTATTGTTTTCCGTGGAGGGGACGGTTTTTCCCACAGTACGCGGGGCGATCAAGCTGCGGCCTAATAAAAAGCGAGTCGTCGTCGACATGGGCGCGGTCAAGTTTGTGGCCAAGGGCGCAGACATTATGAGCCCGGGTATTGTGGATGTGGATGCTACCATACGTACTGGCGATCTGATCATTGTCTGCGACCAAGTGCATAACAAGCCGCTTGCTATCGGCCGTGCGATGGTGAATGCGGATGCTATGATGGGCAACCGGGGCAAAGCGGTAAAATCCCTCCATTACATCGGGGATCGGATCTGGAACCTGGAAATATAGTGTGAACGTATGGTTAGTTGATCTGACATACTCCCATGGCTAAAGTCTGCGGGGTTCTACGGTCGCCATCGTTCTTGGCGTTGCCGTTTGGGGCGCATCAATCAGTGCTGTGCCCCCAACAAGCTCTGTCTATAACCGAGACATAGGCACATTCATCATCTTTGTGCAGAACCCTGTACGTCAGTATCATTTATCATTCTTCCCAATGTACTTCAAACAAAATATATAATGGTTTTTAGTATAGTGAGACGAGACTCGGTGGGTAGACGCATCCCATGG
Source organism: Methanocella sp. (assembly GCA_035319305.1). Classification (GTDB taxonomy): domain Archaea; phylum Halobacteriota; class Methanocellia; order Methanocellales; family Methanocellaceae; genus Methanocella_A. The sequence goes on from DATHCY010000135.1 coordinate 1,644, forward strand.
CAAAAGCCGACGGGCTTTCTCAACCACGGCTCCAAGATCGTAAGCGTATAGCTCCAGACACCAATAAGCTATTATTTATGTGCTGACAACATTACCAACAAACAGGCAGATCATTGGGATGGAATAATATGGCAGGCAAAGGCTTTCTTAGCAAAGTGCTGGGGTCCAAACCGGCAAATGAGAGCGAAGAGTACACCGAAATAGACTTCGGAGCTATGGAGCAGCAGGTTGGCTCCGGCCCGGCGGAGACCTATGTTAGAGTGGCCGAGCTTTCAGGCCTGGGGCAGATACCTGAACTGAAGCGTGAAATATATAACGGAAACATCGTGGTGGTCGACATCACCCTGATCAAAGGAGATAACCTGACCCGGGACCGGGCGCTGAAGGACCTCAAGCAGGTCGCGGCCGACGTCAGGGGCGACATCGCTGGCATCGGTGATCATATGATCATCGTCACCCCCATGTCAATCAAAGTCGATAGGACAAAGTTTACTGGTAAGTAAAACTGATCAGAACCCGATGAAGGATTTACCGGACGAAAATCACAAAATCACTAGTGCACATGGCACAATTATGTGTCCTGTATGCCATAACACATTGGAGATGCGCTGGCATCAGGATAGTATACCTTATTTTGGCGACGTGATGGAGATCAGCACCGTCTGCGTCTGCGGTTTCAAATACGCCGATACCCTGATACTGGGCCAGCGCGATCCGCTGCGACACTCCTTTAAAGTATGCTCGGAAAGCCATATGTGCACCCGCGTCATCCGTTCCACATCGGGTACGATGCGGATACCGGAATGGGGCGTTGACATAGAACCTGGGCCTGCCTCGGAGGGCTATATCTCCAATGTGGAAGGCGTACTGGACCGGATCGAGTCCGTGGTCAACATGGCTCGCAAGTGGGCAGAAACACTCGAGGAGATCGAAAAGGCGGACTGTCTTTTGAAGACCATCGACGACGCAAGGGCGGGCAATGCAGCCTTCACCCTGATCATCGAAGATCCGCTGGGCAACAGCGCCATCGTGGGCGAGGAGGTCCAGGTGGAGCAGCTGAGCCCCGATTATGCGGAATGCCTCAATACCGGCATGTTCATTATACAAAAATGAACACGGGTCCACCCTGATGCTGCGAAGGCATGCTACCCTGCCCTTTATGGGCGGTTTGCTGGGCGCTACTGCCCGATCATCTTCGAGTACATAAACTCGACGGTATCTTCGATCTGCTCTTTCCTTATGCCCTTGAGCATGGCTGCGACGGAGATTCCCCCGGCGCCTACGCCCTCTTTCACATGGCCGTTCTCGTACGCTTTGAGGCCGTCGAACTTCGACCTGGCAAAGGACAGATCGGCGGTCATGACGGGGATCTCCACGTTGCCCTGCTCAAGGATGCCGAACAGGTTGGAGCTGCTATCCTTTGCCACCCACCTCGTTGTCGCAAGGGCGATATCAAAGCTCCTGATGTCCACCAGTTTTGACAATAGTACCGCTACGGTTGCCATCTGTGTGCCGCCCGCGAGGATGATCGGCACATTCTTTGCACCCAGGATCAGGCCGAGGGCGCCTGCCATCATCGGATCGCCCACAGCCTCGATCGCCCTGACCGGATCGACCGGCTGGGTGATGCCCGCGTTTCTCAGGCCCTCGAGGGCAACCGAGCTCTTCAGCGACTGGGGGTTTACTTTCAGGCTGCTGCTGGTATATCCATCCATCGACTGGCCCATGGCGAGCAGGACTCCCAGGGCGGTTGTGGTACCCGCGGCAATGGACTCGCCAATCACCAGGTATTCGGATTCTGAAGCCAATACTGCGCCCACTTTCTTTGCATTTTCGATGATCTCTCTGACATTGGACACCGCCTTTCCGGTGCGGATATCTTTGCCCGAGATGTTGCCAACCCGGAAATGAGGGATAAGCGGCGAGATGCTGATCCCGGCATCAACGTAGAACTCCCGGAAATCCGATAGCGTGATAACTGCCCTGGTGATCAGGCCAGGGGTCGGTATAAACTCCGGAGTCAGGGCCATTTCCCCCAGCGTTAGGATCCTGCCCGTATGTACCAGCTCTGCATCGAGCGGGGGCGTGTAAGGGGTCATTTCAGGGCTTATGCCCGCAGCTGTAATACCTGGAATAAGTGCCGTATCCGTATTGCCCATCAGCAGCACGTACGAGCCCTGTCCCCTGATCTTTTCCGCGAACTTTTCTGCACCATTAAAGTAGGATATACCATCAACAACCATGAGTGGAACCTTCCGGCCTGGTGTAGTAATCCCTTAAGATAAATAAGCCTTGTTATAAGACAAGTAAATTTGATCACCTGGCTGCTGCGTCGTATTTGTGGCGGAGCTGTGCGATCGATGAAAATCTCGCTATTTGAGCCAGGCCCGCTTCACATTGAGATCGGGAACGGCGTAAAGCAAAGCAGCGTCAGCACGAAGGCCGCTGCGGCTATGAATATCCTAATCCTGCCTACCGGCTGATCATCGTCCGTCGGCTTTGGGTGCGGAAACCGGCCCATGAGCATCGTCAGAAGCCCCCAGAATATCCAGATCTCGCCGGGTTGATTTAGCACAAAGGTGCCGATGGCCCCCAATGCCATGAGGGCCAGAGGCAGGACCCGGGAAATTTTATCAGCCCACCCCCCGAATATCGCCCTAGAGACGTGCCCGCCATCGAGCTGGCCGACGGGGATCATATTCATCACGGTCACCAGCATGCCAACCCAACCGGCGAATGCGATGGGGTTGATCGTCGTCATTGTTTGAGTGGGGTGTAAGATCCATGCAAGGAAGTCGAAGAGCAGGGGCGTCTGGATCTGCAGGAAGGAGCCGCTGGACAGATCGACGGAAGGGGACGGCAATAGGAGGCCGATGATCGTGATGATAACGGATACGAAAAGGCCTATCAACGGTCCGGCGATGCTCACATCGAACAACGCTTTTCTCGTCGGCACCGGACCTTTTTGCATGATGACCGCGCCCAGGGTGCCGATGGGCGACAGGGGGAACGGGAGGAAGTAGGGCAACGTTGCCTCAACGCCATACTTCCTCGAGACCAGATAATGGCCCAGCTCATGCGACCCCAGTGCCAGCATGATGGCAACGGCGAAAGGCAGTCCCTTATAAAGCTCGAGCGGCGAGGCCGTCGGGTGGACACCGTACATCATCGCGCCCACCAGCATCGTTGACAAAAAGGTGGCGACACCCAGCACAGCGTTAACCCATACCGGCTCCTTGCGCTCAGGTGCGATCGTCAGCACGTACTCGCCCAGTCGATGTTCGATAAATATTGATTTTTTCTTCGTCCGGAAATAATTGTACACTTTGCCATAAAATACGTTGGAATCCACCAATGGTTCCCCGAACAGGCGTGTATTCGGGCCGTCATCCCGGATCTCGTAGACCCGGAAGACTTGACTGACCGTTGCAAGGTCATCGTTTTCGATCATGGCACCTCGATGGTACCGCTGGTGCCATCCACTGT
>DATHCY010000136.1:0-20822 GCA_035319305.1 Methanocella sp.
ACGCTCATGGGCAGGCTCACAACCGCAATCGTAGGCCCGAAGACCAAGGCATTCCAACCAGACATATTAATCGAGGGCGAGACCGACCTGTCGCCGTACGGCGTGGACGCCTTGGCGTTCCCCACCCCCGGACACACAGCCGGCTCCATATCGATCGCCACAGCCGACGGCTGTCTCACCGGCGACCTACTGACAGGGAAGTATTTCGTGACCGGCAGGCCGACGATATCCAAACTGATCGAAGTTCCCGAGGCGATGGAATCCAGCATCCAAGCGGTCATCAACAGGAAACCGACCGTGGTTTACCCATCGCATGGCGTTCCCTGGAGAACCGATCAAGTGAGACGACTTCTGACCAAGACATCCAATAAGCATGGCTGATCCATGCCATTTATCTGACCGGGAGTGCGGAGGGGTGGGAGACCCCGCCCTTTAGGACGGGGTAGTTCACAAGTTCACACTATTGTCAAGTCAATTACCACGCCCTGAAGGGCTGTGACTTGCCATCCCGCAGCTCCGGCAATTCAATTCGTGGGTTTGCACATCGCCTTATTCCCGCGGGCCTATTGACGAGACCTCTACCAAGTATCCATAGAATCCCCGGCTACTTTTACGATTGTTGCTCAGTCACCCCAGCCCCAGTCCATCACGTATGTTTGCGAAAGGTTCGCCCCTTACGAAGGCGAGTCTACATGACAGGTAGTAGGCGATTAAATGTTAAATACCTGTGAGCCGACGAGACTCGATTCCCTCCGGCGTTGAAGTAACCGGGTTTTCTCTCGCTCCGTGCTTGTTATCCATAAAGTTATCAGTGATCAGAGCGCGATCAGCAAGGATTTCACCATCAACGTGACCACCGGCTCTACATCATAATTTTTTTTTATCGGGGGGCGGTCATCATTGTCGTAGCAGGCGCCCTGCTGTTCGTGGTGAGGAAATTCGGTAGAAGATAAAAGAAAATCGGGGGCCGGGCGGTTAGGTCGGTTAGGTGTGGGCTGTTATGCCGGTATCACCGTACGGACCGTTGCTGCTCATCTCCGCTGGCATGAGCTTGACCATGGCGTCACGGGCCTCTTCGCTGATAAAGTAGTGCTTGTACTTGCCATCTTGGCTGAATGAGATTACCCGATCATTAAGGAGTCGTACTGTGTGCCAATGGATGCTGCTCTTGTCTAGGCCAAAACGATCGGAGAGTTCCCTGTTTGTTGTGCCCGGGCGGTCCGCGATCGCTTGTAGCAGGGCTTTGCTGGTTTCATTCCTCAGGTAGGATGCCACGACCTTCTCTAGGTTGGTGGTGCTCATAGTATTTCGGTACAGTCGGGTGAATTTGCCCATCCGGCGTCGGGAAATTTTGCCCTCAACCTCTAGCATTAAGATATGGTACTTCGCCGTGCCGCTCTTTATGTTCTGTCTGGCGGTGATCTCGGCCAGCGTGCAGCCGGGGTTGCTCACTATGTAGTTGAATATGGCCAGTCGGTTACTGTTGTCCATCAGGTCTTGGATCCGGCCTATGATCGCCGGTAGAGCGGCGACTGTTCCGGCTAGGATCAGTAGCGTGTCTACGGCGGACGCGACTTTGACCCATAGGGGTAGATTCCAGTAGGTCACCGAGGAAATCGCAGGAGCGTCGGCCGGACTGGCGCCGGATGAGAGCGGGGTTCCGGGGGTAACGACATAGCCGCCGGTTCCGGTGTGGATGTTTAGTGTTAGCGTTGCGATGATCGCGATTGTGATGCCTGTAATGGCGAGCCCTAGTAGAATGAACCTATTTCGCATGTGTATGCTGTCCGTTTTGTGGCTATTTCAGTAAGCTTTCACGTAGTATGCGTCTTTGCCGGCCACGTCTGACCCGGTTACCTTCAGGTACCATTGGCCGGGTGATAGTCCTGCGGAGTTCGATACGTTTACCAGGATCTGGCCGTCGGTCTTGCCGTCGGAACTATCGTAGTACGGTCCGAGGGTGTAGCCGTCGGCGGTGTAGATCATGAGTCTGAGGTTGTCTGAGGAGTTCTGCCATTTCACATTGATGTTAAGGGAGGCTGTCGAGCTACCTACTGTGACGGTGTGCCAGTTATCGTCGCCTTGGGAAATGGTGTTGTTGTATTCGCTGTTTTTGGTCAGCGCGGTGCCATCGATAACGCTACCGTTGGAATTGAGCATAATGGTACCTTGGAAGTCGAGCACGCCTGCCGAAGTGTCGAGTTTTTTATGGGCGACAAATTTATGCTCGGAGTCCGCCGGATCTCCGATGCTTTCGAAGCGCACCGGGAAGGTTCCTGGCACGGCGACGCCCTTGTGATAAACTTTCACACTGACTCCGTCGATGTAGCTCCCGTTGTTGTGGTCAGTAGATACCCATTTGCTGACGAGCCAGAAGTGTGGCGGCGGTGCGCGGGCTTCGTCGAATGTGAATTGGCCTGGGGTGATCAGACGGCTTCCGGTCATATCCACGACCACCATGGTGTCTTCGAGATCAGATACGGCGTCTAGATTGGCGCCCGCTTCCTCCGCGAGAATAGGGGTCGCGCGAAAACCGATAGATCCAGGCATTTGCCCGGAATCGTTATAGTAAACCGTGTTGACGTTGTTATCGTCCGTTGTCTGAACCGTGTTGATGTTGTTATCGTCCGTTGTCTGAACCGTGTCTGCGTTGGCGATCGGACTCGCGGCCAATGATGTTATTATCAATAATAATATTATAATTGCCGTAATCTTTCTGATCATATGATCTATCTCCAGTATCATTTGGAGGGGTATTTAAGCGTTTTGACCCAATCCTCCAACTGAACAAATCATTGAAAAACAGACCATAATATAACCTGTACTATAAAACAGAGCGTTAATAGTTGGACGATTGGATCAGAAATGATTTATCTTCCCTGTTTTTATCTATCGGCTGTAAACCAGTGCATATCCCGTACGCGGTTGTACATTCGTGCATGGGGGTGCAAGGGGAGACAGTAATTTATGATACGAACTGAAAATTTGACCAAGGCTTACAACGGTGTCAAAGCCGTGGACTCGGTCTCGCTCAAGGTTGAGAAGGGGGAGGTATTCGGTTTCCTTGGCCCAAACGGTTCAGGAAAAACGACTACTATTGGCATGATCGTCGGCCTGATCGAGCCGACATCGGGAAAGTGTTTTATCAACGATGTCGAGGTCACAAGGGACCCGCTGCGGGCGAAGAAGATCACCGGATACCTGCCTGACGGCATCGGGTTCTACCCTACTCTCACGGCCAAGCAGAACCTGAAGTACTTCTCTAAATTCTACGGGCTGAGCGATGAGGAGGCAGATAAGCGCATCGAAGAGCTGCTAGACTACGTGGGCCTCAAAGGCGTTCAGACGCACTTCGGCGGCTTCTCCCGGGGCATGAAGCAGCGGCTCGGACTGGCCCAGGCGCTCATCAACGATCCCCAGGTTATCTTTATGGACGAGCCGACTAACGGCCTTGACCCGCAGGGCGTGGTCCAGTTTCGTAACATCATTTCAGATCTGTCAAAGAAAGGCAAGACCGTCTTCTTCTCGTCCCATATCCTATCCGAGGTCCAGATAGTGTGCAAGAACATTGGAGTCATCTCCAAAGGCAAGATTATAGCTGAGGGCACCACGGAGGAGGTCAGACGGATGCTGCAGAAGGACGACCTGATGACCATCTCGATCTCAGTGCAGGGAACGATTCCCGAACTGAAGACGGCGGGGATCGTCGAGGCCTCATACAACGGCAGCAGCGCAGTCATCCGGGCGAGGTCGGACATACGGGATGAGATCTCGAGCGAATTATACGGTTCCGGCATCAAGATCCACGAGCTAAAGGTCGTCGAGAAGTCCCTCGAAGAAGTATTCCTCAACACGGTTTACGGGAGTGTGTAACATGGCATCGACCAGTACCAGGCCAGAGATCATCGTGGCCGTTAAAGAATTTAAGGACTACCTGAACAGCAAGCGGTTCCTATTCGTGTTCGGCTTTCTCGCCATCCTCACGATCATCGGCGCGATCACCGGGTTCATCGACTACAATAGCGCGTTAACTACATACAACAGTAACCTGCAGAGCATCAATAGCACGGCAAACATAGCGGGCCGGATGGTACGGATGGTCGAAGACGTGCCGTCAATGCTCACCATTTTCCAATCCTACAGCACCTACATCGCTTCCGTGGGGGCATTCCTAGCAATCTGCATGGGCTTCGATATGATCACCAGGGAAAAAGAGGAAGGAACTCTCAAGCTACTGTTGACCCACCCGGTGTTCCGAGACTCAGTGATCAACGGGAAGCTGCTCGGTGCCGGCACGATGCTGCTGCTGGTGATGGCGTCCACATTCCTGATGACCATCGCGATCATGCTGTTCTTCGGCGTCATGCCCGGATCCGATGATCTGACCCGCATAGGCGCCCTCTTCCTCATGACAATACTCTTCATGTTCACCTGGCTGGCCATCGCCGTGACGTGCTCAACGATATCCCCAAACTCGGCTATCGCCCTGACCGTTGCACTCTTCCTTCTGATGCTGTCAGCAGTCGTGCCGGATATCTCCAGCACGGTCAGCTCAGCTATAGCAGGAACCGCGCCAGAAATGATGATCCCCGCTTCCGCCAACTCCACCAGTTCGAGCAGCGTCAGCGACAGCGGCGGAAACCGCATGTTCACTAATGGGGGAGGCCCGAGTTTCGAATCGAATGGCACGCGAATGACCATCAATCCTGACTATCAAGCCTATGTCTCCAACCGCAATAACATCGAGAACATCATGAACGTCATATCGCCAACCTACAACTACGGCGTGATATCGCAAGTCGTCAACGAAAAGCTATCCGCCCCACGGAGCAGCACCTCTGGAAATGTCGGGTTCTATCAGCAGTCAGTCGACCAGTCGGTATCCGTCATAACATCCCTCTCGTCAGTCCTGCTGAACATCCTGGCTATGCTGGTGATGATCATCGTCGGGTTCGCAGTATCCTATGTAAAGTTCATCAGAGTTGATGTCAGATGAAACTCAAATTTTTTTTGCTGGCATTACTGGCGTTGTGCGCGGCGGCCGCGGCGATCCCCGTAGCAGCGGGGGCGGAGACCAGCTACGTGTCGGTCTACGCGGGATGGGTTAACGGCGATAACATGTCGCCTCAGAACAGCCTGGGAGTCTACGTGACGCCCGGCTTCCCGAACGACAGTCTGGCTGCTAATGTGACCCACCTACATATCCAGAGCTCATACTACAGCGGGGGCTACGCGACCCTGGGCGTAGGGGATTCGTACGACTACTACGATGCGGCCCGTATCACCGTGATGGGCGTCCGGGATTATTATGGCGTCCCTCAGGCGTACATAGACGTGTCGCAGCCGGTTAACACGTCCGGGTCGAACGGCACCAATATATACTGTGACACTCCAGGCGTGGTCGCTAAGGCCGGAGACATCGTATCGTTTTCGCTGACAATCCAGAACGATGATACCACAGACCGCACATACACATTGAGAGCTTCCAGCCCCACGGATTGGAACACGACCTTCCAGTACCAGGGCAAGAATATATACCAGTTATACGTGCCGAAAGGACAGTCCAAAACTGTGAGCCTGCTGGTGGACACCCCGTATACCGCTACTCTCGGCGAGAAGACGTTCACCGCGTACGCAGACTCATACAATCTAAACCTGCATGTTGATGTGGATAGTGTGAACCAGTCGGTGAGCGTGTCCACTCCAACCGGGGACTCGGTCATCGCGTCCATAGGCAGCAAGGCATACTATGACATCACTCTCAATAACCTTCAAGACCAGGAGAATGTCTATCAGTTGTCTGTCACCGGGCTGCCGGCTAACTGGTATTACATGTACCTCGACTCGAAGACAAGCACCAACGCGCTGGCCGAAGAGGTCGTCTCCGCGTCCACCTCTAAGAACATGGCGCTAGAGATCATACCCGCGGCGAGCGCGACCGCCGGCGACTACAACTTCACAATGGACATCACCACCAACGGAGTCACAGTCTCCAAAAACCTGACCCTAAAACTTAACGGGGGAGCCGCGATCAGCGCACAATACGACAAACTCTCCTACGACGCGAAACCCGGGACAGCATTCAACATCAAGGTCTACGTCACCAACAGCGGCAAAGGCGCCGCCCTGACCAACGTGTACCCCAGCGTGGAAGCCCCGTCCGGCTGGACAGTCAGCTCAAGCCCTGAGACGGCTAATACGATCCAGGCGGGGAATATGCAGGTCTTCACCGTGTCAGTGCTGCCGCCGGCCAATATCCAGGCCAGCGACTACGACGTCAAAGTCACGGTGAAAAGCGATCAGGCGAACTCAGACGTGCTCGACTACAGGATCAACGTCACAACCGACAGCTACGTAATGTACATAGCAGTAGGCATCGTACTAGTAGTCATAGCAGGCCTGGTCATCGTCTTCCGCAAATACGGCAGACGCTAAAACAAAACTAAACCCACGGCAGGGCATCTGTATTTGAGAACAAGCCCTGCCACCATAATTTTACGATCAATCCGAGTGTAGAAATCTGAGTGTAGAGCGAGCGAAAGCCCACGATTAAAATCGTGGGAGCCGTCACGATAAAAAGACCGTGAGACAGGGAACCCACACGCTTTAGCGGCGGAAACAACCACACATCCCACGCACCATACTTATACGACAGCCGATTAAATAATCTCCATCGAACACTGAAAAATATTAGTCTTCATCGAACACTGAAAAAACATATTATAGGGATAGATAAAGATATTCGAGGGATAGAGAAAGCCTATCTCCTAAGGAGCGGGCTTTCTCCTCCCCACAGCCCCAAGATCGTGAACGTCCTCTTGCTGTCTGCAATTCGTACTATTCGAGCGTAAATTTCGTCGCGATCGTGGTCCATCTTTTTCCGCCGGATCGACAATTTCGCTTTTACAGGGGGAGGATGGAAACGAGCGATAAGACCAGAATTATGGCAGTCTTGGTTATGTTGGCGGTTATGTTGGCCGTGCTGGCCGTGCTGGCCGCATCTCAGGCTGTTGCGGCGATGCAGGCGTTGTCAGGCACTACCGGCACTACCGGCACTACCGGCACTACCTATACGAATACTGGGTATACGAATACTGGTTCGGCAAATACTGGGGCGTTCGGCGCGGCGGCGGGGTCGGCGTCCGGCGGTACGGGCGGTATCCAGACTTTTACGCTGGGCAATGGGTATATGTTTTCGGTGAGTTCGGTGAGTTCGGGGGATGCGGATAGTCTAGCTTCGGGCGGTGTTCAGGTGATCAAGGCGCCGGCGGGTACCGCTTTCTTCGTTACGACTACTACTGGCAATCCGCCTGCGGCGAGTGCCGGTCAAGCGGCGGGCGTCCAGGGTCAAAATCCGGCCAACATGGTCGTCTTCGGTCCTAACGGGTATGTCGGTACGGGCACGTGGACCGGGTCGGGGACGGTAGTGTTGGCCGGGGCCGGTTCGAGCGGAACGTCGGGCGGCGCGATGCAGATGTACTCGTTCACCGGGAGTCCCGGGCAGTCCTTCTTGCTGACTCGGCAGACAGCTACGGGTACTGACAGGGCGCTGGTCGTATTCCAGTAAGTGATTTTCGCAGCGTTGAGCCCGTTCCTTTCCGGGCTCGGCGTTGGAAACAATTCCGGGCCAATTTCGGGCGGGTTCTGCGGTTATTTCACTACCGCTTTCACGGTCTTCGTGGCTGTCTTGAGGCTGCGGACGTAGGTTTGGAGTTCTTCGGTTGAGGCGCCTTTGCTCACTAGGTCTACGATGGCGCTGCCTACGATGGCGCCGTCGGCGCCCATGGAGATGATCTCGGTCACGTGTTCGGGGTTGGAGATGCCGAAGCCTACTGCGACTGGAGTTTTGTCCGCTGCGGCTTTCGTTCTGTCGATCATCTCCTGTAGTGTGGTGGAGAGTTTGATACGCTTACCGGTGACTCCTTTCGTGGAGACTAGGTAGGCGAAGCCGGAAGCATCCTTTAGGATCATTCGCATTCTCTCGTCGTTCGTGTTCGGGGTGACCATATGGATGTAGTCGACGTCGTTCTCCTCGCAGGCTTTTCTGACCTCGGCGCCTTCTTCGAAGGGGAGGTCTGCGATGATGATGCCGGAGATGCCGGATTTTCGGCAGGACCGGAAGAATCGTTCGATGCCGTACTGGAGTACGATGTTATAGTATGTCAGGTAGACGACGGGCACTTTCTTGTTTAGCTGAGCTGAGATCTCGAACGCTAGGTCTGTGTTCATGCCGGCTTTCAGCGCTCTGTCGACGGCGTTCTGGATGACCGGCCCGTCTGCTATGGGATCGGAGAAGGGCACGCCTAACTCTAAAATGTCCACCGCGCCGGAGTCGATTAGTGATTGGGCGATGGCGAGTGATTCGACGGGGGAGGGGTCTCCTAGGGTGATGTAGGCGACTAGCGCGCCTTCGCCTTTCGCTTTTGTCTCGAGGAATTTTTCGGAGAGTTTCATATCTCTACCCCCATGCATTTGGCGACGGTATATACGTCTTTATCGCCTCTGCCTGATAGGTTGACGATGATCGTCTTTCCCTGCAGTTTCTGTCGGTTTTTGATGGTCCAGCCTATGGCGTGGGAGGATTCCAGCGCGGGCAGGATGCCTTCCACCATGCCCAGTTCTTGGAACGCGTGTAGCGCCTCATCATCGGTGCAGTAGCTGTACTCCGCTCTGCCGATATCTCGGAGCAGCGCGTGTTCCGGGCCTACCGCCGCGTAGTCTAGGCCTGCGGATACGCTGTGGGTGTCCTGTATCTGCCCGTACCGGTCTTGTAGGATGTAGGTGTAGGAGCCGTGAAGCACGCCCTTGGTTCCTGTTTGGAATCGGGCCGCGTGCTTGCCGCTCTCGATGCCGCAGCCGCCGGCTTCCACGCCGATCAGTCTGACATTATCGTCCTTGATAAAGCCTGAGAATATGCCGATGGCGTTGCTGCCTCCGCCTACGCAGGCGATGACCGCGTCGGGAAGTTTGCCTTCATGGGCCAGCACCTGCTCTCTGGCTTCGCGGCCGATGACGCTTTGAAAGTCTTTGACGATGGCCGGGTACGGGTGCGGTCCGTAGGCGGTGCCGAATAGGTAGTGTGTGTCGTCTATGCAGGTGACCCAGGAGCGCATTGCTTCGCTGATCGCGTCCTTTAGCGTCTTGGTGCCGTTTTTCACCGAAATTACCTCAGCGCCCAGCAGTCGCATTCGGAACACGTTCATCTTCTGCCGTTCGATATCCACCTCGCCCATGTAGATGGTGCATTTCATGCCTAGCGCCCTCGCCGCGGTGGCGGTAGCGACGCCGTGCTGCCCTGCGCCGGTCTCTGCGATCAGTCGGGTTTTTCCCATACGTTTTGCTAGTAGCGCTTGGCCGATGGTATTGTTGATCTTATGGGCGCCGGTGAAGGCTTGGTCCTCTCGCTTCAGGTAAAGGGTAAAGCCATATTTGCGGCTCATGTTTCGGGATAGTGTCAGAGGTGTGGGCCTGCCGACGAACTCCTTCAGGTAGGAGTTTAGTTCCTCCTTGAAACCAGCATCGTTTTTGTACTTCTCATAGCCCGCTTCTACGTCCTTCAGGGCGGGAACGAGAATTTCAGGCACGTAGGTGCCACCGTATTCTCCGTATCTTCCTTTAGCCATCATGTGATCACCTTTGCCTGTCGTATAAACTCCTGGACCAGCCGGAGGTCCTTTTCCCTTTTCTTAGCTTCCACGCCGCTGCATGCATCCACTGCATAGGGGTGGGTTGCTTTGACCGCGTCTCTGACGTTCTTGGGCGATAATCCGCCCGCGAGGATAACCGGCAGCCGGACTGTGTCGATGATCTTCCGGGAGATCGTCCAGTCGTGGACGATCCCGGCGCCTCCGCCCAGGGGGGATGAGGTGTCCAGCAGGATCGCGTCGGCCGCGCTCTCGTACCTTCGGGCTTTCTCGATTTCGTCCCCTTCGCCGACGTGGATGGTTTTGATAAGTTTGACGCCCGGCAGCTGTCGCCTTATTTGCCATAGCATGTCGGCCGGCTCGTCGCCGTGTAGCTGTACCGCCGCCGGCTGTACCTTCTTTACCGCTTCGATTACGTTGTCCGGGGTGGAGGGCGTCATCACTATCACGCTGGCTACGAAGGGCGGCAGGGCTGATACGATCTGTCTCGCTTCTTCCACGGTGATGCGTCGGGGCGAGATCTCTACGTCTACTAGCATGCCGATGGCGTCCGCGCCTGAGCTCGCGCATTCTACCGCGTCCTCTGGCGAGGTGATGCCGCATATCTTGACTCGGGTCATGAATTTGTCTCCTTGGAGAGCCTGATATATCGGTCCATAACCTCGAGCGCCCCGCCGGAGTCGACAGAGTCGGCCGCGAGTTTTAGCGCGTCTTTGATCGAGGGGGCGGCGCCGCTTATGTAGATGCCGCAGGCAGCGTTCAGCAGCACGATGTCTCGCTTAGGTCCGTGCTCCCGGTCGCGCAGCAGCCGGTAGGCGAGTCGGGCGTTCTCCTCGGCGTTCCCGCCTTTCAGGTCTTGGGGTGTCACCATATCCAGTCCAAAGTCTATGGGGCTTATCTCGTAGGATATTATTCTGCCGTCTTTGATCTCGGACACTAGGGTGCGGCCGAAGGTGGATACCTCGTCCAGCCCGCCCACCCCGTGGACGACTAGCGCTCTCTCGGTGCCCATGTTCCGCAGCACGTTGGCCACAGGCTCGACCAGCGTCGCGTCGTAGACGCCCACGACCTGCGCTTTCGCCGACGCGGGGTTGGTCAGCGGGCCGAGAAGGTTGAATACTGTCCGGATGCCCACCTCTTTCCTGGGTCCGATAGCGTGCTTCATGGACGCGTGGAATACTGGGGCGAACATAAAGCCGAAGCCGATTTCCTCGATCATCTTCTCCACGGCCGTCGGTTGCAGATCTATTTTAGCCCCGAGCGCTTCGAGTATGTCCGCGCTGCCCGATTTGGAGGTTACGGATCTGTTGCCGTGCTTGGCCACAGGCACGCCCGCGCCGGCCACCACGAAGGATGCGATGGTGCTAATGTTGAATGTTTTGATCGTATCCCCTCCCGTGCCGCACATGTCCACGACCGGTCTGGTCGTGACAGGGCCGATCTTCGCTGCAAACTCTCGCATTGTCTTCGCGAACTCAGTGATGTCGGAGACGGACTCGCCTTTAATGCGCATTGCGGTTAGGAAGCTTCCAATCTGTGCCTGTGTTGCCTTTCCGCTCATGATAGTCCTCATCGCGTCGGCCGCTTCGGCCGGGGCCAGGTCTTTTCTGTCGACTAGTTTCTGGATATAGTCCTTCATGCTCCCTCCGTAAAGGAAGTTTAGGAGGATCTTCTTTCCTTCCCCGGTCAGGATCGATTCGGGATGGAATTGCACTCCTTCGATAGGATACTCTAGGTGTCGGACGCCCATGATTTCACCGTTGCCGGTGGACGCGGTGATCTTAAGATGTTCCGCGGGAAACCCCTCTCTTCTAATGGCGAGTGAATGGTATCTGGTGGCCTCGAAGGGTCCGGAGAGGCCGTTGTAGATGTTCGTACCGTCATGTTCGATGCGGCTGGTCTTGCCGTGCATCGGCAGGGGGGCTCGGGATACGATGCCGCCGTAGGCGATTCCGATGCACTGATGGCCGAGACATACTCCTAGTGTGGGGATCTTGGGGCCGAGGGCGCGGATGATCTCCACGCAGTTACCGGCGTCCTCTGGCTTGCCAGGTCCGGGGCTCAGGATAATCCGATCCGGCCGCATCTCCTCGATATCTGCGACGGAGATCGTGTTAGGAACCACGACCGGCTCGGTGCCGAGCTCGCCCACGTACTGGTACAGGTTGTATACGAAGGAATCCACGTTGTCGACGATCAGCACTTTCATCTTTTCCCTCCGGCGGCGGACTCAAGCGCCCTAATCATGGCGGCGCCTTTGTTCATCGACTCGATATATTCGTTTTCGGGCACCGAATCCATAACGATGCCTGCTCCTGCCTGTACATATGCTTTCCCGCCCTTCAGCAGGATGGTTCGGATCGCGATCGCCAGATCTGCGTTGCCGTTGAACGATAGGTAGCCGACACAGCCCGCGTAAAGGCCTCTTCGCCGGCCTTCAAGTTCTTCGATGATTTGCATGGCCCGTGTCTTCGGGGCGCCGGAGACCGTTCCCGCCGGGAATGTCGCCGCCAGCGCATCCACCGTGTCCAGGCCTTCGGCCAGGTCGCCCACCACGTTGGAGACGATGTGCTGGACATGGGAGTACTTCTCCACACCCATAAAGTCGTCCACGACCACGGTACCGAACCTTGATACCTTGCCCACGTCGTTCCGGCCCAGATCGACTAGCATTATATGCTCCGCGACCTCCTTTGGGTCGGCCTTCATCTCGGTCTCCAGCCTTCTGTCCTCCTCGTCAGACTTCCCGCGGGGCCGGGTGCCGGCGATGGGGCGTACGGTGACTTTCCTGTTCTCCACCTTAACCAGGATCTCCGGGCTGGAGCCCACGATCGCCAGGTCTCCGAACTCCAGGAAGTACATATATGGAGAGGGGTTGATCTCCTTCAGGTGCTTATACAGTGACACATGATCGACGTCTGTCTCGACCTCCATCCGCTGGGACAGGACGATTTGAAAGGCGTCGCCATCAAGGATGTACTCCTTGCCTCGGGCTACCATTCCCATGAATTGCTCTTTGGTTGTGGGGCAGGTCACTTTTAGCGGTTTGTCATCTATGGGCGGTGTCAGCGGTACGGAGGCAGGTATCTCTAGTGTTGCCTTGATAGAGCGGATCCGTTCCCTGGCTGCCATGATCGAGGTGTTGTCCCTGCCCCGGGAGTTAGCGATGATCATCTTTCTGCCTCGCAGGTGGTCGTAGACGACCAGGTCTTCCACTAGGAGAAGCTCGACATCCGGGCAGCCGATGTCATCCGTAGCCGTGCTGCCTATGGGATCCACATACCGGACGAAGTCATAGGACATGAAGCCTGCCAGCCCCCCTGAAAACGGTGGGAGAGGCGGGTTTTCTCCGTTGAACGATTCTTCCCGGAGGTATATCGGCGTCTGCTGTCGGAAGCTGTCCATGAACTCTTTGAGGAACCCGATCGGACCGCCTTTGTGTTCAACCTCAGAGCCTCCGAAAGAGATCCTGCCGTTCTTGATAAGAATGGTCGTGGCTCCGCTGCCTAGAAACGAGTAGCGGGCCGACTTGCCCCCTGTCTCGGCCGACTCTAGCAGGAACGACCGGCTTCCTGGCGTCGACAGTCTGACGAAAGCCTCCAGCGGGCCGATATTGAGTTCGACGGCTTCCACTACCGGAACCATTTCCACGGGCTTCGCCCGTCTGGTAACAATTTCTTCTATAAGCATATGATCACTCACCATTCGCTCGCTACTCATTCACCAGATCAACGCCCTGAGAGCGTCGCCCGGATGTCTCGCGCTCATCAGAGCCGTGCCGATTAACGCGGCGTCGCAGCATGTTAAAACATCGTCCAGTTGGTCCACGGTGGAGATGCCGGAGGCGCTCACTATGGTGCCGCGGATGTATGGTGCCAGCTTCTTGGTCCGGCTCAGGTCCACCTTCATCGTGTGCCGATCTCGGTTATTGATCGCGTAGATCTTCGCATCGCAGGAGGCAGAGCGCTCTATATCGTCACGATCGTGGACCTCTACCAGCGGCTCTATGCCATAGCGCCGGGCTTCGACGACCATGGCCGAAAGAGTGTCGGCATCGAAAAAAGAGGCGATCAGAAGCAGCGTATCGGCGCCGTAAAAATAGGACTCTCTCACCTGCAGGGGGTCGAATAAGAAATCCTTCCGTAATACTGGTATTCCTATACCGGATACAGCCTTGAGGCTGGCCAGCGAGCCGCCGAAATACCTGGGCTCGGTCAGAACTGAGATGCCGCAGGCCCCGGCGGCCGCATACTCCCTCGCGATCTCGTGGGGGTCGTCCACCTTACGGATGGTCCCCGCGGTGGGGGAGGCGGGCTTGATCTCGGCGATGACCGGCCGCCGACCCTCTTTTTTGGCCGCTTTGACGCTATCGATAAGGCTCCCCGGCTTTCTAGTTATTATTACATCGTCCCGGAAAGGCTGGTAGGATTCCTTACACGACCGCATGATCTCGCCGAAGTCCAGATCGAACACCACCATCTACACACAACGTACAAAGTTATACATTAACGATGTATATTATACATTGTACAAAGTATATAAACATTACCATCTGCAACAGTAATATACAGCTTGCAACAGTAATATACAACTAAACCCAACCTACCATAACACACCACACCATTACAATATTATATTTAGCAAAACAATAGCAAATACTTTTAAATCTATCCATTATACCATTCAGCAGGTGACAAAAACCATGCTCGAAGAGATCAAAAAAAAATATCTCTCCAACGACGACGGCGATTTCGATCCCAACGAGCACATGGACAAATTTGCACTGATCTACATGGCAGTCCTATTCGTATTTAGTATTGCACTAAAAGCGATGGGCATCATCTAAACCTCACCAATACGATCAAGACCAAATAAAAATGAGTTATACTCTCCTATCTTAAGCAACGTCTTATCTTAAGCAACGCTCCGATTTTTTAGCATTCGTAGCTTTTTTATACCTATAATAAAAATATGCCGCGTCCCCAACAAGCGTAAATAACAACAAGATCGATAACGTAACTATCGTTTCATGCAAGTATAACACACTATATATAAAACCAATGGCTGATATAAGGAATGATAATCCAAACATTACAGCAATGAACTTTCCATGCTTCAGATAAAAATTATTTAGCCTTGACTCATACTCGGCTTTTTCAAACTCCCGAACTTCCCCCATATCGATCTTGTAATACTCATCCAAGATCTTTTCGTAATCCTGGTTATAATACGCCATCTATATCCCATACAAGTATAATCACTTAACATAAATTATTTTACTTAAAAGCCAGCCATAATCGAGAGACCTACACTGGACATGGAAAATTCGTCGGTTATCATGCAGTAGTCAAGGGCACGAGGCAAATTCAACATACTATAATCCAGGTATCTGATAGGGTGTTGGGGTGGTTCATCCTTGGTTTTCAGGTGAGGTTTCCTGTTCCTCAACTCCCTATCATAAGTTTCTGCTCGGCTTTCGTATCGCCGATCGTAATCCGAGGTGTGGCCTGGGGGTGGGTCTTTTTGTTTTTGTTTTTCCTCATTTTTCTTGTGTTTGTCCTGTTTTTCCATCGCCTTCTGGGGTGTTTTTAGTGCCGGTACCGAGGAATGGCATCCACCAGTTATACTTCTTCATCAGTACCATTATCGATGGTACCAGTACTAGTCGGATTACTGTAGCGTCTAGGATGATGGCGAAGAAGAGTACGAAACCGAATTCTTGCAGTTCGGGGCTGGTGGAGAATAGCATCGATCCGAATGCTGAGGCCATGACTGAGCCGCATAGTGTGATGATGGAGCCGGTGGATTCGACCGCTGTTTCGATGGCGTCCTCATCCTTCTTGCCGTTCATCACCTCTTCCCTGACTCTCGATACGAGGAATATATCGTAGTCTACGCCTAGGCCCATCAGCGCGCAGAACAGGAAGATGGGTATGATCCACGAGGTCACGTACCCTAGTGTGTTTTGGAAGATGAGCACGTAGGCTCCTAGTGTCCAGCAGACGCTCATGAGTAGTGTGATGATTAGTCGGAGTGGGGTGAAGATGGATCGTAGTAGCGCTGCGAGCACTAGGAAGATGCCAATGAATACAGTCAGGTAGACTAATGGGTACCTGTTGGTGCAGGAGTTCTGGTAGTCGTGGATGCCCGCCGGTGTGCCGCCCACGGTTACTGTGACGCCTTTGCCTTCTCCTTGGGTGTAGTTGGAGAGTTCGGACCGGATGTTGTCGATGGCCTTCATGTTGTTCTCCGAGTATGGGGAGCCTTTGAAGGACGCATACAGCACGGCCGTCTTATTGTCGTTGCCTAGGCTGTCGTTCATATATGATTGGTAGTAGCCCCGTTCAACGATGGGGTAGGATGATATGTTCTTGTAGTTGATTATGGTGCCTTCGGGTCTGGTGGCTGAGTTCACCTTGTCTACGCCGCTTATGCCGGCGATGGTGCTTGATAGTTGTTCGATTCGATCTAGGGAGGTTTGGGTGAAGTTGCCCGAATTATCTGTCGCGTTATTCGGGAGTGTTGCCAGGATCATGATTCGATCGATGGTGCCGCTGCCGAACTCTGAATTTATGGCGTCGAAGCCCTGCTTGCTCTCGATGCCGGAGGGCATCATGGCCACCATGTCGTTGCCCAGCGCGATGTGGGAAGCTAGGAATACGGCCGGGATGCAGATTAGGATGCCCAGAGCTAGGATAAGCCGGGAATGTCGTATTACCTTTCGGGTGATCTTCGACCACATATTTTTCATGGTGCTGCGGTTGCCTGTATTATGGATCTTATGCGGCCAGAATAGCCGATCGCCGGCCAGTGTTAGTACCGCGGGCAGCAAGGTGATCGCTACTAGGATGGCGGTAAGGATGCCTACGGCGATGCTGATGCCGATGCCGCCGAAGATGCCGCGGTCGATGATGAGTAGCGAGCTGAAGCCGATCATCGCTGTTGTGCCGCTGGAGGCGACGCTTTTGCCCGAGTGTTCTACTGCTGTGATGATCGCCGTCTTTTGTTCCGCGCCCTTCGATCGTTCCTCTGAATATCGGGAAAGAAGGAACACGCAGTAGTCGGTGCCCGCTCCCAGCATGATCACCATGACGAAGGTCATAACTAGGTTGTAGAGTGATATGACCCCGCTGATCAGGTTGAGCGCTCCGAATGCGATGCCGATCGCAATCGCGATGATGGTCAGCGGTACGAATGGGGTGAGGAACGATCTGAAGTACAGTCCCAGCAGAAGTAGGATTAATATGATCGAGATGCGGTCGATGTTCCCAACGTCGTTCATCGCCGCATTCTCTGAGTCTAGGCTCATGGCCGCGCTGCCTGTGACGTAGACTTTGATATCGCTGAATTCCGGACGTTGTTCAAGGCTTGTGACGTATGATCTTACTTTGGTTACGCTATCTTTTGCCGCTTGGGAGTCATCGCTGTCGGTAGTGCCGATCACGTAGAGTGTCAGGTTGTCGGAGGCGAGGCCGTTGATCACGGAGTCCGGCATAAGTCTGGGGTTGTCGTATCCGTGGGTGTTTGCCCAGTCCGTAGCAAAGGTTTCCACTTCCGCCTTCGATGCGTTTCTGTCAAGATCCGTCAGGGCGTATAGGTAGGATAGGTTGCCGGTGATATTTAGATCCTTGTTGACCTTGCTAACAATAAAGGACTTTATTGTAGTGTTGTTGGGTTTGTCTCCCAGGGCGTAGACTTGGTGGAGGAAGTCAATCTCGGTCGAGTTCAGGTTTTTGCCGGCTTTCCTGAACACGTAGTTGCTGATGGTGGTGTTGTTCGGTTTCGGGCCCCAAGAGTAGATCTCTAAGAAATCGGCCTTTTCCGAGGCGTTCATATCCTTGCTCGCTCGGTTGGTCACATAGTCGTCGAAGTCTTTATCGGTCGCTTGCGGGCCCAGGTTCCACGCGTCCCGTATGAACCCCTTTATTGTGGTATTATCTTGAGCGTTGACGGCTTTATCCACGATGTAGTTGCCGATGCGATTTTTATCGTTGCCGAGGGCGTAGACCTCTCGTGCCTGCGCTGCGTCGTCATCGGACATGCCGGTTGTGATAAGGCTCAGGGTCAGCGAGTCGATGGCGCTGCCTGAGGGGTTCGGGCCCAGGTTGTAGATCGCTGTCATGCGAGGCCTGTCGGATTCGTTCATGCCGCCGGATTGGATTGTCATGCTGACGATGGCGTTCGTCAGGGCGGACGGATCGTTATAGGCTGGGATGGTTAGGGAGTGGCGGACGCCCAGCATCATCTGCTGGCTGTCGGAGGGCACGTTCTGAGTGATAAATCCATCTGAATAGGCCTGTATTATCTTATCAGCGTACTGCTGCGGGGTTGAGTCTGGGGGTACGTCATCCCATGACTCGTTGAATCCTTGCAGGTAGCCCATGGCTAGCTGCTGGTTTGAAGGTGTGATATTTGAGTTGATGTAGCTCATAGCCGCGCCGTTGGCTGCGGATTTTCTCATAGCAATACTGGGTGTACTATTATTCCAGGCGCTAGCATACGCGTTGGGAACGCCGAAAAGTACATCCGCAACGCCTTTGAGTTGGTACATCTCGTTGTTTGCTGTTACGACGCCGTCTCGGGCGTCGTACATGTCCTTGCTGGCCCCGGCAGTTTTGCCCCAGGCTTCGTACAGCTGGCTGTTGATCTTTGTGATATTATCGCGCAGGTCGTAGATGTCTTTGCTCGCGTTGAGCACCGTGTCTGTGGCGTTATACAGGTCTTTGTTTGTGTTGGTCGTGTTGTTATACAGGTAAATGAGGCCTGTGTGGAGGTCGGGGGATGCGTTGATGATTGCTTTGCGCTGGATGTCGTAGATCGACGAGGTCGAGGTGATATTGGAGATCGATCCGTTGTTAACCGATCGGTTTAGTTGATCGATAAACTTGGCGGTTGCTGTCTTGTTTTTTGACACTGTGGCGACGATCATCTGGCTCCTTGATGTGTCGGGGAATTTCTCCTTGTACAGGTCTTGCGCGTGGATGGACTCCAGGTCCTTCGGGATGAACGTGTCCATATTGTACGATAGCTTGTCGCTGAAGGTGGCCGCCAGCGGCAGCGCTAGCAGCAGTACGATGATCCAGATCGCTATGATCGCCCACGGATGACGGGTGATGAACTGTCCCAGCTCTTTGAACATGGTTTAAAACTCCCTGTAGTAGTCTTCCGATGAAATGTTGCTTGCTGTAGATGGGTCGATGTGGATCGACCCTTTCGGGATGCCTAGGGCTCGCTCAGTCAGCTGTTCGGCGGCACGGAGCCTCCTGAAGTACTGCTCATCTCCCGAGGATAGGAATAGTGCGTCCTCTAGGTACCCGAATGCGAACACCATGATCTCCACGACTTCTTTCGGGTTCTCCACGTTGAAGATGCCTGCGGTAACGCCTTGTTCTACTATTTTTGTGATGATGGGGATGACTTCGTCGAAGGATTTCATCATGTATCGCTGGTGGGTGACTAGATTTTCCTCCGCGTGTAGGAATTCGACGAATTTCCGGTCGCAGATGTGCATGCTCAGTCCGTCGTTTACCACCATCTCGATCTTACTCATCGGGTCGATCTGGTCATTGGAGAGCAGTCGTTCCAGTCCTGCGACGTACATGTCGATGTAGTGATCGATTACGGCGTTCAGGACATCGTCTTTCGATTTAAAGTAGTAGTAGAAGGTGCCTTGGGCGACGCCGACTTTTTTTACGATGTCGCTTACGCTGGTCTTTTCATAGCTGTTATCTCTAAATAGCTCTTCTGCCGCCCTGAGTAATTCTCTCTTTCTTACATCAGGGTCTTTGGAAATGCGCATGCCGGTCACGACCTTACTTGACTGATTATAAGTCAGCGTTGACTGACGCTTAGTCAGATTGCCTTAAAGATACTTAAAGGTTTTCTATAGGACAGAGAAAAACTTATAATTGAAGATCCCAACTCCAGTAGAAATAAAGGGGTAAATGACCCACCAATAATAAATTTGAGTGATTTAAAACTTTTACCAGCCGTTTGGCATCTATGCACATATATAAATATCTATAAATATGAAGTACGATAAGCTCTATATACCCCCACTAAAACCCTCAGAAATAAGCGACCATCAAACTTCAATGACCGTTCACCCCCCCATTAATGGGACGCGTCTCAATTTTACTGTAAAATTCCAATTAGCCTCTCCAACGCTCCTGGGTTGACCTACAATTTTACAGTAAAATTGAGACACCCCCCCATTAATTCACCTGAATCTCCCCTATCCTCGATTTTTGATGCCAATCAACATACCACCAGGAATGAAAACGATGGGCAGGCGCACTTCATCCACACCATCCTAAAACGACAACCTTTATTATCATCCAAGCCCTTAACAAAACTGAAGTTGCGCCAGCGCAAGTTTACTTTACCAAGGGGATAATGGGGTATGAGATGACTTTTCCCTGCATCATCGTCGCAGGCACTCACAGCGGCTGCGGCAAAACCACTGTAGCAAGCGGGCTGATGGCCGCGCTGAAAGCCCGGGGCTATACAGTTCAGCCATTCAAAGTCGGGCCCGACTTTATCGATCCCTCCCACCACACAGCGATCTGCGAGAGAAGCTCACGGAATCTCGATCCCTTCATGATGAGCGAAGAAGGGGTCAGGCATACATTCATTACCGCCTGCCAGGATGCCGATATCGCGATCGTCGAGGGCGTCATGGGCATGTACGACGGCCTGGAAGGCACAGACTTCTCCAGCACAGCACACGTAGCGAAGCTGCTGGAGGCGCCCGTGATCCTAGTAGTGGACGTGGGCAGCATGTCCCGCAGCGCCAACGCGCTGGTCAAAGGGTTCCAGGAGTTCGACCCGGCAGTGAAGATCGCCGGCGTCATCTTCAACCAAGTGGGCGGAGAAAGCCACCGTCACATGATCGAGGCCTCCCTGCAGACACCCGGGCTAGGCTGGATCCGGCGCGAACAAGGAATACAGGTGAAGAGCCGGCACCTCGGACTAAACATGGCCCACGAAACGGACAGAATGAGACTCGCCGGAGAGATCGTGGAAAAATACTGCGATATCGACAGGATTATCAACATCGCCCAACAATCCGGGGACCTGCCGAAAGCCAATGCCGCACAGGAGATAGAGCCCGACATCATCATCGGAGTAGCCATGGACGGGGCGTTCTGCTTCTACTACCAGGACAACCTGGACCGG
>DATHCY010000137.1:0-2152 GCA_035319305.1 Methanocella sp.
CAATATGAACACGGCAGCTGATATAACTGTCGTCCAGTTTCCTTCATCGTCGACCTCGGCGGTCTTCGAGATATTCATAGTACTCTCTGGTTTCTCCTTAGTCCAAGTAAAGAGCATATTCTCAGCCAGTCGCTCTGCATACATGCCCGCGCATCGCTCGGTTTCGCCATAGGAGTGGTGCTCGGATAGATAGCCGAAGCTTTTGTTGCGGTTCTTGGGAATCGCACACCCGATCGAAGCGGCGATCCGCCTGCTGGGTTCGTTTGAAGAGTTCCTGGACATCACTGTGAACACGATCTCGCCCGGGTACAGCTGCTTCAGACCGTCGGCGGAGTCGATGATTTCGCATTTGGGCGGCAGGATAGAACTTACTGTGACCAGATTGAACTTCTCGATGCCCGCGTCCCTCAGCGCCATCTCGAATGATTCTAGCATCTCCTTGTGCCGGCCTACTCCGCTGGTGAAAAACGCTTTTTTAGGTACAAGCCCCTGTCTCATCTTGCTATCTCCGGTCTTATCGTAACGTAAAGCATAAGTCCAATCAGTCACTTATGATGATTGGTGTATCACATTGGACAACGTCAATATCAAACTGATAGAGTTTGGCGTCTCATTCTTTATCCTGGCTATCTTCATCGCGCTGACCGCGCTTGCTGAAGATATCTTCGGGCAATGGTCGAACATAGCCTACATAGCGATCATACTTGCGTTTGTCGTAGTAATCAGCCTGTTCGGGTTGAAGATCTCAAATTATCTGTACTGACGTGTGCCCGCGGTGCAAGAGCGCACCGCTAAACCTTCATGTGCCTATATACTCTTTGCATTTTAAACTTTTCGAGTGAAAGATTTTTTACAGCGATCGCCGCCCAATTTTTGATGATATCGAATGTCATCCGATAATTGCGTAACTATGATATACTTTTGTAATGATTCTATTTATTTCCCGTTAATTTGTCGTAATAACGGGCAACAACGCACGCTCTGGTACACCTTCCGCATCGATCACAACGTGACTCGTCCACCCGAAGGTGCCCGTCGATCCTAATTGCCCTGCGGGGACATACTTTCACGCAGATACGACATTGGGTGCAGAGCGATGCCCGGAGTGCCTGCCTTATAGTATCGGCAAACAGCCTCTGTGCATATATCTTATCATCCGAGGAAGCGTAAACTTGGCCCCCGGCGAAGAGCTTGCTCGTGCCTCTGGGAGTCCTGAGCAACATGACGTCAAGGTCATCTGAATAGGATGGCATGCCGATCGTCTTTAGCGCTTCCTTCAGGATCTCCGGATCGGCCCTCAGTTGCCCGGTTGACAGCACCCCCTCCAAGCTGAAGCCTCCTGCAGCGCAGGGGCTGATTCCCCTGATCATGGACAGTGACATCCGCTTTCTCGCATGCGGCTTCAGGGAAATGCCTTTTTCCCGGGCCAGGTTCAGCATCTTGGGCGGCAGTGCTTTCCATCGCCAGAAGCCCAGGTCGACGTACTCCTGCGGCAGCCCCATATCCCTTGCCCAGGAGCGCAGCCTATCCTGCCATTTCTTAAATTTATCTGGGTGAAGCTCCTTCATCCTTACGTACTCGGCCTGCAGCGCCGCCGGACAGAGCCAGCATCCGATCCGCTCGAAACCCATATCGTATAGCGGATTGTAGGGTAGTTTTTCCATGAAAATATAAAGCCAGACCTCGATGGCCCGCCAGTCCCTGATGGGAAATACGCTGACCTGGCCTGGCACGAAGGGATTTCGCTCTACAGGGCCGATGCCACCACGCTGGAAAGACTCGTAGCGGCGCTTACCGTCAATGGTGATCACGTCGTTTTTGCCCGATAGAAGTGAGGTGATCGGCCCGAGCTTACAGACCTTGCAGCACCATCTAAAGTCCTTGGCCGGAGGGCCGAAGGCGGGGAAATTTTGATCAAAAACATCCCCGGCACGCTGAATCGTGATCTGGATGTGATTATCCCGGGCATACTGCTCCACGAACTCGACGGTCTCGGGGAACTCCAGCCCGGTATCGATGAAGAAGACCGTTAGATCATGGACCGCCTTTTTAGCGATATCCAGCACCGCCAGGCTGTCCTTGCCGCCGCTGAACGAGATAGTCACGGGCGACCGTTTATGCTGGCCGGTCACGCCTCTGATCAGGTTGATCG
>DATHCY010000138.1:0-19622 GCA_035319305.1 Methanocella sp.
TATAAATTACCGTAGAACTCGTCGAAGCCGTGGTTGGTGGGCAGGAACTCGTCCTTGTCGCCCAGGTGGTTTTTCCCGAACTGGCCGGTCGCATATCCCAGCGGCTTCAGCAGCTCTGCTATGGTCGGATCTTCCGGGCGAAGGCCGAGGTTGGCGCCGGGCATCCCGACCTTGGTCAGGCCGGTCCGCACCGGGTTCTGGCCCGTGATGAACGCCGCCCGGCCAGCGGTACAGCTCTGCTGGCCGTAGTAGTCCGTAAAGGCGATGCCCTCGTGGGCGATGCGGTCGATGTTCGGCGTCCGGTAGCCCATCTGGCCCCGGCTGTTGTAGCTGATGTTCCACCAGCCGATATCGTCGCCCCAGAGTATCAGTATGTTGGGTTTCCTGGTAGCCATATGATTATGCCCTCCTTGTCATTGATGGATGATCTGCATGATGTCGCCCGCCGGCCTTCCCTGACGCAGCAGCTCTGCCATGATCTGCATGTGCCGTTCTGTGTGCTGGAAAAAGGCCTTCAACCCCGGGCAGAGCCAGTTGAGCCCCGGCTGTCCGTCCGGAGCGGTCGACGCCCGGTTCTTTGGGCACTCCCCGTGGCAGGTGAATAGGTACCGGCACTGCCGGCAACACTGCGGCAGCGCATCCGCTTTGGCCCTGCCGAAGCGACGCTGCTTCCGGGATCCCGCCAGCTCTCCCAGCTGAGTATCCAGGATGTTGCCCAGCAAGTGCGCCGGCTCCACGAAGTGGTCGCAGGAGTACACGTCGCCGTTGTGCTCCAAGGCCACGCCATCTCCGCACTGCGGCCTCAATACACACAGGGATGACTGCCCGCGCAAGTAGGACGCCAACACCCCGTCGAAGAACAGCACGAACATGCTGCCGACATCCCTGCCGACCCACTCGTCGAAAATGTCAATCAAAAACCGCCCGTACTGATCCGGACGAACGGAGCGGTCGGTAACCTGCCGACTCGCCGGATCGAGGTCGACGATGGGTATAAACTGCAGGAATGGAGTCTTCAGCTCGTCCCGAAAGAAGCGATAGACCTCGAGCGGATACTGGCTGTTGGCCGCGTTCACCGTGCACAGGATGTTGAACTCCACCT
Source organism: Methanocella sp. (assembly GCA_035319305.1). Classification (GTDB taxonomy): domain Archaea; phylum Halobacteriota; class Methanocellia; order Methanocellales; family Methanocellaceae; genus Methanocella_A. The sequence continues at coordinate 1,103 of DATHCY010000138.1, forward strand.
GATGCCTCTGCATGAGCTTCGCGGCTTTCACCACCCGGTCGAACACCGAGTTCCCCGACCTGTCGTGCCGGTAGACGTCATGCAGGTGCCGAGGCCCGTCCAGGCTGAGCCCGACCAGGAAGCGGTTTTCCCGCAGAAAGCGACACCATCGTGCGTCGAGCAGGACCCCGTTCGTCTGCAGCGTGTTCTCAATCTGCATCCCCGGCCGAGCATACTTTTTTTCCAGCTCCACCGCCCGCCTGAAGAAGTCCAGGCCCATGAGCGTCGGCTCTCCCCCCTGCCAGGCGATGGTTACCTGCGGCACACGATGAGCTTCGATAGTCTGACATATATACTGCTCCAGCACCCTGTCAGACATCCTGAAACTGCTGCCAGGGTAGAGCGCTTCTTTCTGAAGAAAGAAACAGTAGTCGCACTCCAGATTACACTTGGCGCCGGTCGGTTTGGCCATGACATGGAAAGCCTCAGGCAGACTCATTTCTCCCCGCCCGCCATCCTTGTTCCGCACGACGCTTCATCGTTAAACATAACTGCAAATAACATTTGAGAGGCCAAAAAAGATGCCCGGATAAAAAGCTGAAAATATACGCAGTCCCGATATTTTCCAGTGTCTCCCACCCGCAAGCCCGTCACGTACAGCCAGAACGGATCAGACCACGTCTCCGGGGGCATAGCACGAAAACCGAGTCGCCGATCGGGTCGGCGCCGCGGGAAACCCGGAATATGTTTTTTCCGATAGCATAAAATCCTTCTTCGATAGCGGGCCGGATAAAACCTATTTCCTGGCGCCGGTTAGACGATTGCTGATGACAGGGCTGTTATCCCCAATTTATCCATCCGTTATCCCCAATTTATCCACAATTTGATCTCAGAATCAACAGCGACAGGAGGAACAACTTGAGTGCAGATGATAGTATTCCAAGAACAGTGCTACCTATACCCGATACACCGCACGTGGGCTTAACGACCTACGATGCCAAAGACCCGGACACGAAATACCCGCCGATCCGGGATCTTCGACCGCCACGGGGCGCGCCCAACATCCTGATCATTCTCCTCGATGACGTGGGCTTCGGCGCGTCCAGCGCCTTTGGCGGCCCGTGTCATACGCCAAACCTCGAGAAACTCGCCGCAGGAGGCTTAAGGTACACACGCTTCCACACTACCGCACTCTGCTCGCCGACCAGACAGGCGCTGCTGACCGGCAGGAACCACCATTCGGCCGGCATGGGTGCGATCACCGAGATGGCCACCTCTGCGCCGGGCCAGTGCTCGTTCATGTCCAACACAATTTCGCCGATCGCCAGAACGCTGAAGCTAAACGGCTACTCGACGTCCCAGTTCGGCAAGTGCCACGAAGTCCCGGTCTGGCAGACCAGCCCTATGGGCCCGTTCGACGCGTGGCCTACCGGCGGGGGCGGGTTCGAATACTTCTACGGGTTCATCGGGGGCGAGACCAACCAGTGGTATCCGGCATTATACGAAGGCACGACGCCGGTTGAGCCCGAGAAGACGCCTGATCAGGGTTATCATTTTTCAGAGGACATGACCGGCAAGGCGATCAAGTGGATACGCCAGCAAAAGGCGCTCATGCCCGACAAGCCGTTCTTCACGTACTTTGCGCCGGGAGCCACACACGCGCCTCACCACGTCCCGAAAGAGTGGGCTGACAAATACAAAGGCAAGTTCGACCATGGTTGGGACAAGCTCCGCGAGGAGACTTTCGCACGCCAGAAAAAGCTCGGCGTCATTCCGCAGGACTGCCAGCTCACCAAACGCCATGCCGAGATCCCGGCGTGGGAGGACATTCCGGACAATATGAAGCCGGTCCTATCACGTGAGATGGAGGTGTACGCCGGCTTCCTCGAGCACACGGACTACCAGATCGGACTGCTGATCGACGCGCTCAAAGATCTCGACATACTCGGCGACACGCTAATCTATGCGATAGTCGGCGATAATGGCGCCTCCGCGGAGGGATCACTCCAGGGCGCGTTCAATGAGATGGTCACGCTCACCGGCTTCGCACATCTCGAGACGCCTGAGTTTCTGATAGCCCAAATGGACAAGTTCGGCGGGGTCGAAGCGTATAACCACTACGCAGTGGGTTGGGCTCACGCGATGAACACGCCCTATCAGTGGACTAAGCAGGTGGCCTCTCATTTCGGCGGCACCAGGAACGGTGCCATCGTCCACTGGCCCCGGGGGATCAGGGCAAAAGGCGAGATCCGCAGCCAGTTTCACCACGTGATCGACGTCGCTCCGACCCTCTTGGAGGTCGCCGGCCTGCCCGAGCCGGCCGTAGTCAACGGAGTCCAGCAACGTCCCATAGAAGGGGTCAGCATGGTCTACTCGTTCAATAGCGCTAAAGCCCCCGGACGGCACGAAACACAGTACTTCGAGATGATGGGAAACCGGGGCATATATCACAAGGGCTGGACAGCTGTGACCAAACACCGCACGCCCTGGGAGATAGGTATACTCAAACTGCCGGCCTTCGACAACGACGTGTGGGAACTGTACGATACCACGAAGGACTGGACCCAGTCAAAGGACCTGGCGAAAGAGAATCCTGAGAAGCTACACGAACTCCAACGGTTATGGCTGATCGAGGCGGTCAAGTACAACGTGCTGCCGCTGGACGACCGGACCGTGGAGCGCACCAACCCAGACCTCGCCGGCAGGCCCCAGCTGATCAAGGGCAGCAGACAGCTCCTGTTCGGAGGTATGGGCCGATTGACCGAAAATTCGATCATCAACTTCAAGAACAAGTCGCACGCGGTGACCGCCGAAGTAGTCGTGCCGCCGACCGGCGCGGAAGGAGTAGTCATCGCCCAAGGCGGGCTCACCGGCGGCTGGAGCCTCTATACCAAAGCTGGCAAGCTAAAATATTGCTACAACTTCTACGGCCTGAACCGGTACATGATCGAGAGCACGTCACAGCTCCCGCCGGGGACTCACCAAGTCCGGATGGAGTTCAAGTACGACGGAGGCGGCCTGGGGAAAGGTGGCACAGTCACACTCTTCGTCGATGGCAAGAAAGATGGCGAAGGGCGGGTGGACCAGACGGAGCCCATGGTTTTCTCGGCGGATGAAACCTGCGACATTGGCTTTGAATCCGGCTCTCCCGTGACCTATGATTATCCCCACCAAGGCAACAGGTTTACCGGCGACGTGAACTGGGTGGAGATCGACGTCGGCAAAGACGCTGAGAATCTGGACCACCTTATATCCCCAGAAGAACGCCTACGTATTGCTATGGCAATACAATAGTCACGAACACTCAGACGAGCTCCCCTAGCTCACTGTCGGGAGAACATGGCCTGCGCCTCTTTCTCCACGTCCGCGTAGGGCTTGCCGCTCACGCTCACGGTGACACTGTTGATCCGACCCCTGGTGAAACGGAACGGCCCCCGGTACTCCTGGCTGACGCTGTCCGAACCGTCCCGGCCCACCCGGAGCCCGCCGCCGGAGAGGCCAAAATATCCTGGCTGCGTCTTCATAGGGCCTCCGGCAGTCTGACGATCGTTGATGAACATACTGAGGGGGCCGTTGGCGACCCTCTTAGGATCCTCCTTCTGCTTAGAGAACTCGACGCCTAGGGTTACGTGGCCCGTCGGCACTTCCCGATCCGAGATGAACCGGAAGACGTGCTGTCCCACAAAGTTATACTCGTAGTGGAGCCGCCCGTCTTTGATGTATAGCGTGTAGCCGCCGAACCTGCTGCCTTGGGATATGATTACACCTTCGGCGTCCCGGGTATCGATATGCAGATCGGCCACCATGGTGAAGGACCGGTTCTGGAGATTCACCGCAGGCCCTTCAGGGATATCGGCACTGTCCGGGTAGTAGACATAGGTGTTCCGGGGCTTGGCGAGCTGGGGACGGGGCTGGATGAGGATCTCGACCGGTACGCGGTCATCCAGCGGCAGCACGTTATTCCTCCCGGCTTCAGCCCACCACAACTCTACCAACTTCTTCAGCTTATCCGGGTACTGATCTGCCAAGTCGTGCGCCTCCGAACGGTCCTCGTCCGTGTAGTACAGCTCCCACACATCCTGGTCATAGTTCCCTTTGCCTGAGGTCGGCGCATGACGAGTCACAGCCTTCCAGCCGCGGTGCCAGACGCCCCTGGTGCCCAGCATCTCGTAGTACTGGGTCTGCCGGGTCGTCGGGGCGTCAGGACTCTCGAACGTGTAGCTCATGCTGACCCCCTGGATAGGAGACTGCGTATAGCCATTGATGACTTCGGGCGGCCGGATGCCGCAGCAGTCCAGTATGGTGGGCATGATATCGATGGCATGATGGTACTGATGCCTAATCTCGCCCCTTGCTTTTATTCCGGAAGGCCAGACGATGACCAACGGATCACAGATGCCACCGTTATACGAGTACCGCTTCCACATCTTAAACGGGGTGTTGAACGCCATCGCCCAGCCATTCGCGTAATGGTTAAAGGTATCCGGGCTCCCGAGCTCGTCGATCATCCGCATGTTTTGCCGAAGATCCTCAGGCAGACTATTGAACATAAGGTTCTCGTTGACCGACCCGTCCGGACCGCCCTCTCCGCTAGCGCCATTGTCGGAAAGCACGACGATGATGGTGTTACTGATCTCCCCAGTCTCCTCCAGATAGTCGATCAACCGGCCCAGCTCGTGGTCAGTATAGCTACAAAAGCCAGCGTAGACCTCGGCCATACGAGCGAAGAGCCGCTTCTCACCCACGGAAAGGGAATCCCAAGGCCTAGTATAATCCATCTGCTCGTTGATGATCTCGGTCCCGACAGGGTTAACAGGAGGCAGCGCAGTATTTTCAGGAAGAACGCCCAGCTTTTTCATCCGCTCGAGCACGATTTCCCGGTACTTTTCATAGCCCATATCGAACTTGCCTTTATACTTGTCCGCCCACTCCTTCCAGACGTGGTGAGGCGCGTGGCAAGCGCCCGGCGCCAAGTACAGAAAGAATGGCTTGTCAGGCACGATCTGCCGGGAGTCCTTGATGAACTCGATAGACCGGTCCACCAAGTCTTTGCTGAGATGATACCCATCCTCGGGCAGATAGGGCTGATCAAAAGGATGGTTATCGTAGACCAGGGTAGGGTACCACTGGTTGGTCTCGCCCCCGAGAAACCCGTAGAACCGCTCAAAGCCCCGGCCGACAGGCCAGTTGCGTTTGACGGCGGCCAAATTCATCTCCTCCGCCGGACAGAGGTGCCACTTGCCCACACAATAGGTATTATAGCCGCTCCCGACCAGAATCTCGGACAGCAGCCCGTTCTCGAATGGAATGTGCCCGTGCTTGCCCGGGAAGCCGCTGGTGGCCTCTTCGATGACAGCCATACCGTTCAAATGGCAGTTTCGGCCGGTCAACAGACAGGATCGAGTTGGAGAGCACAGCGCAGTAGTGTGCCAGTTAGCATATCGTAAACCCATCTCTGAGAGGCGATTCAGTACGGGCATCTCGATCAAACCGCCGAAAGTGTCCCAGGCAGCCATACCCACATCATCCCAAACGATCATCAACACATTAGGCGTGCCTCTGGACGACTCCGGCGCCTTGTACGGCCCCCAGTCGGGGACCGAGTCCCGTATGTCAACATCGATTATCCCTCTAAACGGTTTCGCCAATACCATCACCTGTACCCTGTTTACCGACGCTCGATATGCCAGCACCACTGTTAAGCAGCAATCGAGGCTTGACCAGAAGGGCCCGTCCCAATTTTACCAATTATAGGTCAACCCAAGAGCGTGGGGCCGACTGGAATTTGGCAAAATTGGGACAGGCCCACCATGAAGAACATTTAATCTCATAGTTATAATGATAACTATAATTATAATTGAAAATCTGATTGCCGATCTCCAGTATGACTGTACAAGTTCTGACTATTACGCGGCTTTATCCAGGGTAAACCACGGTTATTGTTGATATTTATTATTATTCGATAGCTTAAATAACATATTGAGGGTTTGAAGGGTGTTTAGAGGGTTACGCCAATGTGCCTTAGCTCTGCTATTGGCATGTCTCATCATCAATGCGACGCTCGTAGCTACGGCAGAGTTCGAGAGCAGAAATGAGGTTAGAGTTGGCAACACCATACTTAACAACGAGATCATCATAGTCCCGTACCAGATCACCCTGTTTCACAACCAAGCGGCCGCCCACACCGATGCAGAGTCGCTCGCCATCTCGCCACTGCCGATGAAGGGAAGCGACGGCTTTTCCCTAGATCAGACCAGCGACGAGAACACAGCCGCGACAGAGACCGGATTCTTCGACGTGCAAGTAGCGCCATACATCGCGCCTTTCGATCAATTACCCGGCCAAGTCGTCGGCGGCAACCCATCATGGGTCACCGGATCGGGACCGATCAGCTTTGCGGGCATCCCAGCAAACACGCAAATGACATTCCCAGATATGACAATGGCCACCCGCCGGATCAACCAGAGCGCTCCAACTATCAACGGGACTAACAAGACGCCACCGACCAACGCTACAAACCAGACAATACCAGAGAATAGCAGCAGTAACCTGACAATGCCGGCAGCTAACGCTACCAATAAGACAATACCAGCAATGAATCGAACCAACGAGACGCCGACAACCAGCAAGATCAACCAGATGCTTTCGACCAACGGAACAAACAAAACATATAACTCACCATCGTCAGCCAGCTATGACTATATCATCGATGCCAACAATAGCAGACCTTACCTGCCCGGCAATCTCATGCTGGTTAAGACCGTCGATAATCAGACGGTCGTCGATCGTGTCCCGCATAAGTATTTACAACTCTACGCCACCCCAGAAGAGATCGCCAATAGGACCATCATGGAACGGATGTGGCGAAACGTCCACCTGAATTTCAATATGGACCGGGCATATACAGGGGAAACTGCCAACCCCACCTGGATCTGCCCGCTAAAAAACCCGTACACGCTGATGCCTTGGTATCCAACCACGCTGACCGTCGCCGACGCGCTGAGTATGACCATGCCAGGAACGCATGATAAGAGATTCATGTGGCCCGTGGGAGTTTAGTCAGACCCGGAGAACCAACGACTGTTAAACCGCCCAACCCACACGGGCATCAACCGACGAAGAAGCGGGATATAAATAGCTTGAATATGCGTCCGATATGTCAAATATCTTTATAAAATTGCTAAAGCACATTTTTACTGGATGTTTATGTCTGTAAACTCATCGACTGGTGGAAATACTGGATACATATCCTGGAATGTAGCCTGGTGGGATATGCTGCTACGCGGAGTGATCGCGTTGGCTTTCGGCCTAGTGCTGTTCTTCTGGCCCGGACTGTCTTTAGCGTCCTTTGTACTGCTCTTCGCAGGCTTCGCGTTCTTCGACGGGATTTTGATGTTGCTGCAAATGGTGACGATCAAAGATGGAATGTGGTGGGCAAGGCTGCTGCATGGCATAGCAGCCATTATAGCGGCGGCAATCGCGGTTTCCATGCCGGGATTGACTCTGCTGGTCTTCGCATTCGTGATAGGCTTTTACTGGTCATTCACCGGCATCCTGCAGATTATCGTTGGACTGGCCGCGCGCAAAACAATCGAAGGCGAATTGCTCCTAATAGCAGGCGGACTGATCACAGCGATCGTGGGCGCCATACTGCTAATACACCCCCTGCAGGGCATTATCGCACTGGCACAGGTCGTGGGAATTTTCAACATCGCATTCGGAATAATCCTAGCCGTCCTGGCGGTGAAACTGAAGCTGGCCGAGGGCAGAGCACCCGCAATGGCATAAAACGAGCTGATTCGAGATCAGTCACTGCTGCCGAGTCAATAGCGTAAGCACTACGCCCACAATGACAGTGATGGCCCAGAAAATCAGTATAAGCTCAGCTATCATGTTGTAACTGACCGGGAGATGTAGCAGGCGCTGTGCCAGCACAGCGCCTATTATCACACATATGCCCGTAACCAGTGAGATAACCAAGGACTGGACCAAGCTGTAACGGACGTTTTTCAACGTGTCCCGGGTTTCCATGACGTCTCCACCCATCGAGAATCTCATCACGGCTGCGAATAAATGGGTTGTGTAACGGTGCAGCGGGCGGCGCCAGAGCGCTATGACTTGGCTATCGCTTTCAACCGTCATCATTGTTATATACAGTCCACCCCAATGATATCTATAAGATAAGGAAGCGGTTTAATTGAGCATTCTGGTCGCGACTGATGGCACGCCGCAGGGGGAGAAGATCGTACGGTTCGCCATAGATCTGGCAAAGTGCCGGAAGACGGCGTTGATCGTACTGCATATCATCAGGAGCAAGCGGGGTGTGGACAACGAGAAGATCATCAAAGACGGCATGCTCCTACTAGAAAAGATCAAGGATGTTGCCACATCGTACGGCGTAACCGCCACCACGATGTTAGAAAGCGGTGTCGTCTATGAGATGATCTTGGATAAAGCCCGGGAAAACAACGCGGAGGTCATAGTCGTAGGCACCTCCGGAAAGTCACAAGAAACCCAGACCGTCGGGAGCACATCTGACTATATCGTACATAACGCCAGATGCACGGTCGTCTTGGTCAAATAAAATGGCGCCCGGCAATTTTACTCTGATACAGGTCAAGATTGCTGTTGTACCGTATCCCTGACCAAAAGTTCCCTCACATAATCTGGCTTGAGCGCCATAGCAGCCTGGTAAGATTTGATCGCTTCGGGCACGCGGCCATTCCTCGCGTGCACATTTCCTAAATTGTATAAGGCATCTACGTTGCCCGGGTCGAAGCGCAACGCCTCGACGAACTCTGATGTGGCCTGGTCTAGCAGGTTCTTTCTCATTAGAGCCATGCCCAGCTTAGCGTGAATTTCCGGATCGTCGTTCTTGATGCCGATCGACTCCCGGAATGACCTGATGGCATCATCCATCATGCCCTTTCTATAGTAGATCATCCCCAGCCTAGCTTGGGCGTCGCTATGCCGCGGGTTGATACGCAGTACCTCTAGGTACTCTCGGATGGCCTCGTTCATCATATTCCGGTTAAAATAAATGTTGCCGAGGTTATTGTGCGCCTCGGAGAATAGTGGATTGATCCTGATAGCCTCCTTGTATTCCACGATGGCCTCTAATACCATGCCTTTGCTGTAGTAGATCGCTGCCAGGACGCTGTGGCTGTCCGCGTTGTTCGGGTTCAGCCGTATGGCTTCCCTGTACCCCTTTACGGCCTCTTCGATATGGCCAAGCTGATAGTATACGCCGGCCAAGCTGTAACGCAGATCCCACCGCCCCGGGCTCAGCTCTAGCGCCTTCTGGTATTCCTCGACGGCCCGGTCCAGCATACCCTTGTTATAAAAGGCGTTGGCCAGGTTGATGTGGGCCTTCAGGAAATCCGGCTTCAGCCTGACAGCCTCAGAACACTCGGTGATCGCCTCGTCAATCATCCCCTTATTGTAATACAGTAGGCCGAGATTAAGGTGCGCCTCCGCGTTCCCAGGGTTCGCTTTGAGCACATCTTTCAAATCGGAGATAGCCTTCCCTATCATCGCCTGCTCGTCAGGCTTATCGTCGACTTTTAACGCCGATTTTTGGTTGTCAGGGGACCTTTTAAATAGTTCCATACTATCCTGCATCTATATGGTTAGCTCTGATCATTTTAAACCTTGTCGGAACCCCAACGAGCCAGTGGAGCATTTTTAAGGATAATATGCATATTTATGCATATTTATGTGTATTTAGCCATCGTATTTAACATAGCGGCAACAACATCCAAAACGCTTATTGCTCGAGAAGCCCTTGTGCCGCTTACTATGGATAACTTGATGCTCAGAAGGATGCTGGTAATGATTGGCATATTGATCTTGCTGATCGGATCAATTCTTCTGACATACGGCGTTTTTAAGAACAACAACACTTACATTATAATCAGCATCGTCGGCGTCGTAGTATCCTACTTGATCTCTAAGTATGTCATAAAGCTGCAAAAAGAAAGCAGGAAAAACAAGTGAGTAAATAATTTTGGTTCTCATCCAAGTTTAGGGAATCTATAAAATCGAAAAAGTTATAGTACCTAAATAAAGCTGGTGCTGGGTTGTACACCAGTATCGTACCAACAAATTCAACATACTATAAGCCGATATTGTAATCGCTAAAATATGTTGGTGCGTCCCCTATGACGATTGGTTGGGTTTCCATAAACTCGTGGTATTCCCCAAATCAGTATCGATTCCCCATATTTGATCATTGACCGTTTATCTTTAACTATCATCCTAAACTTGGGGAAGGGGCATAATTTTTGATTGGCGGCCGAGAAGGTTGTAAGGTGCTAAAACTCGAAGAGTGTCCTCTGCTTTCTATCTCCGCGGTCGCTGTCGTCCGGCTGCTTTTCTGGTTCCGGTTTCGAGTCGGACGAGGTATGTACCTCCGGAGGGTCGGCGGGCTTTATCATGGCGTCTTCAGTGCGGCTTTCCCCCGTACTGGACACCGATGGGTGTTCCGCTGGATGATCTGCTATGGGGCGATCCGCCGCAATATCATCTCCCTCCACAATAGATATAGAGGGGGGCTTGTCAGGCTCGCTGGATGAGGGCTCGCCACCGTCACGCGAGCTGCGCCGTTTACGTTTTTGTTTATCTTCTATGCTGGCTGGTTCTGACAGCTTTTTGGCCTTAGGCGGCGGAGGGATTTTGCAGGTCTCCGCACGCTCTGTCTTATGGTGTCTGCCGAAATGAACGAAGGCGTCGATCTCCTGCTCGATCTCCTGCTCGATCAGATCCCGTGATCTTTTATAGATCTCCGTGACCTTCTTCGAGGCTTTTTTGGAGCCGAACAGAAACGCGATCTCGTCCTCCTCCAGCTTGAGTTCTGCTGCCAGCCTGATCGCATGATCTTCGACTTCAAATAGAGACCTGAGGAGGGGGAGATACGATGACCTCGCCTCCGCCTTTGACACGTGGCAGGCTTTACCCACCTTGGTCGAGAGGGAGTCCCTAATATTCCGAGCCGGTTTCGTCCTGCCCAGTTTTTGCCAGTATGTAGGCGAACTGTATCGGGAGAAGCCCCCGTAGCGGCGACGGCGTGCACGGTTGATGCCACAGACCATCATAAACCCGGCATACCGCCACATACCATAGCACTGCCTGCGTCTGGTTCGGCCCAGGTAGATATCCGCCTTCGAGAGCACATCGAAGCCGCGTTCTAGATCATCGTCCTGGTACTCCCTGGGAAGGTTTTCGTCCACCCAGCCGATCAGGTCCTCTGGGTTCTCATCCAGGCTGTATGTGGCATCCAGCGCCTCCTTCATGTCTTTGCCCCGGAAGATCATGCCCATGACCTTGAAAACAGTTTCAGGCACGTCACGCTCGCCTGTAGAGACGTCGATCAGCCTGACCTCACCATTTCCCTGGGCCGCGGCCTGAAGGTCATTGATGGCAGAGCGGAGATCATTCGTGCGCTCCGCGATCTTCATCAATGCATCGGGATCGCAAGTGAGCCCCTCCCTCGAGCAGATCTTTCTCAGGGCCTTCGCAATCGATGTGCTCAATATGGCTCTGAACTGGATCTGGATTGCTGATTCCCTCAACGGCTTGGACATGGCATATATATCGTTCGCTATGAGTATGATAGGCTGGCTAGTACGCTTTATTACGTTGATGATCGCCGCCTCTCCGCCGCGGTCGGCGTTGCCATGCAGGTTATCCGCCTCGTCGAGGATGACCAGCCGGCGACCCGCCGCACCCTCAAAGGTGCCCGCCATCGCAGCGGGGCCTGCGATGCGATTGATCTCGTTTTTCGTCCGGACATCCGACGCGTTCAGCTCAATATAATCCCAGCCCATATCATGGGCCAGCGCCAGCGCCGCCGAGGTCTTGCCAACCCCCGGGCCCCCATACAGGATCGCTGCTTTCTTGCCTGAGCTGAAGGTCTCCGCCCATTGCCGAAGGGCCTTTACCGCGGCATCGTTTCCCACGATATCGCGGAGGCTGACGGGCCGGTACTTCTCCGTCCACTCGAGGTGGTCTGTGGTAATCATCAAACCCTCTGTTTCTACCCGTAAGTAAATTAATATTTGGTAGCATACTACTACCCTTGATGAAACTGGAGTCACTGGCTGAATCGCTGCGGGATTATCTGGGCGCGACCCGCAAGCATTCGATCAAAAATATCGTGAATATTTTCGACGAGCAAGGTACCAACCCCTCTTTCGGGGAGGACGCGGCGATCATCGATTACGGCGATGATGCGCTGCTGCTGGCTGCAGATGGCATCTGGGATCGACTCATGCGGGCGGACCCGGAGTGGTCAGGCTACTGTTCCATTCTGGTCAATGTCCACGATATCGCTGCCATGGGCGGCAGGGCGATGGGCATGGTCGATATCTTCTCCTCCAGTTCGCCGGAAATGTCCAAAAAAGTCCTCAAAGGCATGAAAGAGGGCGTGGAAAAGCTGGGCGTGCCCATCGTCGGAGGGCACATCCATCCTGATACACCCTACACGGCGGTAGACGTGGCGATCCTGGGCCGGGTGAAAAAAGATAGTATAATCTATAGTAGCACGGCGAAGCCCGGCGATGACGTCGTCCTGGCCATCGATCTCGACGGAAGGGTCCACCCATCCTGCGACATGAACTGGGACTCCACCTTCCTGAAGGAGGCCCCGATCGTCAGACACCAGATAGAATCCATGGTGGAGTTGGGCGAAAAGAAGCTGCTGACCGCTGGCAAGGACGTGAGCAACCCTGGCATCCTGGGGACGCTGGGCATGATCCTGGAAGTCTCGGGCGTGGGCGCCAACGTCGAGCTGGAACAAATACCGAAGCCGGAAGGGCTCGAATGGGATCGCTGGCTGAAGATGTACCCTGGCATGGGGTTTATCGTCACCTGCATGCCAGAAAATACGGACAAAGTTATCGATATCTTCGGCAACCACAAACTTAATGCATCCCGGGTTGGTAAGATAGTGCCTGGCAGCCGCCTCGACATCGTTAAAGGCGGGGAGAGAGCTACAGTCTTCGACTTCACCAAGCATAACATCACCGGGCTCAGGCCCGTCAAAGGATGCAACCAATAATGTCTAAAAAGATAGCAGTCATCAAGGGCGACGGCGTAGGCCCCGAGCTCGCCGAAGCGGCCATTAATGTCATGAAGGCCGTCGACGCAAACGTAGAGTTCATCGAATGTCCCGGCGGAGCCGAGTGGTGGCAGATCAACGGCGGCAACACCCTGATCCCGGAGCAGTCATGGAAAAGCATGGACGCCGCGGACGCGATCTTCAAAGGCCCAACCACGACCCCCGGAGGTATCGGCTCCCCGAAGAGCGTGGCAGTATCGATCCGGCAGCGGTATGACCTGTACGCTAACGTCCGGCCGGTTAAAAGTTATAAAGGAACCCCGTCCCCGCTGGGCGAGGTCGACTTCGTCTGCGTGCGAGAAGGAACCGAAGGCCTATACTTCGGCGAAGAAGTTCAGATTACCGAGGATGTGGTCATCGCCATCCGAAAGATCACCAGGCCAGCCTGCCGACGCATCGCAAAGTACGCCTTTGAGGAGGCGAAGCGCAGGGAATGGAAGACCGTCGTAGCGATTCACAAGAGCAACATCCTCAAAAAGACTGACGGGACGTTCCTCCAGGAGTGCGAGAAGGTCAAGCAGGACTTTCCAGGCATAGAATTGGAGGAGTACCACATCGACAACGTAGCCCAGCAGCTTATCAAGAATCCCCTGATCTTCAACGAGAAAGCCCTGCTTTCGACCAACCTGTTTATGGACGTCCTCAGCGAGGAGTGCTCCGCGCTGGTCGGCAGCATCGGCTTGATATACTCGGCCAACATCGGCGACAGGAAAGCCATGTTCGAGCCAGCGCACGGCAGCGCTCCGAAGTACAAGGGCATGGACAAGACCAACCCCGTGGCGACCATACTGGCGGGCGCGTGGATGCTGGAATACCTCGGGATGAAGAAGGAATCCCAGAGGATCTTCAAAGCCGCCGAGAAAGTCATCGCCGAAGGTAAGAAGGTGACATACGATCTGGGCGGGAACGCGAAGACCAGCGAGATGGCGGACGAAATCACCAGAAACCTCTAATCGCCTAAATATCTTGCTAATAGTGTTATGAAGGATTCGAGAAGTGGAGAAAGCCCACCGCCAAAGCTAGTAGGCTTACCCCCAAACAGCCCCAAGATCATAAGGCCGGGACTATTATCGCCCCGGTACTTTCACCAAGCGACACACGCTAACTAAACCCGACGCCAGCCCTCTTCATGACACCCGATCTGAAGAGCCCATAACTTTACCGCGCATCACGACGACTCATTCAACTCGACGGGTGTATGCCAGAAGCCCTGGCTGGCCTCGACTTTGAACAAACTTGAGACAGAAGCCGCCCACTCTCGGCAAATTGGTACTAGACTCTGCGCCATCCTGTTTTACAAAGCCGATCCGGAAGTGTAGCATCGATTTTTCGGGGAACACACAGGGAATGCGAGAAAAAAGGTTTGCCAGTGAACTGAAGGATCTTCGATACCAGCCGAACACCGACCTTCCCGGAGGGGAATCTCACCACATCACCTCCTGTGCGCCCTCCATTTTATCAACGACCTTGACAGATTTTCGGAGTCACACAGAGCCCTTAAACTCGGCAGAACATTCAACTTCACGTCAACTACCCCGCCCTGAAGGACGGGGCTTGAATGTGCAATTTGCGCCATTCGCGTGGCTGGTCGACATCTGTTGGCGAGACAGTGGAGAAGTCCCCAAGGCAGCCCGCGGTTATACAGAAGACCCATACGCCATGTCATCCGATTCATTGCTGGCGCCTATACCGTACAACCGTTGTTTCGATTGTATACCAAAGCTGTCATCTCCCGTTGGAGTGCCCACAGCATAACCCTTGGTATAATCGATTATACAAAAAAAGTTGTTGGGAGTGTCGGCTTCCTCCCCACCCAAAGGATGAGGACTCCGCCTCAAATCAGGTTGAAAGTCCTAAGGACGAGAAATCGAGCACGTTGATCCCGGATCGGGGATCATCACATTATCATGGCCAAGCGCATATAGACTCGCTGGAGAGGAAGTACAATTATACCCGGCAAAAGCAATCGACATTTTACACGTATGATAATCTCGAGAGAAAGGAGCGATTATTATTTACGATAACTGGGCCGTGGGGCGGAGAAAGCCTACTACTTTAGCTGTGGGATGAATCCGCCCCTCGAATCCCTTATCGTAAGGCTTTTAAACTCCTGTATTATATGGTATCCTACCAGGTCATTGCGTACTTGCGTCCGTATGGCGTATACCATAGGAACTTGTATCCTGCAGAACCCATCGGGTTGCTGTGATACGTTGAAGGGTGCTGGAATGTTCGGGCGGTACTCGTCTGCGCCCGTTGCCAATAGTACACTTCGATTAACAAGACAGAGAATTGTTGCAAAGGGAGCACTGATAACCCCCAAAGCGGCTCCAGCCTGGTACGGCTGACCGTAGAACCCCACTGTTTTAGCTGTGGGAGTATGTCAGCACATATACCTTGAAGGAGTTATAATGACCTGTCGAAGGGGGATAAAATACGGTTTTTCAACGCTTTCGACGCATGCTTACCAGGCACTGGATAAACCCCCGGTCTGGACGGCGGAGCCCTGGTGGAACTGCATTATGGCCACCATCGACAGGGTCTTAACATTAAATAGTTATAGCATTCAATAGCAGTGCAGGCGATAACATATGCACTTTTTTGATCTGAAGAACATGCAGTATAAGCTCAAGCGTAAGGGTGTCCAGGTAAAAGCGATCACGGGAGAGCGGTGCCAGATGCTGCGGATTCGGCTGGATCCGGGCTTCGAGTCGGATCACTGTCACTCTGAGGAGCAGATAGGGTTGGTCCTCGCGGGAAAGATCGTGCTGACGGTTGATGGCGTGACAAAAAGCTGCGTTGAGGGCGACGCGTACCACATCCCCTCAAACGCGCGGCACTCGTTCAAAGTACTATCGAGTGGACCGGCGGAAATCATAGACTTCTTCAGCCCGCCGAAGGAGGAGAACCGGCTGTGACGGTGCGGTAGCAGTATCAGTCAATTACCAACGACTTTAATCGTTGGCTTGCGATTCAACTTCTCCGAAGGGCAGACCGCAATAGGCACATTGACGAGTGCCCTTGCCAAGATGTTCTTGGATGCATTATAATCGGCAAGTTCGGTATGGCCGCATTTCAGACAGACGAACTCTGCCTGAGTCTTGCGGTTATTCTTATCTGTGTAGCCACAGACCGAGCATTCTCTGCTGGTATTCTTTGGATTGACAAAAGTTACCAGGACACCTGCTATCTTAGCCTTGTACTCTATGAATTTGTCTTAGCTGGTCGAACGCCCATTTACCGAAACATTCACGCTGCGCCCTTCTAACCGTTGTCCGAGAGCGAATTATAGGTCAGTTCTTCCATTGCTATCGCTCTCTTCGTGTCTTTTGCAACTTGAACGATTTGTTTTGCTATGGTATGATTAGTATTAGTCTTGAAACGCCTTTCATGGCCTGATATTTGCTTGAGATGGCGTTTAGCAGATTTAGTACCGGCACTCTGTAAGCGTGCTTTGAGGTTAGAGAATCGTCCTCTAACTTCGTTACACTTATCACCGGAGTAGATTATGCCATCGCTGGTCGTGGCGATATTCACGATGCCGAGGTCAACACCCAGATGTCCCTCTGGAGTTATCTGGGCTTCTTCGGGCACGTCCACCACGATACAGAGGTACAGTTCGCATTTCACATAGATAAGGTCGGCCTGACCCTTAATCCGCTTTGCATCGAGCTTTACACACATGAATGGGCATCATTTTCCACGAAGGAGTTCGCTGAGAACCGGATAGTCTGCACCGGCGATGTTGTTAAGTGCATCATGATTGATGTCGAGGATCGCGGACCGGTCGATGACATCATCTGGTACGATGAGGACTACCGGACAGTTTTCAAGGAGGCATGCTTAGAGGTCGAAAAGGTTTACCATCCGCTGGGTAGGGAGGACGAGCCCTTCTGCTGGGTAAACGAGGCCTGGATACCGCCTTGGACGATCTACGTATTGAAAAAGCGTTAAAGAGGGAATGTTGGTTCGACTTATGCTGGGAAATGGTGGGCGAGAAGGCGTTTATATTGCCTTCTCATAGGGTCTGTCCATCAATATGTTTACAGTCCCGTTTTCTTTCGCCTGCTTTTTAAATCCAGCATTCCCCATCCGGGCAACAATGAACGTCGGCAGGAACGAAGGGATGACCGGGCGCTGCATCAGCTCAGATGCCTCTTCGGGCACCGGCCTGCCTTCCGCGAGGGCGTCGGCCGTCAGGTCGAGGGAGCGTTTGATGTCTCTGACGCTATCTCCAAGATCTTTTATCGACTTGCCGTCGACAACGTCACCGCTGCAAAGCGACAGGCTGCCTAGCCATCGCAGCCCGGATAGATCGGCGAACCGCTTGATGTTCCCGATGGCCACGTCGTTGTTGTCAGGGTCGGAAAATCCGGAATTGACTATCGCTGCTATGCTCTTTTTTGCGCCGGACTCTCTCAGTTGATATCGCTCATAGAGTTTTTCCATAGCGGCAATCAAATGAGATGGTACGCTGTCGACGCAGAGGGGGAACGAGAATACAACGACATCGGAGGCGTCGACCGCGGCAAATATCTTATCCATTCTATCCTTCGATCCCATGGCCCTTTTTACGTGCAGCTTGTTTACGGAAACTCCCCTCTTCTGAAGTCGATCAGCTAGGTAGGAGCCCAGCGAATATGATGTGCTCGTATGTCTCCTGGGGCTACCGATCAGGATGAGTACTCTATTCGTTATGTTCGTCATATACCTGCCTCCGTCAATAACTCGTTGATTTGCTTTCTGATCTCCTCGGGACCTTGATCGTCGTAGACGATTACGGACGCGTATGCGGGAGCATGCAGAAGATAAGAATTCCTACGAACCAGATCGTGGAAAAGCCGCTCGCTTTCGGCGTCAGGTTCGGGTAGTGTGCCGATGGCAATGATCTTCGGGTACCGATCGTATCTTGGCACATGTCCAAGCTTCCCTCCTGCCGACCTCAGTAGAGGGGACAGTAGCGGCCGGGTGCGATCGATGGCTTTTTTCAGCGTGGATGAATAGCCGCCAAACGTAACGGGCGAAAGCAGGACCACGGCGTCGCTGCGTATGACTTTCCCCGCGATCTCCCGTCCCGCATCTAGGATTGCGCAGATCCCAGGCATCTTATACCAGCAGGCATCGCAGGCAGTGCAGGCCGAGATGTTTTTATCTCGGAGGGTTTCCATCTCCGCGCTCCACCCTCTTTGCGCAAATAGCTCTCGAACGGCCGTCATCACCGGGTCTGACCGTTGAGCACCATTGAGCGCTCCATCCAACACTATCATTCTCATAATAATAAGCTATTGATCGACAAAGACTTAATACTTCTCGGTGTATAAGAGGATGGTATCTGACAATTTATCCCGGGCGTTTCGCCATTTTAACCGCGAGTCAACGGGCGTTCCATATGTCTTTCTATATATCAACAAGGGCAAGGTTGAT
>DATHCY010000139.1:0-11032 GCA_035319305.1 Methanocella sp.
ACTGGGGCAACAACCTGGAGTATAGTAACGAACCCAAGCCCTGGTATGTTTCATTCCTAGGGAGCAAGCCCACATGGTGAAGCCACATGGTGATATGAAACAGCCTTAAGGCCACGTGGTGATATGAAACGGTCTGTTTCAGCGGTTTTAATTCCTGAAACTCTGTATCGGCGCGGGTATTCGTCCACCTCGTCTGACAAATCCGGATGAGGAAAATCTGTTCAGCGGCATGACTGGGCTGCCGCCCAGCAGGCCGCCGAACTCCACGTGCTCTCCCTCTTTGCCGGCGGGTATAATACGCACGCCGGTGGTCTTGTTATTGACCATGCCTATGGCACATTCGTCGGCGATGATCGCGGAGATGGTCTCAGGCTCGGTATCGCCGGGGACTACGATCATATCGAGGCCTACGGAACAGACGCTGGTCATCGCCTCCAGCTTGTCGATATTGATCGCGCCGGACCTGAGCGCCGCCACCATTCCCGCGTCCTCGCTCACGGGTATGAACGCGCCAGACAGGCCGCCTGTGTACGAGGTTGCCATAGCACCACCTTTCTTGACCGCATCGGTGAGCAGTGCCAGGGCTGCAGTTGTGCCGTGGGTGCCGCAGCGCTCCAGTCCCATAACTTCCAGGATGTTTGCTACCGAATCCCCCTCTGCAGGGGTGGGCGCCAGCGACAGGTCGACGATGCCGAACGGGACTTCAAGCCGGGCTGCCATCTCTCGGCCCACCAGTTCCCCCATGCGGGTGATCTTGAATGAGGTCCGCTTGATCGTCTCCGATAGCTGCCCGAGATCTGCTTCAGGCAGCTGGGCCAGCACCGCTCGGACGACCCCGGGGCCGGAGATCCCTACGTTGATGACAGTTTCCGGCTCGCCATCCCCATGGAATGCCCCTGCCATAAACGGATTATCGGGGGGTGCATTCGCAAAGACGACCAGCTTGGCGCAGCCGACCGGGTCGATCGAAGCGATCTTTTTGATCATACGGCCCATAAGCAGGATCGCGTCCATGTTAATGCCGCTCCGGGTGGTAGCCACGTTGATGGAGCTGCAAACCCGATCCGTCGAGGTCAGCGCCTGCGGCAGCGAATTTATCAAAATGGAGTCGCCCGCTGTAAAGCCCTTATGGACGAGCGCGGAGTAGCCTCCAATGAAGTCGATGTCGAGCTTTTTAGTCGCTTTATCTAGCGTCTTTGCGATGCTCACCGCGCCGTTGACGGCCTCTGCCTTTGGTGCTCCGGCAAGCGGAGCGTCTAGGAGATTCGCGATGGGGGTTACCGATATCCGCTTGTTAACGATTGGAATGCCGAACTTTGTCTCTACCGCCTTTGCTTCGGAGACCAATTCCTTCGCACGGGTTGTAATCGTCTCGTAAATGTTTCTCTTCATCGTCTCCAGGTCGGGCGAGATGCATCCCCGGAGGTTGATGCCCATCGTCACTGTACGTATATCCAGGTGCTGCGCCTGGATCATGTCTACTGTCTCCAGGATCTCATCGATCGAGTAAATCATGGGTAGTCACACCCGGTGCATATATTTGAAAATATTCTCGTGCTGTACGGTTATCTGGACGCCCTGCTCTTTTCCTAATTTTGCCATTTTGCTCTGTAGTTTGCCTAGATCGTGATCGGTGATGTCGGCGATGAGGATCATGGTAAATAGCCCCTGCACGATAGTCTGGCTCAAGTCCTCGATATTAATGTTCAGATCGGCGAGTGTTCGGGTGATGGCTGCAATAATGCCTGGATGATCGATGCCTGTAACGGTGATAACGGCGCGTTCTTTCTGCGGTTTCCCCATAATATTCACCTGATTAAGGTTGTTTGATGACGACTGCAAAATTCCTGGTCAGGCTTTTATGTATGCGTTGCCTGTGAGTCTCAATTACAGTAAAGCCAGCATCAATTAATAGCTTTTCCATGGGCTCCTTTGACACGATTACCGCTCTGTGGCTTGGTTTCAGGATTCGGTACATCTCCTTCAGGGCTCCTGAGTAAAATATGTCCACAGACGCGGCCGCGATAGGGGTCGATTGGCCGTATGGGAAATCGGTGATTATCGCATCCACCGAACCATCCCTGATGCCCATGCGCAATGAGTCCTGCCAGATCACATCGTAGCTTGCCACATAGTGCCGCAGATTTTTTCGGACGCCATACACCATCTTCTTCTGGATGTCGCAGCCGACAACGCGGACCTCCGGGCCTATCAGTCCGGCTTCGACTAGGGTGCCTCCAGTGCCGGAAAACGGGTCGAGCACCCAGCCTTCATTGATACATGTCATATTTACTATCGCCCTGGAAATCCGGGGCATAAGCACGCCAGGCAGGAAGAACGGCTTCTTCAGGGGGGCTCGTTCTTCAAATTGGTGGCGGTTGACCTGTGCCATAAGCTTTCCGAAGATGCAGACGTCCTCGGTAACCAACGCCCTAAAGATCACATCGGGCCTATCCAGGCTCACCGAATACCCCCGATGCCATATTGCCGCCCCTATTCTCTCCTCAAACGACGCCGAAACCCCCCCACAGCCCCTGATCCTGCTCACCCTGACGACGAAGCTCTGCTCTTCTTTCAATAGCAAATCAGCCGTTTCTACTTCTTTGAGGATTTGATCCGGCCGCGAAGGGGAAATAAATATCAACTCAAGGATATTATGGGTCAGCGCCAGCCGACTAGCAAGGACTGCCGGGTCCGCATCAGTCTCGACGACCAGCGCCTGGTCATAGCTGTGCCTGACATCGCAGTGCCACCCATACGCCCCAATGCAGGCGAGGACTTCGCTCTTCGGAAGCGTCTCATGCTCGCCGGAGAGCTCGAATACGAGCTGCCTCATTGATTTCCAACATGCCTTAAGTGCATATATAGTCATTTATACGCCGATCCTGAAATACAGCGTGTCGAAGCCGGCCAAGACCCACGCTGATCTTCGCACTCCGCGATACCTACGCAGGCTTGAACTCGGCAGCATTACCGCGCCATAATTTTATCCCCTACCGAGGAGAGGCGGGAATGGTGCTTTCGATGATGCAGCCGGAATACGAGGAGCGGGATCCCAGGTACCACACGAGACGGGTCCGGAACATGTTCAGCGACCTGATCGATCACCTACGCAAGGATGTCACCATCGTAAACGACCCGAAGGTGAAGGCCATGCACGAGGTCACAGCCGAAGTGCTCAGAGGCCTGCAAAAGGCCTACGAGGACTACGAGCAAGGGGCTGAAGAGGCGTGGAGGCATTAAACTGGCGAGCATGAACAAAAATAATATGAACGTTGAATGTCTATTGTCGAGCGATGCTCGACAGGCTCAGGATGATCGCAGATTACCAGTTCGGTAGGGGTGCAGGAAAGGCTTTATTCACCGATGACGTGAAGTTCGTCATGTCACGAACGGGCCGGGTGCGTCAGATCACATCGGATAACCGGCGTATAGCGACCGTAAGGGCCAATGACGGCTTTCTGATACTGAGCGCCTTTGGCGGGGAGCGGCTTCAGGCCGTGCTCCCGTTCCCCATGAAGAGGGTGATCATGAACGACGATGCCGCGCCCTTCGTGGCGAAAGGGAAAACCGCCTTTTGCAAATTCGTCATTGGCTGCGACCCGGAGATCCGGGCCCTGGATGAGGTGTTGCTAGTGGACGATGACGACCGCCTGCTTGCCACTGGACAGGCGCTGCTCGCAGCTCCGGAGATGACGGCCTTTAAGCGTGGGACAGCGGTATCTGTCCGCTATGGGACCAAAGGCAGGGACATGGATGCCGAGCCATTGGAGTAAATGTATAGAAGGCCCTCGATCGCTCTATCGATTCTATTTCCTCCTATCCAGCGCTCTTTTGATCATTGAAAGAGCGAGGGATTAGATTCACCCATCACTAAAGCAATCGAGTTTTGTGGCTACCCCTACGGCTGAAGCCTGTGGGCTTCTCGGGTTTAACCGACAGACTGTATGTAGCCCCAGTCTGATAATACATTCAATGGAATACATTCAACGGCATCCCAACATAAACAGTGCCGGTTAACCGATAGATATGCGGAGTACGCTTCACTCCACGGCTTTGGTCGTGGGGTTTCGCTACCCTTCGCTCCATCTATCCTAAAACCCATGGTCCTATCAAATAAACATTGGTGCCATAGCGATCGGCAGTTCCTTCTTCAAACCCGATCAATAATTATAATATAATCAATTTATATGTATAATTTATGTTTTTAACAATAATCGGTTATGCATAAGATAACAACCTATTATAAATATCCCTGTATAGCGGTCTGTACTAGTGCGCAAATTATTTCTGTAACATCGGTGAATAATGGAGGATTGCATGCTGAGCAAAGAGCACGATAACGATGATTGATGAGCAGGCCTATGCTGGCCGATTATATACTTTCCTATTGTTGACCTTTCGTTAGAGAAACTATATTTAAACTCCCCCCAAGTAGTTAAGTAGAGTGAGATCGATGAGGCAACCGCACCTATTCGAGACGCTGGTGGTATTGCTCCTCATCGGACTCCTAGCCGTACTATGTATAATGATCGCGCAAACACCGAAGACCGCGACCGAATGGGAACATCAGGGCGCGGACGAGGTACAGTACATGACGGTTGGGGGAAACGATACGCTATATGCCTATTATAGCGAGGACATATCAGCCATCGATCGAGACGGCAACCTCGTCTGGGACTTCCATGTTCCACCACAGTGGAAAATTCTGAACACGTGGGGACGGCCTGTATACGCAACCGGTACTTCGGGGATGACCAGGACCATAGAGTCCTACCCGATATCGGATGCGTCGACGGGCGATCTCTACGTGTTCGCCCTCCCAAATATCACTGCAGAAAGCCTCAAAGCGAAGTATTACCAGAACAGGTCGCCTTACATAGCGCTAGACTCTGCGGTCCTCGCGATCTCAAATGACGGCCAGCTCTCATGGGAGCTGCCGATCACCATTATGGTGCCCTCCGCCGACGCGATAAATATCAACGACATGTCACAACTGGTCATGACACGGCCTGTGGCGGTTCAAGCTGCAGGAGACCGGGTGTACATATACCACGATTACACGGAAACTGTGGTCGGAAAAGATGGTAACGTGCTGTTCGAGCTTACCAACGTATCCAGGCCCGCGTCCATCGATGAAGAAGGGCACATCTTTATTGTCAAGTCTGAAAAGCCCACAGCAGCATATCTGGCCTCTTTAAAGCCAGGGGAAATGCCATACTCCCCAGAAAAGGACCCCGACTATCAGGTCCCATCCAGTATTGTACAGGGATATGATAAAAACGGGCAGCTAATCTGGGAGCGGGACGTTCACGAGAACGTGATCTCACCATATATCGCCGATGATCTCTGGCCCGAATTCAACAGCCTGCCTCTGTACAAGAATAACACGTTATACGTCCCTCTGGACAACGGGATCGTAGCTCTGGACAATATGGGCCGTACGTTGTGGTGGAGAGACCTGCACGGCGGATCATATGCGATGTTCGAACTGATGCCCGTGGACGATAACGGCAATGTTTACATGAGAGCGCTCAACCCCTCTATGCCAAACTCTTACCTGTATATCATCGGCCCCGACGGCTGGGACCACTCGGCACCATGGGTCTATACTTCGGAGTACGATAGCCTACACCATACCGCGGCAAAGAACGGCATCGTCTATAACATCGACCAATCCGCATTTGGCCAGTCCACATTCGGCCCGGTAGATAGCCTGTATGATCTCAAGACCCTGACTGTGACCGCGTACGATGTCCAGAACAGCACAGAGCTGTGGAGCGATAAAATGCCGATCGATAACGCAATGCAGCTAGTTCTCAACAGCAGCAACGTCGACAGCATCTTGAACGGTGTCATGTACACTTCGACCTATTCGACACCGGTTACTAATGGCACAGGGAGCAACAAAGCCTTAACTCCTGTGGGGTACTCACAGATCAGTATCTATCCTGGCAATGATATCATCTATGTCAGCTTCCACAGCACCAACTACGAAAGCCCGCTGGTGCTCAACAAATCCCACGCCATCTACTCCAGCGGCATTTATGCGCTGAATACTAAGGGACATCTCGTCTGGGAAAAGAAGCTGAACTCCCCCGTGACTATAGCCGCGTCCAACAATAGCACTATCTATTACTCGACCGAAGATGGCAAGATCTTCGGCACTCACGTAAATACCGTTGTGGCAGGAATCGCCGTTCTGGCACTGGCCGGCGTATTCCTCCACTTCTTTGTCTTCGGCACGATCACCCGGGGTAGGGGCCGGGTAGAAAAGAACGTCAACCGCATGGCAGTACTCCAGTACATCCTCCAGAACCCTGGCTGCACAGCAGTCGACATCGGAAAAGAGATGCGCCTTAACGTCGGTACAGTTCGCTATCATCTGCTCATCCTTGCCATCAACCATAAGATCGTGGAGCACAAGGATGACAAGTACCTCCGATACTTTACAAACTCAAACACATACAGCCTCCCTGAGCGCACAATCGTGTCGCTCATGAAGCGCGAACCCATGTGGCGGGTGCTCAGCGCACTGGCCGAAAAGCCCGGCATGTCCAACGTTGAGATATCCCGAGAAATGAATATCTCGACAGGAGCTGTCAGCCGCCACATGAGTGAGCTCGTGCAAAAGGGGATCGTAACCAAGACATCCCAAGGCGACCGTGGCTTCGCATACATCATCAATGACGAATACAAAGAGTATATCATAAAGATGTTAGAACGACTCTAACATCCCCCACAGCTAAAACCCGCGAGCTTCACCTACCCACGGCTCCGACATCATAACACCGGACCGGATAACAGATCCCAAAGTCACTGATTCAACAAGACGATCGCAGTTATGTTCTGATTGTTACATTTGCGCGGATGGTTATGTGATCCTACCCTTTGCCGAGTCTCCCGCGGACAGCACGAAAACACAAAACACTTTTTTAGAGGCACGCTAATCGATTGAACGGCTCTAAGTTCACGGTCAAACCACGAACTGCACCAAGACACCGGTTAAGGACTCAAAGGCCAGCAAAACAACAGCTATTAAAACATGAACAAGCGCCTCTAAACACTCTCGAAGGCCGCGGCCACACGTATTCGATCAAGGAAGAATAAGAGCGCAGGTCGCGAAGCTGGCAGAGCGTTTGTAAGCCAACCGACACTTGCCGAATCACTCCGATCCTTAAACACTTGATTACAGAACGCTTATTTAGCTTACGGTACACTAATATTTGGGCGAGCGCATGAAACAAGTCGCGTTGATCCCGATAGGGTTATTGTGCATAGCGATCATGCTCCTGGCCGCAACCGTCATCACGCAACAAACGTCTGCATCACAATTACATGAAGAAAGACCGGCGGTAAACGGCAACTATCCGGACTACATGATGGTGGGCAACGACGACGTGCTATACGCGTTCAAGGGTTCGTCGATCTTTGCCATCGGTAGCAACGGCAGCCACAGATGGCAGGTTGACCTTCCTACAGATCAGCGGGCCGTGAACTTCTGGAGGATCCCCTGGTATACAGCGGAAAGGTCCGGAGGACAGGTCTTTATAAACAGCGATAACAGTACGATCTACAGCTATCCGGCCGCCGCGGAAGATTCGGGATCACTATACGTTTACGTACTGAACCTATCCCCCGAAATCCCGTATCTACAGTCTGCACTCCAAGGGAATGCCAGCTATAAGGACTCTTCAGCGAGGCTCATCGCGATATCGCCTCAAGGCAGGATCCTCTGGAGTTATCCGGTGCCGGCCAGACTTTATATGTACAACGACCGGCAACTGGATGAGGGGGGTTTCCTCGATAACCACGTCGGGCTTCAAGTACAGGGCGGGAAAATCTACTTCCACCACGGTTCCCAAGAGGATGTCCTGTCAAAGGACGGCAAAGTGCTGTTCACACTGGATAACATCACCTATCCAGTAGCCATAGACGTCAACGGAACGATCTTTGCGGTCCGGTCTAACGATACCGGACCTGGTGAGGAGGGCGAGAACCCCTACAGAACTGATTCCTCTGCCATGCCCTCCACGACCATCGAAGCTTATAACTCTGACGGTCGCCTGCTGTGGAGCAACGACACCGGGCACTTCGCGCTGGGCCAACCCATCTTTGGGTATGCATGGCCGCTCTACAGCAGCATACCACTATACGCGAACGACACACTATACATCCCGACCGAGGACGGGGTCATGGCACTTGACACCAATGGAAGGATCCTGTGGTACCGGAAGGTTCCCTTCTCCTTGTTCTCGCTTTATCCGTATATGCCCATAGATCGCGATGGCAACGTTTACCTGACACCGATGACAGAAGGATACTCACAGCCCAAATCGTCAATATACACCATCGATCCGAACGGCAGGATCAACACCAGCCCATGGACGTACTCCACCAGCTATACGAACCCCGACAGCCCGGGACCGTACCCACTGGGCAACAAGAACGGCATCACCTATACGATCTCCGGAAGCAAACGGCTTGACAAACAGGCATTCGAGACCGTCTACACATCGAAGCAATTCGATGCCGACAGGATCACCGCCTGGGACGTGAAGACGAACACCAAGCTGTGGGATTTTTCGCTCCCGATGGAGGACCGGTATGCCGGCATCATCAATGCGTCCAACGCCCCGGACGAACTTCGCCTCTACGACGACCGCATCCGGCAGACGAACCAGACCTACTCCAGGCTTGGAAGCAACGGGGCTATCCAGCAGTTCATGAATGTGCGTGTGTTCCCCGGCGATAACATCACCTATATTGGCTACTACTATGCGCTCTATGAGAGCCCGATCGTGGAAAACCGCTCCAGGATTGTGGAGGCCGGCGGGATATACGCCATTGACAACCGCGGAAATCTCCTGCGGAAAGAGACCGTGAACGGCTTCCTAGCACAGATGGCCGCGAATAACAGCACTTTCTACTATAGCACAGACGACGGCCGGATCGGCAGATTCGGGGCTACCTGGGTCGTAGGCCTCACCGCCGCTGCATCTTCGCTTTTTATCTTTTTCCTGGCGGCCGGAGCGGTGACCAGAAAGGGTCTACCTGAGCATAACGAAAACCGTAAACGGCTGCTGAAGTACGCGGAAGACCACCCCGGCGCTACCGCCATCGACATCACCAAGGGCCTCGGCATGAACATTGGCACGGTCCGGTATCACTTGCTGGTGCTGTCGCTGAACCATGAGCTTATCGTTCACCGCGACAGCCAGAAATATACCCGCTACTTTAGGAGCTCGGCCCACCATACATCCGTAGAACGGTCGTTGGTGGCGCTGATCCGCAGGGAGCCGATACGAAAAACCCTGCAGGCCATCCTGGAACGGCCCGGCGTATCCAGCACCGAACTTTCTCGAGCGCTCGGACTGTCTGCCACCGCCACCCACCGGCACGTCGGCCTGCTCGTGGAGAGAGGCATTGTGGACAGGACGCCTACCAGGTACCACGGGTTTTCCTACCAGGTTAACGATGGGTACCGGCCCCAAGTCCAGAGCATGATGGACATATTCATCGATAAGCGGCAATGAACCGGTAGGATATAGCTGCATCTGCCATAGGCCCAAACCACTTTTAATCAGTAACTTTAATTTATAATATAATATAAAATTTCTTTAATGTACGAGGGCCGACAAGTCTCCTCATCAATATTTTCCTGGTAGACTCCGTTTCCCGGGCAAGGGAGGTGCTGGACCGGAACGATAACCGTAACTTGGTGTTGAAGTCTGTGGCTGACCACCCCGGTGCAACTGCGCTGGACATCGTAAAGGGCCTAGGCATGAACCGGAGCACAATCAGATATCACCTGTTCATCCTTTCCATAAACCATAAGCTCACTACCCATAACGAGGACGATAAAATACCAGCGGTACTTCGTCAACAACGGGAGATATTCAAAGGAGAAGCGCTCGTAGCTATCACTGATGCGTCGGGATCCGGTTAGGAGGACGCTGGAGGTGTTAATGGACAGACCAGCTGGGATTACTGGCCTGGAACTGTCGCAGGAATTAAGCTTATCGATGGCGGCGACCCACAAGCATGTCAGCCTGCTGGTCGAAAAGGGGATAGTAGCCAGGAGGGTGCAAGAGGGCCATAGCTACGCGTATTCGATCAAAGAAGAGTACAGGCCACAGGTGGCCAGGGTAACAGAGCAACTGTAACCTATAAAAATAAAAAGTGAGTGCAGTGGCTACGTTACTTGGAATTCGTGACCACGACTTTCATCTGTTTTAACGACTTGGCCGCGCTGAGCAGCATATTCTTATACTCCTCGACGTCGGTGTTGTAGTGCTCTTTCGCCTTGATGGCGTCCGGATCGCTATCAGCTTTCATGGCCGTCAGACGGTCTGCAGTGTTGTATATCGTGTCCTTCACCCACATATCCCTTGTGTCGCCATCTGCAGGCACGACGATCTCAGGTCTGATGCTGAAGATCATGGTGCCGTCCTGGCCTTTAAAGCTATTCGGCTTGCCGATGACCGCTACGAATGAGGGAACCTCAATGTCCGCGAGGGACTGCGCCGCCTCGGGCTGATACTGGCTTGCATAGATGACAAACGCCCCGGTGGGGTCGGTAACCCGGCCTTTCCAGAACTCCGAATCGGTGCCGATGTTGGTCTTTTCCGTTAGCGTGCCCACGATGAAGACCCGATTGCACTTGGCCCCTGTAGGGGTGAGCAGGTACGTCGGGGCAAACTGGTCATCCCCATCCTTGTATGTCAGATTTGACGCCTGAAACTCCTTTGCGAATACGCGCTTCGCCACTTCTCTGGGCATCTAGACCGCCTCCACTTTCTTGAGCACTTCGCCGAGCACAACATCCCTTTCGGTTCGGTGCATCTCTTTGACGAGCAAATAACGGCCGCTCATCACCGGGCCTTTGACGGTGAAATACTTGCCTAGCATGATCCGCTTGATCTCGTCCAGCACCACTCCCGGGTCCACCGCGTCCATTGCCATCTTCTTGGCCATGTTCACATTGATGCCCGTCACCTTATGAGTCATCTCCTGATTCAATATAATGTCC
>DATHCY010000140.1:0-7996 GCA_035319305.1 Methanocella sp.
CTATGGTGGATCTCCTTGAGTAGCATGTCCTTTTCGTTCAGCGACTCCCTGAGCGCGCTCTCGGCCATCTTCTGGTCGGTCACATCCCTGGTGATAGTACCGATCAGTGGCTGTTTATTGGTGCGAACACGGAAGCTGCTGCTTTCGATCGCCCTGATTCGGCCGTCGTGACGTCGGATGTACATGGATGAAGGTGCGGTGTATTCTCGATCGAGTAGGTTGCCGATCCATGCCTTTCCGTCTTCTATGAGTCTTTGAAAATCGGATTCGGACTTTTCCTTTTCCCATAGTATTGAATATTGCAGATCCCAGACGTGCTTACCAAGGATGCTCTCTCGGGAGATTCCTGTGATCTCTTCGTAGCCGTGGTTGAACTCGAGGATGGTACCGCTCGCGTCGATTAGCATGATCCCGTCCTGTGACTGGGTGATCAGGCTGCGGAGCTTCTCCTCGCTTTCGAGCAGCGCCAGCTCAGCTTTTCGTTTCTCTGTGATGTCGGCGGCAAAGATCGCCACTCTGTTGACGTTTCCTGCGGACGAAATGATTGGGTATATCGTTTGATCGAAGACTGTGTCGTCACGTACATCCTCACAGCGGAGAGGTAGCTTCATCCTGACTACGTCGTCTACGAATGATCTTCGTCTGGCGGATACATCCGTGGGCATGTAGTCATAGCAGTTGGTACCGATCATGCTGTCTGGGGTGCCTCCCAACCGTTTTGCTGCTACCTCGTTGATGGTGATGATAAACCCATCCGGCGTCATGAGGATCATGGACTCCGTGATCGCGTTCATAGGGTCTTCCACCGATTTCTCGATAGAATCGGTGATAGCGTAGATGATCTCCTTGATCGACTCTTCAGTTTCGGGGTATGTGTTTGCCATGTTTTCAGGGCCGGTGATGTCTTGCATCATTCCGAACATGGTAAATGGCTCGCCATCGATGTTTTTCGTGACTTCGCCCGCTGAATGGATCAATCGTACCGTACCTGTGGCGTCCATCACCCGGTAGTCGCTAGTATAAGCCGTCTCACCGAATAGTGCCATGCTGATGTCTTGGAGAAACAGCTCCCGATCCTCCGGATGAACATATGATAAGAGCATGTCGAAGCTCTTCAGTTTACCTGTGGTTCCGCTAAAGATCCGAACGGTTTCTTCGCTGCAGTCCAGCTCTCCGCTTCTGACGTGCCAGGTCCAGTATCCGATGCGGGCAAGCCGCTGGGCCTTCGAAAGGTCCGATTCCTCGGGTTTAAGGCAGGCTCCTTCAGACCCTTCTGCTGAAGCTTGGCTATCTCCGCTGCCGGATAGCCTGGCGCGAAGCTGTTTCAGTCTGGCGTAGAAATCCTCTTCGCACTTGCTTTCAGCAGTGTTGACGGATATCTCCGCATATCTGTTCATCAAGACATCATTCCCAGCGTAAATAATTGTTCGAGAAGGGCATATATTTTTCTTTATAAAATCGTAAATACACATTTTAATGGCCTGTATGGTCAAACTGGGTATATTAAAACGATTTTGACTTGCTGACTTGAAATACTGGGTATTTTGAACTGGATATCTCAGAAGTGAGGATCTCGCTGTGACCTTAGACGTGGGAGTCACACTTGGGGTCGAAAAACTATAAATAATCAATCAGTGCACTATAATTCGGCATAGGCTTCCCTGCATGCGTTTTAAGTATAGTCCCGTGGGGTAGTGGTCAATCCTGCTGGACTTTGGATCCGGCGACACCGGTTCGAATCCGGTCGGGACTATAAATTTCGAGTCCAATAGTCCTTACATACTAAAAATGTGTGTAAGGACTGCTTTTCTTATAACTAAACTACCACACTTGCAAATAACCAAACTTATTCAGGTGGTAGTTACTTATCACAATAATGAAATTAAGTAATTTGCTGGTATTTTCACCCTGGACTATACTCCATGCTATAATCAGTCCTGTCAATCTGCACATCATGACTAAATGTTCAAACTGCTGGTGGGGCGGTATCTTTGATATCAACCAGCTCCATGTGAAAGAGTGTTGCCAGTTAATCAATGATGGCTGGAAGGGCAGAGAAAGCGAATGGTGACCAGAGAAAGAGTGGACCTGGACCTGTCCAAAGTATATACAGGCACATCGCAGAGCGTAAGGTCAACCACTGACGCACCAGGATGACATTAGAGCAACGATTAACCATTGGTCGATAGTCAGGTACTACCAAATCAGCGTGCGCCTGTTCAAAAAATCTTTTTTCATGTCTGGGCTGTAGGGAACAACACCACCAATAGTAATACGCATAGGTTTTCTCTTTCCACACGCTGGACAGGTGCGATCAGAATCTTTGCTACGATAGAGTATGCCACATACCAGGCATTTGTATTTATGGCCCATTGATTCCACCTTTGCGCCTCTCAATTCCTTGTTTGGGTATGTGGAAAAATGCCATGGTACTGGCAAAAAGAAATTTGTTGTTTTAGTTGTTTGTGTCTTGTGTTGGTGCTTGTATATCTGCCTCTGATAGGTTGTCATTGCTCTCTGTAGTCACATCCGCCAGTGATGGGTCAAGTCCTGTGTCTGTTTTGTTTGCCGGTATCATTGAGGGCGTTGGTGTAGAACTGATCGCTGGGTTCTGCACCGATTGGATTGTTGGTGACGCTGTTGAAGTGGGTATCGAGGGCTGTGGTGTCGCAGTCGGAGTTGGATTATTGATCCCGGTACATCCTGAAGTCATGATTATTCCTAGTACGAAAAGAATTGTCAGAATACTTGCTGCATATTTCATTTTCATATTACACCTCGAAAAATAATTGGCTGCTGGTTGTTACAGCCTTATCTGTTGGTTTACTCTGCTTGGTCGTGTCCTTCATGTCCTGCATCACAGATTTAAGCTCCTCGGACGCATCTTTGAGATTGTTGTTCAGTTGGCTCTGCTGATCGCTCGGTAACGGATTGGTACTAGCCTGTGAGAGCGTTGTCTGGACGCTCGTCAACTTCGTGTTAATATCGCTTATCTGGCTGCCGTAACCGGCTTTCGTTGCATTGTCAGAAATCTTTTCCGTGAGAGCCTGTAGCCTTGCAAGATCTAACCGCGAGACAAGATGGTAACTATATGGAGCGCCGTTACACATGCAAGTAGACTTCATTGTACTGCGTATTGTATCAGCATTTCCACTGTTCACTGCGTTTTGCAATGGCGTGACAACATTGCTCTCTGCCCCAGAGACGATAGATTGCATCTCCGAAGTGTCAACCCCCTTCGAAGAGAGATTGGAGATCTGACTGTTGGCATCGGCGATCTCGTCATTATATTGAGAAAGTCTCGCCTGCCCCATTTGGACCGCATTCTGATTCTGCGCCGAGTCAAACGTCGCTTTCAACGACTTGTAATCGGACTGGAGCTGCGTCCTCGTATCTTTTGTTACATTCCACGACCGATACTTTTGCCTGTCTGCCTGAAGCGCCGAGATGGCGGCCTTCGAATCAGGCTGCACCGTACCAGTCAAATAGCTGTCAAAACTATTCTTGTCCTGACTGCTCACATCGCCATGCAGCGTAGCCAGGTCCCCATTAAGCTTCGACGTCTAACTTGTCAAATCGGAATAATGAATAAGGTGGGAAGTTATCTGAAGACCCCGGTTTTCTCTAATGAATTCCGACACTCATTGCATAAAAAATGCTGTGAGGTGCCCATTGTAAGAATATATTGTAAAGGGGGATTCAGTACATTCACGCATGCCGCAACGTGTGCATATAAAGGAGGTATCTGTTCTACTATCCATTTTTTTAGCAAGATCGATAGAATCCACGAATACTTCGACTTAAAACAGGCCACGTCACGAGCAGGGACTAGACCTCATATGTATACGTAAATTGAAGGCTCTGTCAAGTCATCGGTTGATAATGAGAAAAGTCGTCTACATAACGCATAAAATTAGATATCAACCGATAACTTAACAGAACCTTATCTTCGGCTTAGGTTTTTATGGCTTTGCACAAAAAGTCGCCTAAAAACCAGACTTTATGTGCAGACCAAGGACTTTATGTGCAAAATCACTTTTTGTGCAAAGCCGCCCAAATCCAAATCTATTAATAGTAACCACTATTACTATTAGGCATGGCCGGTGTCCTGGATATGCAAAAAGGGCAGCAGCGGAGAAGGGTGGGTTTCTTGAGATTCATCGAGCGGACTATTACTAAATTTTCACGCCGCTCAAGGAAGACAGTTGGCAAGGAATTGTATTTAGATACCGATGCCGGAAAGGTTAGGGCACTCGCCTATAATTTGGATAGGACGGACAAGCTTCCACTGTTCGTGAATATTCACGGCAGCGGATTTTCTCTCGGAGATGCTGAGATGGATGACTCCTTTATGGTGGATATTGCTAGCAAAGCCAACGTAAAGATCTTGAGCATCGATTATAGCCTCGCGCCAGAAGCGCCGTTCCCTACCGCGTTGAACGAGTGCTATGGCGTGGTCAAGTACGCGAAGGAACACGCAACGGAGCTCGGCTTCGATCCGGCCCTCATCTCAGTAGGGGGCCATAGCGCTGGCGGCAATCTTAGCGCTGCCATTTGCTTGCTGGAGACCGAAAGGAAGCAACTAGGCCTAAAAGCTTTAATTTTAGATTATCCTCCGCTAGACATCTACACAGATCCGTACGATAAGCCGCGACCCAGGGCTGCCATTCCCCCCATCATCGCCCGCCACTTTGATGCGGCCTACAGTAGGAACCGTGTGGAAAGGAAAAATCCGCTTGTATCGCCTGTTTACGCTACGGTTGACCAGGTGAGGTCTTTCCCACCTACCCTAGTTATCACGGCCAGTCAGGATTCGCTATGCGAGGAGGCTGAAAAGTTCAAGGATAAACTCGTCGAGGCAGGTGTAGCTGTCACATTTAAGCGTTTTAACGCTGTTCACGGCTTCACGTATTCGGGAACGCCTGAATCAGTAGAAGCGCGGCAGATGATGATCGATCATTTGCACAAGTATTTGCAGCCAGGAGCATAAAAGCCATGTCCAGCAACCTCAGTCTCGTTCACCGGACCTGAGCCATTTGCATTTATTGCGTTTAACCGATTTATTTCCACCATATATAAAAATGGTTTGTGTTGTTGCTTTTATGTGTAAGGGGGAACTCATACCGATTAAACGGCGGGTGCCAATGAAACATCTGGAGTCCATGATCCGGCAAGAGAAGGACCCTCATGTGATGAAACGACTTTTCTTTATCAAGCACAGGTATAAGGGGGATCATGTGAGTGTCGCCGCTAAGAAAGTCCTCGTGGATAATTGTACTGGATATGATTGGCAGGAACGGTGGAACAAGCAAGGATATCTGGGTTTGAAGCCCCAGTACTCGGGTGGCGCCCACATGAAACTCAGTGACGACCAGGTGGAGGACCTGAAAAAGGTACTCAATGATATGGGCCCTGTATCGACGGACGAGCCCAGGTTGCTTATCCTTCACCGATATGGCGTTGAGTATACGATTAAGCAGGTGTGGGTGATCCTGAACAAGTTCGATATAATTGTTCTCCTTGACGAGTCGATCAGGCCTGCGCTCTTCAGCGTCCGCAGATGCTGTGAGACAGCAGGCTGGGTAATCCCCAGCATCTTCGCCAGGTCGGTCACGCAGATCTTCTCGACCTGT
Organism: Methanocella sp.; assembly: GCA_035319305.1. GTDB lineage: Archaea > Halobacteriota > Methanocellia > Methanocellales > Methanocellaceae > Methanocella_A. Next base: position 5,634 of record DATHCY010000140.1, read on the forward strand.
TCCGACGCCAGTATGTACATGATAGTGATCCGGTTGACATCGCCGAGGGCCTTGAAGACCTCGGTCATACGTTTGGTGCTTTCGCAACTCTGTAACTCGTGCATGCGGCCTCCAGCAAAGCGCGTAAGCGCATAAGCATATAAGCATTTGCGTACTTGCTTATATAGCGTTCGAACGACAAGCCTTTGCCACGCCGTGAACTAATGTTAAAAATTATAGGTTAACTTAAGTCCGATTTTTTATGTTTTGGCTAAAAACGCCGGGTGACAAATCAAAACTTACACTATGAAAATAATGTTAAACCACAGCAGCAAGACTATGAACCCGGCACCGTTCATACGGTCGTCCATAACACGACCCTTAACATAGGTCATATGTGCGTCCAGTATGTCCACCACCTCATCCGGAGAAGCGACCTAAGGCGTTTGCCAGGCCCCTCCTGGCGGCCCTGCGGATACCAGGCATACTGTATATGCTGATATCCGATTAGCAAATGCATCAAGCTGGTCGACGTATGCAACTTGCTTTATTTTCATTCGTTAATCGTTCCAGTATTCCCTTGATTGTACTAAAAGGCAATATCTTCAAAATTTACTTATCCTATCCCAGTTCATGCATTTTTCATATAAAACAAAAATTTTGCTGATTTTTTATGATTACAGAGGAATAGATAGTTTCATATATGTACATGTATACATGTATTATCATGCGAGATCATGTTCGTTTTTTCAAAGCCCTCGGCGATGAAACCCGGCTGAAGATCATCGGCTATATACTAGCCAACGAGACCTGCGCTTGCGACTACGTCTCGATGACAAAAAAGGACCAGACCACGATTTCCCATCATCTAAAAATCCTGGTCGACGCTGGAATCCTCGACTACGAGAAAAACGGCCGGAATAAGGTCTACAGGATCAGGGATGACGAAGTTAAAGAACTCCTATCCCATCTCGGCATAAAGCCCCACCGTTCTCGATATTGCAGACAGGGGGCCGGCAAATGAGCCCCAAAGAGTTGGCTGTAACGGTGATTTTCGCGTTTATCGGCTGGATTCTCTGTTCAGCCGTAATAGGTATAGGAATGAGTATGATGACAGTTCAGAATGTGCTGATCGTCCATCTGTTTGCGGCGCCTGTTCTCTTCACGACCCTATCCGCAATATACTTCAGGAAATTTAAGCCAGCGTCACCTCTGAAGATCGCAGTATTCTTCACGGGCTTCGTTATTTTCATGGATGCGTCGGTCATGGCCTTTATCATCCTGAGAAGCTTTGATATGTTTGCAAGCGTAATCGGAACGTGGATTCCCTTTACACTCATTTTCGCTTCGACCTATCTCACCGGATCATTCTATAAAAAGTAGGGTGCAATCAGCAGGACAAGATCGGCCCAGTCGAGATCGATGGTGTCCCCGGTACAGTCGTCCGCTTCACCGCCAACCCTCCCGATATATACGAGGCGGTTTTACCGTTGACGACGAGCCTGAATGTGAAATCCAGTTAAAAATAACCCTATAACCTACAAGTTAGGTACAGTTACCGTACGACGTCGAAACGTACAACAACTGATGAGAAGTTTCAGCAAAAAAGGTCGCGCTTCCCCCAGCGAAAAATGGGGGAAATATTCCGGCGCTTACAACCTCAATGATTCATTAAACTCCTTCATAGCATCATCCAACAAACCCTTCTTAACGAGAATAATTCCAAGATAATTATGAGTTTTGGAATCAGCGGGGTCTATTTTCAATGCCTCCTTAAACTCCTTCATAGCATCATCCAACAAACCCCTATTATAATAGACATTTCCAAGTTTAATACGAATTTCATTATTGTTGGGGTCAATTCTCAATGCTTCGTTATACTCTTTGATAGCATCATCCAACAAACCCTTCTTAACGAAAGTAGCTCCAAGATTATTATGAAATTCTGAATTGTTGGGGTCAATTCTCAATGCTTCCTTAAACTCTTTGATAGCATCATCCAACAAACCCTTCTTAACGAGAATAATTCCAAGATAATTATGAGTTTTGGAATCAGCGGGGTCTATTTTCAATGCTTCGTTATACTCTCTGATAGCATCATCCAACAAACCCTTCTCGTCATAGGCTTTTCCTAAGAAAAAATGAGTTGTATAATTGTTGGGGCCTATCCTTAAGGCTTCGTTATACTCTTTGATAGCATCATCCAACAAACCCTTCCTATCAAGAACTATCCCGAGGTTATAATGAGCTGCTGAATTGTTTGGGTCTATCCTTAAGGCTTCGTTATACTCTTTGATAGCATCATCCAACAAACCCTTCTTACCGAGAATAATTCCGAGGTTATAATGGGCTTTAAAATCGTTGGGATCTAATCTCAACGCTTC
>DATHCY010000141.1:0-10416 GCA_035319305.1 Methanocella sp.
GCTTGCTACCTCGATGTCGGTTCTTTCCATCCTGGCAGTGCAGCAGCTGCCAAGGGTGAGGTTGTTCGCCTATTAAAGGAGATCGTGAGCTGGGTTTAGACCGTCGTGAGACAGGTCGGTTACTATCTGTTAGGGGTGCAAGATGGTCTGAGGAGAAGTTGCTTTTAGTACGAGAGGAACAAGGCAACGGCGCCACTAGTCAACCAGTCGTCCGACAGGGCGCAGCTGGGCAGCCACACGCCAAGTTATAAGGGCTGAAAGCATCTAAGCCCGAAAAACACCCTGAAAAGAGACCATCACTGGGCCCCCATAAAAGATGGGATTGATAGAGTGGAAGTGTACGCGCCAAGGTAACGAGGCGCTCAGCCAGCCACCACTAACCGCCCAACCCGCCAAAAGAAAAAACACAAGACTACCAAACACAATTCACATTCCAAAGCGAAATCCACAAGCAAACCAACCAAAACACAGCACACAAAACCAACCAAAAAACCAAAGACCCAAAGGGATCCAAAAACAAAGACCCAAAGGGATCCAAAAACAAAGACCCAAAGGATCACAATGACCTCTTTGATGGTTTTGGCGGCCAAAGCACCAGTGAACACCCGGTCCCATTCCGAACCCGGAAGTTAAGCCTGGTCACGTAGCATGCTGTACTAAGGTACGCGAGTCCCTGGGAACCACGCCACGCCGCCAACCCACCAAAACACAAACACATTAGAACCTTTTTATCCATTTTTCATACATAACGAGTATGATAAATATTGCTAATACTATGATTCCGGATAATGCCGGAGACTGTACCGATTCTGATGTATTCGAAGCCTCTCTCGCAGCAGGTGTGAGCGAAGGCGATGCAAGTAATTTTCCCACTGTCGGCGTAAAGGTAACGTCAGGAAAACCGTAGGGTCTGGACCATATATTAGATAATAGAATATCGGCTCTCATTGGTTCAGAGCTAACGTCTACAGTGACAGAATCGTTGTAGTCGCCACCCTCAAAATATTCTGCCATGACTATGTAATGTCCAGGAGCAAGATGATCGAATATATAATCGACACTCGTTTTTGATAGATTTCTCTGGGATGATGACTGTGGGTTATCTGGTCTATCCACCATTTTTCCGTCCTGCCATAAGGATACATTTATGCCTGATACTTCATAGCCGAAGGCGGTACGTAACGTACCGGCAATTGCCCCTGTATGGTTCGTCGAGTTCAATGACTGTGCCACGGCCGCAGAGGATATATAGATACCCAGGTAACAGGCGCACGTTAAAATGATAAGGCCTCTATCGTATCGCATGATAATTGCTGTATCATTATATGTCTGTGTTTATTTAAGCATTTATTGAGCTACTGATTGGTTCGTAGCTCAGATGTTATGCCGGCAGTCTAAAAATCGGCGGTTTCTATTTGGCTTCAATAGTATCAATGATCTCATCTGTTCTCTTTACATCCGCAAGCATGCCCGAAAGCGCATGCATGAACGCACTCTGAACGTATTCCGCTTCGATCTTCACGCCTTCTTTCGATAGATCTTTCGTGGCGCATGCATCGCTTGCCAGCATGCAATTGAAGCCGTGATCGAAGGCTGCTCTCACGGTTGAATCGACGCACATGTGGGTCATCATTCCGCAGATGACCGGCCGGTCGATGCCCGTTTTACGCAGGGTGTCGAGTAGGCCAGTGTCCCTGAAGCTGTTAGGGAAGTGTTTGATGATGATCGGCTCGCCAGTTATCGGCTGGACGCTTTTATGTATCTCCGATCCCCTGGTGCCGGGCAGAAAGAAGGTGGCGCCGTTGCGGGTAGATATGTGCCTTATGTGCACGATTGGGAACTGTTTCCTGCGGAAAGCGGCGAGCAGCTTGTTTGCTTGTACTGCGGCTTTTTCAGGATCCGTGAGCTGGTTGTTGCCTCCGGGGAAGTAGTCGTTCTGGATGTCTATGATCAAAAGGCCTGATTGCATGAGGGATTATTGGCCAGGTCTGAAATATAGGTTTCTGAAGCTCCGGGCTCTGGCTTGCCCGTGCTAGATTTGGCATTTGGGACAGATATATGATGATGTGCTCCCGGTCTTTATCTTCTCGATGGTGGTGCCGCAGCAGGGACAGGGCTGTCCTTCTTTGTACCCTACCATGAACTGTTCCTGTCCCAGCCCGCCAGGCCGCCCGTACAGATCTTTCTCATATTTCAATCCGCATAGGCTCACCGCCGACTCCAGGTTGCCGACGATTGCCCTGTGCAGCGCTTCGATCTCCGCATTGCTCAGTCGGTGAGCCTTTCGATCGGGGTGTAGTCGTGCCTTGAACAGTATGTCCTGGATGTAGACGTTGCCGATCCCCGCGATAATTTTCTGGTCGAGTAGGATCGCTTTCACGGTCTTTTTGCTGCCTTTGGCGATGTTGCGGAGCCGGTCCTGGGTGAACTCTCTGTCATCGAGCGGCGAAACCCCGAGCGATGCTGTCATCTTATGGTGTGCCTGCTCTTCTGTCGTGATGGCGTGGGCGTACCCGAACCACCAGAAGCGGATTGACAGGAAAGTGCCGTCTGTGAAGGCGAGTTTGAGTTGGTACTTTTCCGGCGAGATATCGCCTGCCTGGTGGTACAGGACGTCCCCGCCCATCCCGAGGCTGAGGAGGAGCAGTGTGTCCGATTCCATCGACAAGATCACCCATTTGCCCTTCGGCGTGATGCGCACTATCGCTTTTCCCTTCACCCGTGTGGCGAAGTCATCGGGAGGCATGTTCAGGCATTTTTCCTGTTTGATGTCTACACTGGCGATCGTTTTACCTTCGAGTTCTATGCTCATCTGTTTGGCAAGGTTGTATATCTCGGGCAACTCGGGCATTGGACGGATCTCCTTATGTTACCGATCTCAGGCCTACCTTATATCTTATTTCTATGACCGTTCTAAAAGTAATGCCGCTGTGGCGGTTTATGTGATGGCTTATGAATTGAGGCGGTCGAAAGAGGGGGTGGGGGTAGCATCGCAAACTACATAACTTTTACAGCGATATCAGTAGTGAACGCTATGGACATGAAAGACCTCGATAGGGAGATCGAAAGTATCAGGATGCCATCATCGGCCGCAGCTGGCAAAAAGCCCGGGCTTGACATGGTGAAGAACGCGACGCTCAAGATAATTATCGTCAGAACTGTTGCCGTTTTATTCTTTCTGTCTGCTGTGGCATTCTCTGTCTATGCCATGTTAAACTTAAGATCGGGCTCGGGTACTGGTTCGAGTCTGCTCATCGCTTTGATGCTAGTATTCATCCTGGGCGGGGCGCTGGTGGCGATCAAGTTATGGCAGATAAACTACACTGGGTGGATGATGATGACGATGATCTCTGCAGCCGGGGTGCTGCTGCCCGCGTTCGCCGTGTACAATCATGGCCTGATGGTGGGGACGGTGCCTATCATGGCTATATCCCTGGTAATGCTGGCGCTGATGCTGTACGTCAAAAGTGTCTTCAGCCCCGCCGTTAAATAAATGCCGATTTTTTTTTAGAATTGGGTGAGAGCCTATTCCTTCAGCTCTTTCTGGATCGTCTCCTTCAGTATTCTGTTGATTAGCTTGCCGTCTGCTTTCCCTCTTAACTTCTGCATGGCGAGCCCCATGAGGCCGCTTGTCGCAGCGTCTCCTTTCTCCTTGATGAAGTTGTGTTTTTCCCGTACTATGTCGCCGATGATCCTTCTGACCTCGTCTTCGCCCACTCCGTCTAGGCCCATGCGCTTGATCGCATATTCCACGTTCTTCGTCGGTTGCTGTGCCGTCTCTTTGAGCACTGCTGGTATCGCCTCCTTGGCGATCTTTCCCTCGTTGACTAGGCCGAATAGCTCGTTTAGATGTCCTTCGGTGATGCCGTCCACTTGAACGTCATCCCTGCGCAGCTCAGTCATGGTCCCGTGGATTGTCCGGGCGATTAGGGTGGGGTTGCCATATTTCTTGGATAGGTCTTCGAATAGCTCCGCGTCGGTTGAGTAGGCGATGCCCTTCGCGAACTCCTCGTTGAGTCCGTACTGTCTCATGAAGCGGTCTTTCTTTTCATTCAGTAGCTCCGGCATGTCTCCTTTGATTTTCTCCAGGTATTCCCTAGTGATCTGGACCGACATCACGTCGGTTTCCGGGTACATCCGTGCCTTGCCTGGCAGTGGGCGCATGTATTCGGTGTTGCCGTTGGGTAGAGGGCCTCTCGTTTCCTCTGGTATGCCTATCATCGCCTCTCCAGCGCGCTTCATGACCGCTTCTATTGCAGCTTTCGCTTTTGTCTTAGTGTCCGCCACCATGACGAAAGCATCGTTTCCGCCGAGTTTCAGCCTGGAGATCACCGCATCGACTTCGGCTTGGGTGATACCATAATTCGGAAGCTCGTCGATATGGAATATGCCGCCGACGCCGGCGGTCCGCTTCGCCCGGTCGGAGAACTCGGTTCCCAGGCGCCTTCCCGGTCCGATTTCCCTGCCTATCAGGCCTCTGAAGCCCGGAAGTATGATAGCGTATGCCGCGCCGCCTGACGATAGCGCCTTTTTGACGACCTTTGAATCCGAGTCCTTGAAAATGTCGGTGATATCGGTGATATCTTCAGTTACCATAGCTTCCCTTGAATGGAGTTCGTCTTTGATGGCCAGCAGGTTGATCTGCCTCTTCGCCTCGAGTTCGACCACCTGCTCGATAAGATCTAGCGCTTGCACTCCTTTGATCTCTACCCGGGCGCCCTTCGCTATTGATACGTTGACATCCTGCCTGATGGTCCCGAGGCCTCGCCTGACCTTGAGCGATCTCAGCAGTGTCCCGATGGCCAGTGCCACTTCCCTGGCCTGAGCAGGCGATTTTATATCTGGCGCCGTGGCTATTTCGATGAGGGGGATGCCCAGGCGGTCCAGTGAGTAAATCGTGGTGTCGCTTTTCGCTTCGACTTTGGAGGCCGCGTCCTCCTCTAGGCAGAGCGTATCCATGCCCACCCTGCCGGCGGGCGTTTCGATGAAGCCATCAGAGGCGATGAAGCAGGTTCGCTGGAAGCCGGTGGTGTTCGAGCCGTCGACGACGATCTTTCTCATAGTGAACACTTCGTCTGCCGGAGTCATGTTAAACAGGAATGCGGCTTTGAGCGCTGTCTTCAGGGCTTCGGGGTTCAGCGGCTTCGGGGGTTCTTCGTCGTTCTCTATGAGGCATGTCGTGTCGTACGCCTTGTAAACGAACCTCTTCCGGGTCATGGCTTGCTCGGCTGCGGCCCGGTCTACCTCGCCCATTTCACTCTCCCGAGCCCGGAGGTATCGGAAGAACTCGAAGTTCGACTCTGCAGTCTCTCTAATCTTATTGGGGCAACAGCAGAACAGCTTGGTTCTGGTTCCGAGCTGCTGGTGTATCTCTAAACCTGCCTTTAGCCCGATGGCACGGTAGTCGATATTGTCGGTATAATCGATCATATGGAGGACCTCCAGTTGATCTCACCCGAGATATCGGCGGTCATCATGTGCTGTATCTCTGTCGGGTCGGATGTCTGGCCCAGCACCCACATGAGCTTGACCAGGGCCACCTCCGCAAGCATGTCCTGGGCTTCGATAACCCCCGCGTTAAGCAGGTCGATGCCTGTTGAATAGACCCGATCACAAACCCGACCGTTGATACATTGTGATGTCATTACGACCGTCATCCCCGATTCCACTGCCTTCCTGATCATGGGAGTCCAGTTCCTGTTCACATGGCCCAGGCCCGTGCCTTCGATGATGATCCCTCGATAACCTCTGTCGATGTAAAAGCTGATGATGTCCGGCGGCATGCCAGGGTAGAACTTGATCAAAGCGCAGCGACAGTCCATCTGATCCATCAGCTTCAGCTCTTTCTCGTCGCGTTTGATATGATCGCCCGTGTAGATGATCTCTCCGGTGCGGTAGTTGACCTTGGCTATGGGCGTCTCGTTCACCGATTGAAACGCCGTGCGGGCGGAAGTATGGAGCTTTCGGACTTTTGTGCCCCGGTGCACGTAGCAGAAGTCATCGGAAGTGCTGCCGTGCATTACCACCGTGACGCCAGAGATGTCCGATACCGCTACCCTAGCCGCGCAGATCGCGTTCATCGCGTTATCGCTGGATGGCCTGTCCGATGATCTTTGGGATCCGACGAGCACGATGGGTATCGGTGATTGCACCATGAACGACAGTGCGGCCGCCGTAAATGTCATGGTATCCGTGCCATGGGTGATGATGATGCCTCGGGCGCCTCCCATGATATGGCGATGGACTGCTCGGGCCAGATCGATCCAGATAGAGGCGTCCATGTCCTCGCTGAAAATCATACTGAGGACTTCTCCTCTGTAGAGGGCGATCTCTGACAGTTCCGGGATCGACTCCAGGATGTCATCTGGGGTAAACTGCGACGATACTGCCCCTGTTCTGTAGTCAACCCGGCTCGCGATCGTACCGCCGGTAGAGAGGATGGAGACGGTCGGCAGCTCTTGCTTACCCTGGTGCCTGTGCTGCGCTGTCTTAAGCGCCGGAGGCGTAGATTTTTCCAGGAGCTCAATAGTTAAGTTTTCAGGAGACAGGCCAACATTATAGCCGTTGGTCATCTTCAGCACGATGTTTCCGCTGCGTGAAGGCATAAGGATGCCCTCGTAGGAGCGCCTGTTCAGGCGCACTCTGACCCTGTCGCCATCTGCGAACTCTTGGCCATTGATGATCATATTCATTCTCCCGCTATAGTTTTGACCGCTTTGTCCAGTTCCTCATACGCCTCTTCCAGCCTGTCGTTGATCTTTGAGAGCAGCGCGGCGTCCAGAAGCATCTGCTTTCTCCCGGAGCTGATCTTCCTCTGTACTGTCTTCAGTGCCGGCCCCCCGACGATGCCTCGGCGTTCCACATTGCTCCAGGGGTCTAGGGCCTCTTCGACCATCTTCGCTGTCAGGCCCATCTCGCTCACTTTTTTGCCGATCATCTCCTGAGATGCCCGGTCTATTGCTTCCAGCGAGCGATCTCCCTCCTCACGGGCGAGCCGCCCCACTATGCCGTGCGCGGTGCGGAAGGGCAGGCCGGTGGCTCGCACTATGGTATCCGCGATCTCGGTTGCGGTGGTGAAGCCCGTGGCGCTCTTGTGTCGCATCTCATCCTTTTTAACCGTGAGGGTTCCGATCGCGCCCGCCATGATCCGCGTCGAAGATCGGGTGATCTCGAACGACCGGAGGAGGTGGGGGGTAATCTCCTGCAGATCGGAGTTATAGCTGTACGGAAGGCCCTTTACTATCGTGAATGCCGCTACCATATGTCCGATCACCGTGCCGCTGCGGCCGCGGACCAGTTCCAGCACGTCAGGGTTCTTCTTCTGCGGCATGATCGAGCTTGTGGATGCGTACGTGTCGCTCAGCTCGACGAAACCGAACTCCTGGGTACTCCACAGCACCAGCTCGCTGGCAAGACGGCTCAGGTCGGCCTCGATAATGGCCGTCTGGGAGGTCAGGTCCAGGATGAAGTCCCTGGCTGAGACCCCGTCCATCGAATTATCCATCGGCCGATCGAAGCCGAGGAGCTTCGAGGTCAGCTCCCGGTCAAGGTTATAGCCGGTGGAGGCGAAGGCAGCGCTGCCCAGCGGACAGATGTTGACGAACTTCAGGGCGTCCGAGAGCCGCTCAAAATCCCGTTCGAACGCCGAGGCATGGGCAAGCAGGTGATGTGCCAGCGTGGTGGGTTGGGCGTGCTGAAGATGGGTGAAGCCGGGCATGAGCGTATCTTTATGGGCGTCGGCCATGGTTACGATAACGTCTCGCATCTCCAGCAGATCTTCCATCAGGCCCAGCAGCTCCTTTCTCGCGGAGATCCTGATGCATGTGGCCACTTCGTCGTTCCGGGACCGTCCGGAGTGCATTCGACCTCCGGCGTTCTCGCCCACTATTTTGATCAGTTGCGATTCGATGGCCATATGAACGTCCTCAAAGGCCGGGATGTCCACCGAGTCCGCGCCCGCTTTTTCGATGGCTAATAGCGCCCTTAAGATCGTGGCGGCGGCGTCCTTCGGGACTATGCCCTGTCTGGCCAGCATGACCGTATGCGCCTTATCGACCAGTATATCAGATGGGAAGAGCCAGCGATCGGCGGGTATGGATGCGGTGAACTCGCCCACCTCCTTTTTCTTTTCGGATGACAGCCGTCCCCTGCGTAGAATATCCTCTTTATCTTCCATGGCCACACGCCCTAATAAGATGGGTCAATTAACTAATTAACTAACGTACGTCGGGTATATTTCTTCTGTCCTCCTATATCATTTTTTCACCACGGTTGCCGTTGGTATTCTTAAAGGTTAATTAGTTGTTCTTGAAGGGTTTGTGCTCAGTCAGCAGAATCGGGTCCGTTCGATCCGTTGTCTCTGCCCTGATTTTACCAGTAGCAAACGAACGTTGTGCTGTGCTATTAAGATTTCTTGGATGTGTGTTTAAGCGGTTGTTTCGGCGTCCGAGGGGGGGGTGATCGCTGCGTTGTGCCGGAATCGAACGATATCCTCGTCGTCTAACCGTCTGGACTAGAATCCTGACGGGCTTGAATTGGTCTTACAAGTGTGAGGGCCTTCGGATTGTCCGTATACCTGGAGATATCCGTCGTATGAAGGCTTCTTTTCGACGGCCCTATCGGATCCGCCTTCCGCGCGAGCTGTCTATCGCCAACCTATAGGTTCCGATACTGCGATCAATTTTGAGATCGTCGACCGCTGCGACGATCTCAAGGTTGATGGTATGGGTCGTTTTTGCGGTGAGTATCCTATGGTTTCCTCTACTTCGCTGTACGTTTGCACTCGAGGTTCTTAATATCTATACGATGTTTGATAAGACAAAACATTTTTACGTTGGGACTGGTATTGCATCCTGATGATCTTCTCCGGAGTCTATGATGAGGGCGGCGACAGGGTATTTGTGCTGCATGATATCATCGAGGTGAGGATTCCTCGTCAGTTTTATTCGAAGCTCAGCAGGAGGTACTCTGATGAGGAGATCGTGTCTATGCATGAGCCTAAAATTTTGAGGCACCATTGTACTCGCAGGCCGTTGGTCTACGTTACTAGGGAGTCGGGTATACCTTTGATCGGTCACACGGCTTTCGGCTTGATCGATCGGGGTACTAATCTGATTCAGGTGCGGCCTATCTCTGGGTGTAACCTAAACTGTATCTTCTGCAGCGTGGACGAAGGCCATAGTCAGACTAGGCAGGCTGACTATATTGTCGATACTGACTACTTGGTGGAGGAGTTCGCGAAGCTCGCCGCGTTCAAGGGGGATGGTGTCGAGGCACATATCGATGGTCAGGGTGAGCCGTTCCTGTACCCGTATATGGTTGAACTTGTGGAAAAGCTTCGTCGGGTGCCGCAGGTGAGGGTGATTTCGGCGCAGAGCAATGGCGTGGCTCTGGACGAAGGGAAAATAGCGGCGATGTCCGGTCTGTTGGACAGGGTTAACCTTTCCTTATCCGCGCTGGATGATCGGACAGCGTGGATGCTGGCAGGCACCAGAGGGTATAGCGTTGGGCATACGAAGGGTGTCGCGCGCCTGTGTCTCAACCTGGGGATCGATGTGTTGCTGGCCCCTGTATGGGTGCCCGGGTTCAACGATGCGGAGATTCCGAAGATCATCGAGTTCGGGCAGGATATTGGTGTCGGTCGCAGGTACCCGGGCTTCGGCATACAAAACTATGTTCGGTATCAGTTCGGGAAAAGGGTGAAATGTAGGCCGATGAGGTTTGATCAGTTCTTCGAAAAACTGGCGGGGCTGGAGCAGCACTATCATCTCAAGCTCAGGTTGACTCCTGGGGATTTCGGTATACACAGGGCGAAAACCTTGCCAAAAGTTTTTCAGAAGGGCGATCGGGTCAGGCTGGAAATCGTGGCGCCGGGCCGGGTGTACGGCGAGATGCTCGCGGTGGCCGAGGGTCGGGTTATCGGGGTGTTGACTGATAAGCCTGTTGGGTCGTGCATAGTTGCGGAGATCACTAGGACCATGGATAACGTATACAACGCAGTTCCCCGATAAAGTTTCGGGCGCCCAAACTGTAAAATTCCGTTTGATCCTACCGGGGCTCTTTGATCGGCTGAGAATTTACAGTAAAATCGGGGCGCTCTCGTAGCTTCACTTGCGATAGGGGGTCGGCAGGACCGTAATTTTTTCCATTTTCAGCGCCTCTTCGATGGCTTTAACGCGTTCCGGGGGTATATCTAGATCCACCTTGTTCAGCGCCACCCCGAGAAGGCGTCCGGCCTGTTGCAGTTCCTCAGGAGAATGGTATTGTTCGGCCTGTCGCATGATGCGGTCTATCGGCACCAGTTGGGCTAGCGCGCAGATCGCGCAGATCAGGTCGAAGGCTTGTGCCTTCCACGGTTCACGGTGGTCGATCTTAAGGCAGTCAACGACGTAGAGCCTGTCGCTCGAATATATAAAG
>DATHCY010000142.1:0-6354 GCA_035319305.1 Methanocella sp.
GGCGCTGCGGGAGAGTGAGGAGAAGTACCGTTCTTTGTTTGAAAATCTCAACTTGGGAGTCTTATTGGTTGAGCCAGTATTAGACGTTGATGACAGGATTGTTGATCTTCGCTATCTGGTGGCGAACCCTGCGGTGGAAAAGCATTTGGGGAAAGCTCCGGATGAGATGGTAGGTAAGCTCTATTCAGAGGTCTTCACTTATCCGGGAAGGAATCCTGTATTTGAGGTTTATGAGAAAGTGCTTTCTTCCGGCGAGCCATTTAAAGGGGAGATCTTTCTTCCTGCCACTGGCAGGTATTTTGACATATCCGTTTACCGCCCGGCTATAGGACGGCTGGCCCTCCTATTATCGGATGTTACCAACCGCAGACTGGCGGAGGAAGAAAGCGAGAGATTGCTTGATACTCTGCACTGGAGTGAGGACCAGTTCCGGGCGCTGGTCCAAAATCTGAACTCGGGCGTCGCACTGATCGACGAGACGGGACAATTTTCAGTGGTCAACCCGGCATTCCTGCAGATGTTCGGCCTCGACAAAGAGTCTGGCATCCTAAACGTCAACAGCCAGGACTGGGGCCGGCGGGAGGTGTTCGGGGAGGATGGCAAGCTATTACACGTCGACGATCATCCCGTACGGAAAGCGTCGACGACCGGCAAGCCCGTGAAAAACCAGCTTGTGGCCGTGCGGAACCCCGGAGCGGGCGATCTGACATGGATGTTGATCAGCGCCGAGCCGTTGTTGAAAGACGATGGTGGCATTTACCGGGTCATCTGTACCTATCACGACGTCACCGAACGCAAGCGGACCGAGATGGTGTTGCGGGAGAGCGAAGAACGTGAGCGTGAGCGGGCTGAAGAATTGGCCACTCTGTTTGATTCAGTTCCAACGCCCGTGATCATCGCTCATGATCCCGAATGCACCCATATAACAGGTAACCGGGCGGCGGATGTCCTGTTTAGACTGTCCAGAGGCGGGGAAATTTCGCTGACCGCGCCTCCGGAACGAAGACCCTATCACTACAAGGCGGTTAAGGATAGTCGCGAGCTCGGGCTGGATGAGTTGCCAATCCGGCGAGCAGCGAAGGGTGAAGATGTAAAGGATTTCGAGTACACCCTTGTCTTTGATGACGGTACCATCCGTGAATTGGCGGCCTATGGCACGCCTTTGAGAGATCGCCATGGGAATATCCGTGGGGCCGTTCACACCCTGGTCGATGTCACCGAGCGCAAGCGAGCGGAGGAGGCGCTGGCCCTGGCAAAGCAGCAGGCTGAGCTGTACCTCGACCTGATGGGCCATGACATAAATAACATACACCAGATCGCCATCGGTTACCTGGAGATGGCCAAGAGTACGATGCCCGACGGCGGGCAGAACGAGTTCGTGGATAAGCCCCTGGAGGTGTTGCAGCGCAGTTCTCTGCTCATCCAGAACGTAAGGAAGCTGCGAAAGCTCCAGGACGGCCTGATCCAGTTGCAGGACGAGGACGTGTGCCAGACGCTCGTGGACGTGCAACGTGAGTTCGGTGCCCTGCCCCACAAGGTGATCACGCTGAACCTGAATAGGTGTGAGCGCTGCAGTGTGCGAGCAAACGAGCTGCTGCACGACGTGTTCGCCAACCTGGTGAGCAACGCGATCAAACACACTGGGGAAAAGGCGAACATCAACATCGATTTCGACATCGTTGGAGATGAGGATGGTCGATATTGCCGCGTCTATGTCGAGGATGATGGACCGGGCATCCCCGACGATTTCAAGGGTATCATCTTCAACCTGGGAATTAAAGGTACGTATAAGGCGAAGGGCATGGGCCTCGGACTGTACCTGGTCAAATCGCTGGTAGATGGCTTCGAGGGCCGGGTGCAGGTGGAAGACAGGGTGCCCGGTGATCACACGAAGGGCGCCAGGTTCGTGGTCCTACTGCCGACTGTAGAGAAAGAGTCGTAAAACTATAGCTGATGGTCTATATGATAGCGGACAGCTTTACTATAAACCGGTCGCTGTTCGTGTAGTTGCTGCCCCCGACGTTTAGGTAGCTTCGCCCGCTGGCAGGAAGACCACGAACCGCGTGCCCTTATAGTAGTCGCCCTGCACCGCGGGTTCGCAGTAAGCAGACTCCGTCACTGTACCACGAGATAAACCCCACTATGTTAAGCTCAACAGCCTCCGCCGAAAACCCCCGAGCTTCGTTAAATCCCGCAAGACAACACCCACTACAAAAATTTACTAACAACAATAGATACCAACGTCATCATAAACGTCAGTATATTGGCTAACAATAGCGTAAACACCACCCCCAAGTGGTGAAAATGTGCGTAGGATCTCATTATGGTTCAATTGCATTAGCTGAGCTGGGGGTTGTTTTGCTCTTTGCCGATTGCAGTACGATCACGAACCGTGCGCCTTTCGTGTATTCGCCCGGTATGCGATCCTCTATCCATATTTTGCCACCGTAGCTTTCGATGAGGGTTTTCGCGAGGTACAGGCCTAATCCTTTGCCGTGGGCTTTTGTGTCGCCTCTCTGGAATCTCGAGAATAACTTATCCTTGAACCGGTCGGAGATACCCGGGCCGTTATCCTCGACCGATATCATCAGATAATCCCGTCCCTTTTCTCTGATACGATCGATCCTCAAGTTGATCTCCAGGGGCTTCTCATTGTCGGAGTGCTTGATCGAGTTGGTGATCAGGTTGGTGAACACATCGTGGACCAGATCGTTGGCCATCACCATACAATCAGGGACTGCTTCCAGGCTAATGTTGACCTGGCGTCCGTTTATGGACGAGTAGAGGTCTTTCAACTCGGAGAGGATGTTGCAAATGTCCACCGGTTCCGCTTCTTCCAGTGTCGTTTCCGTGGTTTGGAGCATGCGCACGCTGTCGATGATCCGGGCCGTGTCCTCCATGGTCTCCCGAGGTTTCACGAGAAGCTCTTTTACCTCCCCCAGGTTGTCTGACTCGATGGCCAATTCGATATACCCGAGTGCAATTTGGGCGAGGTTCCGGATATCGTGGCTCAACAAGTCGAGGTACAGGTCAGCCTGCGTTTTCGCCTCGACAAGCTGCCTCTCAGACATTTTCCGGTCAGTAATATCCGTGTACATGGCGACAGAGCCTGCATAGAGCCCATCATCACTATAAAATGGGGCGGCGTTGACCATTACCAGTACCCTCGAACCGTCCTTGCTTGTCAATTCGATATCGTAGGACTCCTTGATACCCCGTCTACGGCGTTCAAAGTAGAGTTTCTGCTCAGTGGATTTACCCGGGTCCACAAAATTATACAGTGACTTGCCGACCAGTTCTTCCACGCTGCGGCCTAACATTTCCGTGATCCGATGGTTGGCGAACTGGATCGTCGAGTTCTTGTCGATGACAAGGATGCCCTCGTTAGCGAGTTCCACGATGTTCCGGTATTTACGCTCGCTCTCCCGCAACGCCAACTCAGCACGCTTGCGCTCCTTCATTTCGGTCCGCAATGATTCGTAGGCCTCGTCCAAGTCGTGTGAGCGGTCCTGGACCTGGGTTTCGAGGCGATTTTTGGATTGGGCGAGCTCTTCCTCGTGCTTCACATGCCAAGTAACGTCCCGCATCGAGACGAGGTATGAGGGCTGATGACGCCACTCTATTTCCACCATGCGCATCTCCACCGCCACAAACTTGCGGAACTCCCGCAGCACATACATGTCCACAGACTCCCCCAGGATAATGGGAAAGCCGAATTGCTTGCCGATCAACTCGTGTTCCGAGAGGTTGAACAGGGACTCGGCCGAGGGGTTGGCATACCGGATATAACCGTCTTGGTCCAGGACCACCATGGCATCCGCGTTCTTGGTCACAATGGTTCGCAGATCCTCCACAGTCCGCTTAAGAGCAACCTCGGCCTGCCTGCGCCTGACGATCTCCTCGACAAGGCTGCGCAACTCCATAAACTGTATCCTGGGGTCATCGCCAATCGGCAAAACAAACTCTGCGCCATGCCTGACAGCCTCGGCGATCATGCTGCTGTTGACGTTCTGACCGTAAAAAATAACGGGAAGGTCGATACCTCGCCCTTTCAACAGGTCGAGCAGGGTGGCCCCCGAAGCCTCATGCAAATGGATATTAGCGACGATGACATCGAACCCTCCCGCATTCAGCCGGTCGAGCGCTTCGTCCACCGACCCTGCCTGACTAAACTTGATCTGGCTGCTTTCCGATAGGTGCTCCGCTATGATCTTACGGAACCGGGATTCGTTGTCTATTATGAGGACGGAAATCATACTTTATCAGAAAACCCCTGATAACACTAACTATTTTTTTGTTTTGATGTCGAGGCCGACCAGCACATGCTCCGTCGCTGACATATCCCCAACCAATCGCTTCAAGGGCTCCGGCAGCTTCCGGATCACCGTGGGAACCGCGAAAATTTGTTCCTCGGCGGCCAGCCGGGTGTTCTTCACCAAGTCGACGACCTCGATACGGTACTCCCCCTTCAGATGCTCATCGCAGACCTTTCTAAGGTTCTCGACAACTTTCCGGGACTTCTCCGTCTCCCCCGCCACATAAATTTTCAAGTCCCAAGTCCCCCGCTCGACAGTATCCTGTTTCATGCATTCTCCCCGCCGCTTCGTTTTGTTACGCCAGTCTTTGTCGTGTCGGACTTCCGCTCCTGGCCCATGACTTCGCGGTCCTTCATGGTGACATTGAGGTCTTGCTCCGCCTTTTCAACGCTCTTCATTAGCTCGTTCTGCTCCACGTTGAACTGGGCCTTGAAAGCCTCCATCCTCGACCCGAACTCCCGACGCTTCTCATCCAAGACATCCTTCCTAGTCTGAAGTTCACGACGCAAACCCAAGATCTGAGCATTATCCTTCATCTCCTGCACAACCTTAGAACTGCCCAACAAAACACCCCCAGGCCCGATGTAAGGCGATACGAGATCAACCCCATGACTTGAGAACAAGAACTCTCGAATCTGGTTAGAGTGCGGCATGCCCCGGGACTTGATCAGGACAAGACTACGACTCCGCTCACCATTAAACTCGACATTACGCAGCATAATCCACGTGTCAATAATCGAAGAGATGTGCACTTCCGTGCTCCTCGGCTGGATATCACCAGTAACCAGATCGGTGTAGACGGCGGTGATTCCCCCAAACTTCATGATGTCCTGCAGCCGGGTCAGCATAGACTTGACCTCCTTACCGCCGCCAATAGCGGTAAAATCAGAGATAGGGTCCATGACCATGTTTTGAGGCTGGAACCTTCTCAACTGATCTTCAATCAATACGATATGCATTTCCAAACCATAGAGAGACGGACGGGTAACATAAAATTTTAGCAGGCCCTTTTTCACCCACTGGTCGAGATCAAGGCCGATCGACTTCATGTTGCGAACGATCTGATCCTCCGTCTCCTCGAAAGCGATATACAGGCAGCGCTCACCCCTCCGACATGCGGCGTCGACATAGTACGCGGCGAAGCTCGTTTTACCCGTGCCAGCCGTGCCCGTGTAGAGGATCGAACTGCCTCGGAAGAACCCCTTGCCATCCAGCATAAGATCAAGCTTTCCTATGCCCGAAGAGACCCGCTCCCTCGATAGCTTATAGTCTGTCTTGATAGAGGTGATGGGGAAGATAATAATGCCATCTCCGCCGATAATAAACGGGTACTCGTCCATACCATGAGTACTCCCCCGATACTTGACTATGCGTAGCCGTCTCGTCACGATCTGCTCAGTAACACGGTTATCCAGGAAGATCACGCAATCGGCGATGTACTCCTCGAGTCCATAACGGGTGAGCTGCTCCGCGCCCTTTTCGCCGGTCACCACCGCCGTGATTCCCCGCTCCTTCAACCACCTGAACAGGCGAACCAGCTCTGCCCTGAGCAGCGCATGGTTACTCAACCCGGAGAACAGCACCTCGATCGTATCGAGCGAAACACGCTTGGCGCCAATACTGTCGATCGCATACCCCAGCCGGATGAACAATGCGTCTAGGTCATACTCGCCCGTCTCCATGATCAGATTACGGTCGACAAACACGTGGTCTATGGCGATCTTCTTCTCCTCGATCAACCGGTCGAGATCATAGCCGATAGAGGCGAAATTCTTCTTCAGGTCGCTTACATTCTCCTCGAAGGTGATAAAGACACCCGGCTCACCATAATCGACTGCCCCATGGACGATGAACTCCATGGCGAACATAGTCTTCCCACAACCTGCACCACCGGCCACGAGCGTCGGCCTCCCACGAGGCACGCCACCATAAGTGACGTCATCGAACCCCCGGATGCCGGTCTTCGCTTTTTCAATGCCTTTCAGCGGAGGTACTTTGCCGCCTCCAATAGCCTTGGTTTTTCTTCTTTCACTACTTT
>DATHCY010000143.1:0-5195 GCA_035319305.1 Methanocella sp.
GGCCTAATTATCACCGCAGCGGACGAAGACTTCGGAATGACAGCAGTAGAAGCAATGGCCAGCGGAAAACCAGTAATCACGGTAGCAGAGGGCGGATACCTGGAAACAATGATGGACGGAGTGACCGGGAAACTGATCGAATTCAGCCCAAACGCAATCGTACACGCAGTCAAAGACGCTGGCTCCGGATGGAAATGGTCGCAAGTCGAATGCGAAATGCGCGCCCGGACATACGACACATC
Organism: Methanocella sp.; assembly: GCA_035319305.1. GTDB lineage: Archaea > Halobacteriota > Methanocellia > Methanocellales > Methanocellaceae > Methanocella_A. The sequence continues at coordinate 243 of DATHCY010000143.1, forward strand.
CCGCTTCGTCGGAGAAGTTCGCAAGGCCCTAGAACCAACCATCGGATAAGCAAACGAGGCAAAAATGGAAACACTAAACATCTGCGTAGCAACTTACAAATTATTCGAAGGCAACGGCATCGACGTGTCAGTCATGCAGTTCGCCAAAGAGCTGAGCCGCCGCCACAACGTCACAATGGCCGCCGTCTACGCAGACAAGAACATTCAAGATGTCGACATCAAGCAGTATCCAGCCAACTCGCCTGCGAAAATGCGTCAGGTTTCCAGGGAGCTGGAAAAGGGAAAATTCGACCTAATATCCACACACTACTCGCCGTTCGACCTAGTGGCCACTATGGGCCACACCCCACACTTCCTGCACGACCCAGGGGTTCCCCCATCGATGGCTATCAGAAAATTCTCTGACCTGTACCTGTGGTCGATCGTCAACACATCCCGCATGATCGCAGCCCGCAAGGCGACAAGGGTGCTCCCCATCTCACGATACCTAGCCAACGAGTTCAGGAAAAAGTACCTCTACAGGAGAGGGATGGACGTGCTGCCCTATTGCATCGAGTTTCCGGAACAGATTCCGGGCCCTGTAGAGCTGCCGTTCGAGAACTACGTGCTATACGTGGGCCGGCATACGCCCTACAAGGGCGTCCACGAACTGATCGATATCTTCGGCGAGGCCAGGAAAGAGATCGGCGAGGACGTACATTTGGTTACGATAGGGCTGGGCGAGCCCCGATATATGGAGCTTTTGAGGCAGAAGGCTGCAAAGTCGGGGGGAAATGTTCATTTGCTTGGCTTTGTCAAGGATGTCTGGTCGTATTATGCCGGAGCGAGCGTATACGCTACCTGCTCTACCTGGGAAGGGCAGGACAGACCAGTGATAGAGGCACAATATTCGGGCAAGCCAGTCGTGACATATGAGAATTGCTCACACCCGGAAGTAGTGACGTACGGCTCGCTGGCCACAAATCGAAAAGAATTCAAGGACGCCCTGGTGCGACACCTGACTTCGGACCGAGATGATGGCGCTACGACGATAAAACAGAAAATGACCGCGAGGTACTCGCCAGGCGTAATGGCGGACGAATTTATCAGGATAGCGAAGGGGACGATCAACGGTGGATCATCATCGTAAGCGGATCGCCATCGTAGTACAGCGATACGGACCCGAAGTACTCGGGGGATCGGAGAGCCTGGCCCGATCGCTGGCACATTTGCTGGCCGATATATACGATATCGAGGTACTTACGACCTGCGCGAAGGACTATGTTACCTGGAAGAACGAGTTCCCAGCGGGAGAATCGATGGATGGACCCGTCAAGGTAAGGCGGTTTATAGTTGATCGGCCGCGGAGCAGATGGTTTAATATATATAATGCTCTGATGCTGAAGGTACCCCACACACGATGGATGGAAGAAGCATGGATGAGGATGCAGGGACCTTACTCGTCAGACATGATCCGCCATATCAATTCCGATCCTGATCGCTACCACGCTTTTATATTCATGACCTACATGTACGGGACGACATACTATGGATCCTGCAAAGTCATAGGCAGGTCTATACTAGTACCTACGGCTCACGATGAACCTTACATCAGGTTTGGCATCTACAGGAATATGTTTGCGAGAGCCTGGAGCGTAATTTGCCTGACAGATGAGGAAAAGATACTTGTAGAGGGACTATTCGGATTACGCGGACGATGTTCTGTTATCGGGGCACCTGTTGGGGAATGTTCCGGAGACCCTCAAAAAGCATTGAACAAACATGGTATCAACGGACCCTTCCTGACCTACATAGGTAGAATCGATGTTATGAAAGGTGTAGATACTATGATCGACTATTTTAACAGGTACATATCCGAGCATGGTCCCGATCTTAGCTTGGTGCTCTGCGGTACCGGCCCTCTCGAAGTCCCCCAATCTAAAAATATCCATTCTCTGGGTTTTGTGCCCGAAGAGGATAAATATGGCGTCATCCGGGCGGCACTTGCTACCGTAATACCATCCCGGTTCGAAAGCTACTCAATTGCTGCGATAGAGTCGATGAAATGCGGAACGCCCGTTATTGTAAACAATGAATGTGCTACCCTGAAAGGACACTGCGACAGGGGCGGAGGCGGACTTGCATATAGCTCATATGACGAGTTCAGGGATTCCGTTAACCGGATTAGAGACGAGCCTGGATTGAGGGGTCGAATGGCCCAGTCTGGCATCTCATATGTTCACGAAAATTATTCGATGGAAACACTAGGGAAAAAATATATATCACTGCTTGACGGTCTAACAACTAAAAAGTAAGTCCCATATTCAGCAATCTGGATTGTGACTTTTCCCGGCCGGATACGAATATGTCAAACTTATGGGAATATCGAAATTTAATCGTAAAGATCGCTACTACCGACCTTATGCTCCGGTATAAAAATTCAATACTAGGGTTTTTATGGTCTCTTTTGCAGCCTTTGCTGATATTTATAGTCCTGTTGGTTATATTCGGCAGTATGTTCGATAACGCTAGCATCGAGTATTATCCATTATACCTGTTGCTCGGCGTTATATCCTGGGGATTACTTGATAAAGGAACCAATTTTAGTCTTAACAGCATTGTAGGAAAGTCAAACTTGATAAAAAAGATCTATTTCCCAAGGGAAGTGCTTGTATTAAGTGCCTGCCTGACGGCGCTTATGATGACATTCATTGAACTGATAGTATTCCTTTGCCTAGTACCCATATATATCCTTGTATCCGGGAAAGTTATCTTACCCGGCGCCGATTTATTGTTATTCCCCATTGTGCTGCTGGTAGAATTTGTGATAGTAGTTGGAATCTCATTAGGTATAGCTGCATTAAATGTGCGATATCGGGATATCCAGTGGATCTGGGGAGTGATCATGTACGCGGGATTTTTCGCCACACCCATCATGTATTCGCTAACTGTCTTTAAAAACCAAACAGTTGCGCATATAGTTAGCTATAATCCTATTGGGGTGCTAATAGGGCTTTTGAGGAACACCTCGATCTATTCAGGTAATCCGGTCTCGTATCCTGTCGACTTTGCCACGCTCGGGTTTGTTATTATATTTTCAGTCATAGTACTGGTGTTAGGATGGCTTGTATTTATACGGATCGAACCCACCTTCGCTGAGGAGGTTTGACCATGCTTCCGGACGCCATAAAGAAAAGGACAGACTCTCGGCCTGCTATTGCAGTACGGAATGTGCATAAGGAATTTATCATCCCGCATGAGAAAAAGACTACGCTCTTTGAAAACATCCTAGGATTGTTTAAGCCATCGAACTATGAAAAGTTTGTAGCCTTGGAAGATATCAATCTAACCGTTGAGCGCGGCGAATCTATAGGTATCATTGGAGATAATGGGAGCGGAAAAAGTACTCTACTGAAGATCATCTCGAAAATTCTAAGGCCAACCTCTGGAAGCGTTGAGGTTAATGGGAAAATCACGCCCTTTCTTGAACTTGGGGTAGGCTTTCAACCTGACCTCACTGCTCGAGAAAACATTGAAGTGTATAGCACGATAATGGGTTTGTCGAAAAAGGAAATCTCCAAAAATACCGATCACGTGCTCGAGTTTGCGGGACTGACCAGGTTCAAGGATACGAAATTAAAAAATTTTTCGTCCGGGATGCAGGTGAGGTTGGCATTTGCAACTGCCATCCAGACCACTCCGGATATTCTAATCGTTGATGAGGTACTTGCCGTGGGCGATATGGACTTCCAACAAAAGTGCCTAGATGTTTTCAACGAATATCGCAAAAAGGGCATTACAATCATCTTTGTTTCACATGATCTATCCTCAGTTAGACGTTTTTGTGATAAAACTATGTTACTGAAGGATGGAAAGCAGATTGCATTCGGGAAAACTGTGGAAATCATCGATCGGTACATCTATGGGGTAGATAAACAAGAAGCCAAGCCTGTGAATACAGAATCTCAAACGGCAACAGCAGAGATGCCTGTATCCCAGACGTCTACGAGTATCTCTGATCCGGGCGATGTATCGGCCGTACGTAAAGACCGGTGGGGAAACCAAAACGTATTGATCACATCTGTTAAATTCATTGATAAATTTGGGTCTGAGAATGATAGGTTTAACAGCGGAGATCCAATGAAGATCCAGATATCATACCAATCCAAAGAAGCGTTGGAAGATTGCGTTTTCGGAATAGCAATATATAACGAAAACGACCTGCTATGTTATGGTTCAAATACTGAGATCGACAAGGTCCCAGCTGAAATCATCTCCGGTAATGGCTTGATTGAGCTACAGGTAGACTCTATCCCCTTCCTAAATGGTAAATATTTTGTGACGGTAGCCGCCCATTCGAAGAATAATATCACTTACGATTGGCTCGATAAGCGTTTTACGTTGTCAGTTATTAACACAAGTCAAAAGATTGGACTTGTAGATATCAAAAACAGCTGGTCTTATATAGGCGGTAAGGAGCTTAGTAAATAGCTTACCCTGGCTATTAATATTTTAATTAATATTATATATTTATAATTAGGGTATTTGTAATGATGATACCCCGTAAGCTATATAAAAAATGACCGATAAGCAAACTACAAAACAGAAACAAACCAGTTAATGGCTGATAACCCAGTATGAACCATTTCATGCAATATTTAATAAGTAATTATAACTTCTATTTGATCGACCTATCTTACAAATAATTAATATAACCATGAGTTCTAAAGGTGGGTAGATGAAAAGTTCTGGAACATCTGTTGAGGAAGTCGTCAGGAAAATCCAATCGGCGATGCGGACAAAGTCCGGGAATATGCCTATACAAAGCGATGCTGCTAAAGCCTCAGACAAGCACATTGATCTTTCAGAGGATACCTTAAGAGACCTTGACTTCGAACTAAATGACGTTAATCTCCGATGGAATATTATCACAGATCTACCCATCACATCCCACAGAAAAATAATAGGTCCTAT
>DATHCY010000144.1:0-40044 GCA_035319305.1 Methanocella sp.
ATCAATCAATCAGCGGCGGGCGAACCGGGCGATCAGAGGTTCGGATCAAGAGCCTATTTGTTGTTCCGTTCCGCAAGGCATATGGCAGTATGTCTGGAACGATAAGCCGATGACTTTGTCGTTTGGTTGTTGACCTCCGCCGAAGAGCTCCTATATCTTGGCGATGAGCGCATCTAGCGACGGTTGCCTGTGCGTCATAACCGTGAGCCGACGACTGTCCATTATTAAGTCTTCCTGGAAGTTCAGCCGATCATTGGGTTTTCGGCATAAGGATTCGGCATGGAGGCACGTTAGGGTATTGTATATGTCGATTTATCTAATAACGTTTATTTACCAGCCCTCCCTAATAGAAATGAGGTTTTCGATTATGCCCGATGATAAATTATTTTGTGGCAATTGCAAGGCGGAACTGACGCCGGTGGCCAAGGCGTGCCCCAAGTGCGGCGCCGACCCTCACAAGGCGGTTAACTTCTGTACCGTCTGCGGCGAGCCTGTCACCAATCCTAATGCAATTATATGCACTAAATGCGGTGCATCCCTGAAGGGCGGCCGTGCCGTGGCGGCCGGTGGTGGGGGCGGAGGCTTGCCGTCCGGGGTGGATCCTGTTATTGCGACCGCGATCAGTCTTTTCATACCTTTCCTCGGCCTCTACTTCATCTGGCCGGAGGATAAGAAGACGAACGCGATCCTCTTCACAGCTGGCGGGCTTGTGGCGGACGTGGCGGTATTCGCCGTTGGGTTAGTTCTGACGTTTTTCCTTATCGGCGTATGCTGCTTCTTCCTGATACCGATCATTCACCTGGCGGCCGCCTTATATACCTACAACGAAGGCATGAAGGCAACCGGCGGCAAGACGCTGTTTTAGTTCGTACGCCCGCGTCTCAGCAGGGCAAACACTTTTTTAAAAATCGCTTAGCTTCGATATAAATTTTAAGGTTACTAGTAAGAATTAAATACAAAAACGGTATAAGGTCTTGTGCATGAAGCTTCTGGTCAGCCCTATCAACATCGAAGAAGCGATGATAGCTGATAGCGGCGGAGCCGACATCATCGATGTCAAAAACCCGAAGGAAGGTTCGCTGGGCGCGAATTTTCCCTGGGTCATCCAGGAGGTAAAGTCCAGGGTGGCCAAACCGTTGAGCGCGACCATCGGGGACTTTAACTACAAGCCGGGCACCGCATCGCTCGCTGCGCTGGGGGCAGCGGTCGCCGGGGCCAAGTACGTGAAAGTCGGTCTGTACGACATCCAGACCGAAGCTCAGGCATACGAAGTTCTGTTGGGCATCGTTAGGGCGGTCAAAACCTATGATCGGAACCGCATCGTGGTAGCCTCAGGCTACTCTGATTACGCGAGGATCGGCTCGTTGCCGGCGCTGGAGTTGCCTGCGGTGGCGGGGAGGGCCGGTTGTGACGTGGTCATGGTGGACACGGGTGTCAAGGATGGGAGATCGACGTTCGAGTTTATGGGCGAGCCGGAGTTGCGGTCCTTCGTGGACAGCGCTCATTCTGAGGGCCTTGAGTGCGCGCTGGCAGGCTCGATCAAGTTCCGGGATATAAGTGTGATCCGGGATATCAATCCCGACATCATCGGTGTCAGGGGCCTGGTCTGCGGCGGCGACAGGAACGAGTCTATTAAAGCGGATCTTATTGATAGGCTTCGGGCTATGCTCAACTGAGCCGGCCCAGTTCTCAGAATCTGAGCAATCAGAAATCCCATGGTAGTCGTATACTATTACATAACAAATTGGCCTCTGCTGACCGTTTGGGAAACTTATTAATACTTGGTCGGGTATAATCACCCAAAAGGGTATATGGTGATTAACCGTGTTCTCAAAAAAATTGGATGTACCCCTTGGGATTACGTTTGACGACGTGCTGCTTGTGCCCGGCCGGTCGTTTGTGGAGCCCGACCACACAGAAGTAAAATCGAGGTTCTCGAAGAATATTGGCCTTAATGTCCCTATCGTTAGCGCTGCTATGGATACTGTTACGGAGGCTGAGATGGCAATCGCTATGGCCAGGGAAGGCGGTATCGGCGTCCTTCATCGCAACATTTCCAGAGAGTTGCAGGTCGAGGAAGTGCGGAAGGTCAAGCGGGGAGAGGAGATTATCATCCGGGATGTTGTTACTGCTAATCCTCGTCAGACTATCGAATCGGTCTGGCGGGCCATGTCAGAACAGAGCGTTACCGGATTTCCCATCATCGATGACGGCAAATTGGTCGGTATCATCAGCCGTCGCGATATAAGGCCGATCGTCAAGACCGAGCCGGACCGGAAGATCGGCGAGGTGATGACCAGAGATGTTGTGACGGCCGCTGAAGATGTCCGGGTCGACGAGGCTATAGATATCATGTACGAGCATAAGGTTGAGCGGTTGCCGGTGATAGATGGCAAGGGCAGCCTGATTGGCATGATCCTTATGCAGAATATCCTGGAGCGCCGTCAGTATCCTAACGCCAACCGCAACGGCGACGACCAGCCGAGGGTCGCCGCCGCGGTCGGACCGTTCGACATTGAGCGAGCTATCGCCCTTGATAAGGCGGGCGTCGACGCGATCTGTGTCGACTGCGCCCATGCACACAATATGCGTGTCGTCGAGTCGGCACGTCGCATCAAAAAGATGGTATCGGCAGATGTAGTCGTGGGCAACATCGCTACCAGCGAGGCTGCCATGGAATTGGCCACTTTTGCTGACGGGATCAAGGTTGGCGTCGGCCCTGGCTCTATTTGCACGACCCGCATCGTCGCCGGCGTCGGGGTGCCGCAGCTGACGGCCATCGCTGCGGCGGTGGACGTGGCGAAGGACTGCGACGTTCCGATCATCGCCGACGGAGGTGTCAGGTATTCCGGCGATATTGCCAAGGCCATTGCTTCAGGCGCCGAGTGTGTCATGTTGGGCAACCTGATGGCCGGCACCAGAGAAGCTCCGGGTAGACTGATTACCATCAAGGGCCGGCGCTATAAGCAGTACCGGGGCATGGGCTCGCTTGGCGCCATGGCCGGCGGCGAGTGCTCCGACCGATACTTCCAGAGCGAACGGGAGATCGGGAGGACGAAGTTCGTGCCTGAAGGGGTCGAAGGAGCTATTCCCTACCGGGGCACGGTCTATGATACGATCTACCAGCTGGTCGGAGGCCTGCGCTCGTCCATGGGCTACTGCGGCTGCAGCAACATCGCTGAGATGCGGGAGAAGGCTCGTTTTATCAGGGTAACGCCGTCAGGCATGAGCGAAAGCCACCCCCATGACATCCTGATCACTGACGAGGCGCCCAACTATCCACTCTCCAGCAAGTTTTAACCTGGACCAAGAGGGCGGGGCGGGAGGTCATCGTCCTTTAGGGTGGGGTGAGAGCGCAGCCTCTTTGTCCCTTATCCGGTTTAGCCTCTATAATTGTACGTAAATTATATGTTATCAATCTGCTTGGCTACAAGGCCGAAAGTGCTGGTAGACGGCTCGTCAAAGTCGAACCCAAGGACACCACTCAACGGTGCTCTAAATGCGACGACATCGTCAAGAAAACACTGAGAGACAGAGTTCACGATTGTCACCGCGGCTTGTATATCGATGGAGACTAACGCCGAAGTCATCATACTCATCGCAGGGATGGGGCGTTGCAGCGCCTGCGGAACCAACGCCGCTGCTCCATCTAACTGTGGAGGAAGGCATTGGCGATGAAGTAGGAAACCACGTCGTGGATGATGGGTGGTTCACTCCTTTGTGCTTTTAATCTGGCGGTTTGTGTGGTGAGAGTCTGTTGGGGTGCCTTCGGTGTGAGTCGTCGGCTTCTTCGTTCTACTGGACAAAGACTGTGGGTGCGGTCCGATTTTTCAGTTATTTTTTGATGTTGGGTCGGAGTTTCTGGGCACTATAGCTAAATGCAGGCAGTTCCAAAATAGTCTCTTGTTGGGATAGTTGGTAGCGTGTGACCGGCGGTAGCTCTACTGGTTGGGGTATCGCCGGTGGTCGATGCGCCCATAATACTGTGTATCGGCATGTGTTGATGGGATTTTTATCGAGCCCCTTAAACAGATCAAACGAAACATCTATATACTATTAATACTAACTTCGTGTTAATGGTAGTATGGATACATCAGACCTGCTAGATATACTGGGCAACGAGAACCGAAGAAATATCCTGACCCTGCTCTCATATCGCCCGTGCTACGTGACCGAGATCTCCGAAGAACTCAAAGTCTCCCCCAAAGCCATCATCGATCACCTAAAGATCCTTGAGGAAGCAGGGCTTATCGAGAGCTACTTCGATGAACAAGGACGGAAATATTACGAGATCGCTAACAATGTCAGGATTGAGGTCTCTATATCACCCATCACCTTCCAAGTGGAAGTCACGAGGGTAGAAGCCGGAGAGGACGAACAGATGAAACTGCGCGACCAATTTAAGCAGAACCGAATCAACAAGGACCTGACCGGCTCTCTCAAATACCTGTGTAGCGAAGCACAGAAGCTTAACTACACTAGCATCGAACTCCGGGAAACGCAGCGATCTGTCCAAGCCATGCTATCAGAAGTCACGGGCATGTGCATTGAAATCATCAACCAAATCGCCTCGGACCAAATCGAGGCGGAGGTCCTCTACATGCTCGTACGAGGTCCCATCAGCTTCGAAGATATATCCGACAGACTCCACATCCCCCACCAGGTAGTCAAAACGGAGCTAGCGAGGCTAATGAAAAAGGGACTGGTAACCTACAGAACAGGCCTATGGAGCATATCACAATAATAGAACAACTATAAGGAGAGGTGTCACTGAATGGCTGATAAAAACGACGTCACACTGAAAATACAGGAAGCCTACCACCGAGATGTAGGCCGCGGTATAGCACGCATTGACATGGAAACCATGAGACAACTTGGCATGGTCAGTGGCGACATCATCGAAATCGAGGGCAAAGGAGCGACCGCTACCGCTGTTGTCTGGCCCGGCTACCCGAGCGAGGAAGGAAAAGGCGTCATCCTCATCGATGGCAACATCCGATCCAACGCCCGAGTAGGCATCGACGATCGGGTAAAAGTCCGGAAGATACAGGCAAAGAAGGCAGAGCGTATCACCCTCGCGCCAACACAGCCGGTCAGAATCACGGGCGGCGAATACTACCTACTGAAGCTCCTAGAAGGGAGACCGATCTCCAAAGGCCAAACCATAAGGGTCGAAATGCTGGGAAGCCCCATGACCTTCGTGGTCACCAACACCCGCCCCGCAGGCACAGTCATCGCCGATATGAATACCGAAGTGAACATCAGCGACAAGCCGGTCGAGGAAGGCAAAGCCGAGAAGGTCCCGCATATCTCCTACGAAGACATCGGCGGTCTACGAAGAGAGATCAGCCTCGTCAGAGAAATGATCGAACTGCCGCTGAGACACCCGGAAATTTTCCAGAAACTGGGCATCGAACCGCCCAAAGGCGTGCTGCTATTCGGACCGCCCGGAACAGGCAAAACCATGATCGCTAAAGCCGTGGCCAGCGAGACGGACGCTCACTTCATCAACATCAGCGGCCCGGAAATCATGTCCAAGTACTACGGCGAGTCAGAAAAACAGCTGAGGGATATCTTCAAGGAAGCGGAGGACAACGCCCCATCCATCATCTTCATCGACGAAATCGACTCCATCGCCCCCAAGCGTGAGGAGGTCACCGGAGAGGTAGAGCGCCGCGTGGTCGCCCAACTCCTATCGCTCATGGACGGACTGCAAAGCCGAGGCCAAGTCGTCGTCGTGGCCGCGACCAACCGACCGAACGCCGTCGACCCGGCACTACGCAGAGGAGGCCGATTCGACCGAGAGATAGAGATCGGCGTACCCGACAAAACCGGCCGCCTCGAAATCCTGCACGTCCACACCAGAGGCATGCCGCTCAAAAAACTGAACGAAGTCATCGCCAAGTATCTGTCAGAAGCCCTGAGCGTCAAGGACCTATCGGAAATCATCGAAAAGCCAAAACTCAACGAACTGCTCAGGAATAAAAAGTTTTACACCGAACTCATCAACGTAGCGACCAACGATAAAGACAACATAACAGTAGTTCAGCAAGAACTGCGGAACCTGCTAACACACGCAACAGACGCCAGATACGAAGACAGCAGCGATTCTGAGGAGATCATAGACCTAAAGAGAAAGCTCATCGACGTATTATTCAGGATCATCCAGAGACACGACGAAGAAAAGTTCGCGAAGAATGACGTCGAATTCATTCAAGACCACCTCAGACTAATCGAGAGAACGACAAAACAGAGGATCAACTATGACGAAGTCAAAAACAGCGACCTCATCAACAACTCCGGCTTCATTAAGAGCGTGATCAAAGGCCTGGGAAAAGCCAACGACCCCATCGACAAAATGGGCATAAAAGAACTTCACCTCAAACTATTCGAAGAACTGGAAAAGATAAAGCAAAAAGAAAACGAGACCAACAAGACCGACTACGTCGATCTAGAGAGGATCGCGGAGGTCACCCATGGGTTTGTAGGCGCCGACATAGCTGCCCTATGCAAAGAATCCGCCATGCACGCGCTACGCAAAATCCTCCCCCAAATCAACATCGAGGAAGACATCCCCCAAGAGGTACTGGATACACTGCAGATCACCGGCGATGATTTCACCGATGCACTGAAAAACATCGAACCCTCAGCAATGCGAGAAGTGTTCGTCGAGGTGCCGGACGTGCACTGGACAGACGTCGGCGGCCTGGAAAACGTTAAGCAGGAACTCCGCGAAACCGTAGAGTGGCCGCTGAAATACAAAGACGTCTTCAGCATCACCCACACAACCCCGCCGAAAGGCATCCTTCTGTTCGGCCCGCCAGGCACCGGCAAAACACTGATCGCTAAAGCGGTCGCCAACGAATCAGAGGCCAACTTTATCAGCATCAAAGGCCCGGAAGTACTATCCAAATGGGTTGGCGAATCCGAAAAAGCCGTACGCGAAACCTTCCGCAAAGCTAGACAGAGCGCCCCCACCATCATCTTCCTAGACGAGATCGATGCCATAGTGCCCACCAGAGGAGCCGGATCCGACTCCCATGTCACAGAGCGCGTCGTCAGCCAGATGCTGACCGAACTGGACGGACTGGAAGAGCTGCATAACGTAGTCGTCATCGCAGCGACCAATCGTCCGGATATGGTGGACCCAGCGCTGCTGAGACCCGGAAGACTAGACCGGCTCCTGTTCATACCCAGACCAGACGAAAAGTCGAGAGAACAGATCTATAAGATCCACATCGCCGGCAAACCAATCGGCAGCGACGTAAACCTTGAAAAGATCGCGAAAGAAAGCAAAGACTACGTGGGCGCTGACATCGAAGCCGTATGCAGAGAAGCCTCCATGCTCGCCATCCGAGAAAATATCACCGCCGGCATGAGCCCCGAAGAGGCGAAGAAAAAGGCCGAAAGCATCAGGATTAACATGAACCACTTCAGAGAAGCCCTGAAACAGGTCAGACCGACACACACAAGAGACGCGTTCGGACGGTACGACAGCGTCGCGGAACAGTTCGCCCACCACATAGCAGGCATACCGATCGATAAAGCCGAGGCCAGCGACAACAAAAAGAAAAAGCCCGCTAACACGGAGAGAAAGCCATCCAAGATCAGGACAGCGCAATAACCGATCATGCGTAAGAATGAATAATCAAACCAAGGATGTGATAAAAAATGGCAGACAATAACCCGAGACGAAGAAGAGAACCCAAAGACCCCTTTGATATATTCAGAGACATCGACGACATGTTCAACGAGATGATGAAGGAGATGGAGTCCGGCGAGTTCAGGCAGAACGGACCGTTCTTCTACGGCTTCTCCTGGAACCAGCGCCCCGGCGAACAACCCGAAGTACGCGAGTTCGGCAACATCCACCCCGGAGAGAACGCCATAGAAATCGGAGAGAGAAAACCGCTAATCGATGTCTTCGATGCCGACGGCACCTTGCAAATCGTTGCTGAGATGCCCGGCATAGAAAAAGAGGACGTCGAACTCTCGATCGACCACAGAACACTGGAAATACGCGCTTCACACGGCGATCGCCACTATAACGAAATGGTCAACCTCCCCTCGGACGTGGACGAACACAGCGCGAAAGCGACATATAAAAACGGCGTGCTCGAGGTCACCCTAAAGAAGAAGTCCGGAAGCAAGAGAAAGAAGATCAATGTCGAGTGAGGCGCCTACTCGCCTACTCGCATCATTTTTAAATCCAATCCAAACATACCATTATCTTACTACCCTTACCCTCTGACAGACAGACAAACCGGCAAAAATGATATTATCTTTAGCCACCTTTCTCATATGGAGCTAGTTCGAGATGGGAGTCGATTTAAGCGACCTGGTAACGCCAAGCGAGATCGAACTGAAGGAGCTAAAGGACCGCACAGTGGCGATCGATGCATACAACACGCTGTATCAGTTTTTGAGCATTATCCGACAGCAAGACGGCGCCCCACTGGCGGACGACAGGGGCAACGTGACATCGCACCTGTCAGGCATCATCTACCGGGTAACCAACCTCGTCGAAGAGGGAGTGAAGCCAATCTTCGTATTCGACGGGAAGCCACCGTCATTCAAGGCCGAGACCATCAAAGCCCGGATGGAGGTACGGGAGGCCGCAAAACAACTATATGAGGCGGCCCGGGCGTCAGGCAGCGTAGACGCGTACCGCTACGCCCAAGCTTCGACCAGCATCAACAAGCAGATCGTCTCCGATTCGAAGGAACTGCTTAGCTACATGGGCATCCCCTTCATTACGGCGCCTTCCGAGGGCGAAGCACAGGCAGCACACATGGTATCAAAGGGCGCAGCCGATTACGTTGGCTCCCAAGACTACGACTCGCTGCTATTCGGAGCCCCCCAGGTGGTACGCAACATCACCATCACCGGCAAGCGTAAGGTGCCCAGAAAGAACATCTACACGAATGTCAAACCCGAGGTCATCGAACTCCAAACCGTGCTGCAAACACTGCAGCTGACTAGAACAGAGCTAATCATACTTGCCATCCTCGTAGGCACCGACTACAACCCGGGCATATACAAGGTCGGACCCAAGACCGCCCTAAAATTAGTAAAGAAACACAGCGACAATATGCCCGCCATCCTGAGCGAACTAGGACAAACCATCGAAAACTGGCAAACCATCAAGGAATTTTTCTTAAAACCCGACGTCACGGACAACTACAACATCAAATGGGGCAAGCCCGAGCCTGAGAAGGTCCGACAGTTCCTGTGCGAGGAACACAGCTTCTCAGCCGACCGGGTCGATAAAGTGCTGGAAAGACTCACAAAAGCGGTTTCCGAGACAGGCAAACAGAAGACACTATCGTCGTGGTTCTAACCCCCAACCATTATTTACCCTAAGAAACCCCCCAACAAAGTTCGAATGACAGAGTCTAACCGACTATCATAGCACTTTCGGCCGACGACACAATAGCCAAACAGACCATGCACAACACACCAAGGCTAAACATTTACGATCAATCCGAGTGGAGAGCGAGCGAAAGCCCACGATTAAAATCGCGGACCCTCTAGCTCCATCATAAAAATTCAATCATCGTAAAAATTCAAAAAGGCTTTAACATTAAACGCTGTTTATTACTACTCAAGAGGTTATCATATGAGCGCTAACGAGGAACTCTCATCGAAACTGAAATTGATCCTAAACCTGAAGGGCTCGCCCGTCGCGGTAAAGCTGGCCCGGACAAAGGAGGACATCCCGGCGGGAATGGAGGAGATCGGGGAGAAAGTGAGACACTGCGAAATGGTGCAGAAGGCGAGACATGGGGACTCTTTCTACGCCACGATCCATAAGCACGCCTGCACCGGCGGCGCCGCCGCGATAGGGCTCGCCGAGATCCCGCCCAAGATTGAATCAGGCGAGTTCTATTACGGACTGGGCCGTTTCAGCACCCGAGGAGCGGCAAAACGCACCATGGACGCGGTGGCAAAGGTAGAGGAGGAAATCTACGCTACGGTCTACGCGCCGCTGGAGAAGGCGACTTTCCAGCCGGACGTTGTAGTGATCATCGGCAACCCAGCACAGCTGCTCCGGATCGCCCAAGCGAACCTCTACGCCCTCGGCGGCCGAAACTACGTAGACTTCGCAGGCATCCAATCCGTCTGCGCCGACGCCGTGGCAGAGCCTTATATCACCGGCGATGTCAACGCCACCTTCGGCTGTGACGGTTCCCGAAAGTACGCCAAGATCGCCGACGACGAGCTTATAGTAGGCATCCCGGGTGAAAAGATGGAGGTCATCGTCCACGCGCTGGAAAAATTCGCGGTAAAAAAATGAGCATACACAAGCATACCCACATACATTCATGTAGTGACGACCCCCACGATTAAAATCATGGGCTTCTGATTCACACCAACGCCCCATTGCCGCCCAACACGACCATTGTTGGTTTCACCGTCAATGCTCAGCGTTTCACGCTACGGACATTCATAGCAACCAGCTACGTTGAATTCGGTGATAAGTCTAACTGGCTCATAGCACTAACCGATGACAAAGGTTAGACAACTACCATGATGTACAAGGATGGATTTGTATGGCGTCTGGAGGTGGATTCATCCCACGACTCTAGTCGTGGGGTTTCCCACCCACGGCCTCCTAAAAAAGCTATTTTTTAACTTGATTATGAGGTCGTAAAAAATGCTAGTTTCTGATTAATCAGCAAGCATGCGTGTTAACGATGTTTTCTTGATTATCAGCATCTTCACTCACCCCTGAATAGCCTCAGATTTTTATATAATCCTGCACAATTCGTTACGCGGCGATGATCCTATTGTGACGTCGAAGAATAAGTCCTTGGGTTTTTTGTATCTGGTACTCTCGGTGATGATCGGTCTAATTTGTGCGTTGTTCGGGGTTATCATATCCAACCTCGCATTTGTTCTATGGGACTGGATGTCTGGGATACCGGATGCGGGCTCTATCCCCGGCGTGATCTTCGGCCTGCAGCGTTTGGCGCTATTTATCGTCTTTGCGGCCGCGGCCGGCGTTTTATCGACAAGGTTTTTGAAAAATGACAGGCGAGAAGCTATTGTTTCTGGTGCGGTCGCAGGGGCTTCTATGGCGGTCCTGCTGTTCCTGCTTCTGGCCCTGCTCATTCTCAACCCTGTTGTAGTGTACGATATGCTGTCCATGTCGCTGCCACCGTACCTGGTCTCGCCAAGCCTGTACGATTATTCTGGGGATCAGCAGCAGCGGCTCGGTGTTATTACTCACGCCTGGCCTATGTTGTTGACCATGCTTATCCTGTTCATTGCGGTAGCCGCATATGCGGCGTACTGGTCGTGTTTCGGCCGTAAGGGCCGGCGTAGGAAAGAGCCGAGGAGCCCGTTCGTCGAAATTACCATGCTGATCTTGGCGGTCTTGCTCCTTCCGGCCGCTGTTGTCGCTGCGGCAGTCTCAGAAGGGGGGTTACCGCATCCGACCCAGATTAACTACGAGGCCCAGCTGGTCACTAACGAAAACCCGAATGCTACTGTGATAGCGGCAGCGAATGCCGGTTACCTAGACTTTACGCTGCTGGACAGCCCGGGCGCCCGCTATCTTGCTACTGGGGAGCCGTTCACGATGCTGATCAACGGCCGGGCGGCCACGAACCAGAGCCTGGCCTCCGCCAGCGGACTGCAGGTTGTGGTCGATCCGCCTCAGGGCCTGTCCAGCGCAAGAGGCTCGACCCTTCGGATCACTGGCATCAATACATCAGACCAAGTGGAGATCAGTGCCAACTTCCGGGACGGGTCCCATAAAGTGATCATTCGCAGCTGATTTTTCGTTTTTTACGGTTTCTAATGCTTTTCATCATGAAGCGTTCACATGGATATGGTGCTATAGGTTGCGCGACCTGTCCGAAATGGGGGACTTTGCGGCAGAAGCCGTCAAGCACGATACGGTGTCTTTCGTCGTATGGCAGAGGGATGGCTCCATACTGACGGCCAACCCCCAGTTCTTCAAGCTGACTGGGCACAGACCGGAGGATCTGGAGCGGCTCCGTTGGCCGGAAAGCTTCGCCGTAAAAGGCTCCAGGGCCCGCATCCTATCCGAGATGGATACACAGGATCTCGGCATGGATATCCGCCGTCTGGAGGAAACCCTGATCAGGGCGGACGGTACGACTATACCTATAGGGCTATACGTGCACCGGTATCGACAGTCGAAAAGTTCTGTACCGATCTACTTTGCATTTCTGGATGATATCACTGAGCGTAAGAAAATAGAGGACCGGCTTCGGCTGACTGAGTTCGCCATCGACAGGTTTAAGGACCCATCGTTATGGGTAGACAGCAAAGGCAGGATCATCTACGTTAATCAACAGGCAGGTGAGATGCTCAGCTATTCTCGAGAGGAGTTGTTATCCATGTACATCTGGAATATCGACCCGAATTATCCTCTGGAGAAGTACCGGAAGCTCTGGGAGGAGATCAGAGCGGCCGGGTCGTCCAAGTTTGAATCGTGCATCGTTGCCAAGGGAGGCTTCACCATAACCGTAGAGGTCCAGGTGAGCTACATCCATTTCCGTGACCAAGAGTTTCTGCTTGCCTTTACTAGGGACGTCACTGAGCGCAAGCGCTTTATCGAGTCGCTGGCCGATAGTGAGGCGATGTTCCGGGTCCTCTCCGAGACAGCCTTGGCCGCTGTATTGATGAGCAGGAACAACCGCTTCGTCTACGCGAATCCCATGGCCTTAGAGATCACCGGCTACAGCTATGACGAGTTCATGCGCATGCCCTACTGGGAGCTGATCCATCCTGACTACCGCGAGGAAATAAAGCGGTACGGTGATCTGCTGCTGGCGGGCAAAGCCCTCACCGGCAGGTTCGAGATGAAGCTCCTGCGGAAGGACGGGAAAGAGCGGTGGTGCGATGTCAGTGTGGGGCCCGTCATGTACAAGGGGACTATGTCAGGGGTGATCACGGCCGTCGACATCACAGAGCGGAAGAACGCCGAGCTCGCATTACGAGACAGCGAGGAGAAGTTCCGGGTGATGTCTGAGCTATCGCCGGTGGCGATCTTCATGTATCAGGGGGACATGATGATCTACGCGAACCCATCGGCCGTCGGGTTCACCGGCTTCAGCTATGAGGAGATCGTCCATAAGAAGTTCTGGGACATGGTACACCCGAAGTACCGGGAAATGGTAAAACAGTACGGCCTGGAGAGGCAGCGGGGGCTGCCGGTCCCGATCCAGTACGAGATTCAGTATGTCACCAAGGACGGCGAGCCCCGGTGGGCTCAGTTCACCTCGGGCCAGATCGAGTATCGGGGCAAGCCCGCCGGTATTGTCACCGCCATCGACATGACAGATCGGAAGCGGAACGAGATTGCCCTGAATGAGGCCCGACTTCAGGCCGAACTTTATGTGGATCTGATGGGCCACGATATCAACAATATGAACCAAGCGGCTCTTGGATTTCTGGAGTTGGCGCAGGGCAGGATCGAATCGGGGGAGCCGTTGAGCGGCGGCGATCTGCAGCTGATCTCTGGCGCCGTAGAGTCATTGAAGAGCAGTTCAGGCCTGATCGATACTGTGCGCAAGCTCCAGAAGGAGAAGAAGGGCATCTACTCGCCGCAGGAGATCGAAGTCGACCGGATCCTGGACGGGATCCGATCTAGGTTTTCCAGAGTTCCGGGGCGGAATGTCACCGTTGGGATGTCCGTCAAGAGCCACTGTCGGGTCAGGGCCAATGAATTGCTACGAGATGTGTTCGGTAACATCGTCGGCAACGCTATCAAGCACTCCACGGGGGACATCACCATCAACGCCTCTACCCGGGAGGTCGTCGAGAACGGCGTCCGATTCTGTCGAGTGGAAATCGAGGACACGGGACCGGGGATCTCCGACGATCGGAAAAAGGCGATCTTCGATCGCTCCACTCCTCAGCGGGGCAAGCTGACCGGGAAGGGCCTAGGCTTGTACTTGGTCAGAACGCTAGTGGATGACTATCATGGAAAAATCTGGGTGGAAGACCGGGTGCCGGGCGACTATACTAAGGGGTGCAAGTTCGTGATCCTACTGCCGATCTCCTCGAAGGTCCCGGGCGAAGCCGACGGCCAAGCCCGGGCGTGAGCACCGGAAGCGTAACATTTTTTGTTGGACTTCTTTTCGTCATAGGCCTGCCGACCAAATATGCCTCCACTCGACCCTGGAAATACGCCGCGAGTCGCCGAGGCGACACCTAACCCTGGACGGGCACAGCCCATTTCTCCAACTTATCCACGGCCAGATACAAGATCTTGGATAGACTCAATAGGAAACTGCCCTTAATCTTCGATCTCCCCTTTAATGTTCCAACCGAAAATTTTCGGTGAGATTTCACGCATCGGGGCCTCATCTCAGCGAGAGCCTGGAGAGTGCGCCCACTTTTCCCTGTAATCCCAGCCGACTTGGGTTAACCTACAATTTCACAGCAAATCAGGACACACCTCGAAACGTGGAGACCCTGCAGTCAGCTCTCCAACCCATTCACAACAAGATGGCCGCCTCCTCAAACCTATCCAAGACACCGTCCCACCTGTTATGAGCCCCGCGCAAACCCCCGCATCACTGCAGAACCGTTTAGATCCCTAATCGACGACCGGGCGCCATTCCTCGCCTGGCGACAATACACCGCGAACCCCGCCCAAAAACTAGCATGTAACCAATCTAACCTTCAGTCCATCTACACTGACCAAGGATCCACCATAGACACCCAATTCCAA
Source organism: Methanocella sp. (assembly GCA_035319305.1). Taxonomy (GTDB): domain Archaea; phylum Halobacteriota; class Methanocellia; order Methanocellales; family Methanocellaceae; genus Methanocella_A. Next base: position 14,714 of record DATHCY010000144.1, read on the forward strand.
TCTGACAGGATTGTCATCCAAACTTCGAACTTTCAGCTTCGCCAACCCACCAAAGAGCCATCCACACATAGAGTTTCAGCAAAAATTTTTACACTCTCGAGTACTGGTCGGTCTGTGTCACCTGTTTGGTTGAAGTGTATCCTTATTTTTCTTGTAGGCCTTCTCAGTTGGGGACTTTTGTGTCTCTCTGATCTCTTTGTGGACGTCGATGATGCCTTTCTCGGTCTTGGCCAGTTTTTCCTCTGTCTTCCGGATCTTACTGTCTGTCGTTTTTCGCTCCTGTTCAGCCTCTGCTACGTGTTTTTCCACGTCTTCCAGCTTCCTGGTCGCCTCTAGGAAGTGTTCCCCGCTTTGTTCCGTATCTTTGAAGATCTTCTTGCTGCGTTTCTCCTCTTCCTCACGACGCCTGATCTGCTCTTCCAACGATCGCTCCATGGCGCTCATCTCCTCCTGTCGGCTCCGTAATTCGGCGTCGCTTTCTGCTCCTCTACGCTTTTCTTTCTCAGTCGGGCGGTCCGGATGGATTGTTCGCTTGTCTTCCTGGTCTCCTCCTGGGCCTTTTCCGACGCTTTCGCGGCTCTCTCGACTCCGTGTTCGACCTTCCGCAACGCTTCGGCCTCTTTTCGAGTCAGATCGTCGGGTCTGGATTTTTCTTTTGCCTTTGCAGCCATTATGTCCGCTGCTTTGTGCGCGTGTTTTTTGGACTCTTCAAGGTGCTTTATAGCCTCCTCGCCGCGCCTGACCGCTTCCAAGTTCGTCTTTTCGGCCTTTTCGGCCTTTTCCTTCTGCAGCTCTGCCACGCTCACCCCTCCGTAGTTGCGGTTTCCATGCCCTGTTGCGCCTTGCTGACCAGTCGGATTATCATATAGCCAGTTCCCAGCAGGGTATCCGGATTGCTTACCGATTTGCTGGCGGATATTCTAAAATTGGCCATAAAAATTCTCGATCTAACCAAGCATATATTTATATAAATAGTCTATCGGGTTTTTAACCGACCGGGGTCCCTCGTCGGTCGGTGGTGTTGGAGACTTCGGGGCCTTTACAAGCCTGCTATTCGCAGGCCGGCAGCCTGATTATGAACCGTACGCCTTTCGTGTGGTCTCCGGGCACCCGGTCCTCGACCTCGATCCGTCCCTTGAAATCCTCGATCAACGATCGTACTAGCATCAGGCCCAGTCCGTGGCGTTGCTTTTCTTTGATGGATTTCTTCGCTGATCCGGTGAATAGGGTTTTCTTCTGCCCGTCCGGTATCCCCGGCCCGTTGTCTTCGATAGTGACCCTGCAGTACCGTACGCCGTCCTCTGTGAAAGGTGCCGATCGGATATCGATGGTCAGGGGTCTGTCCGGGGATGAGTGCTTGATCGAGTTGCCGACTAAGTTCCCGAATACTTCATGAATCAGTTCGTTGGCGACGACGCGGCAGTCGCCATTCTGGCTAACCTGGATAGCTATGTCTCTTCCCTTGGCGCTGGAGAAGTCGTTTTTCACCCGGTCCAGAGCCGTGGACAGGCAGATCCCCTCCAGCTTCAGTCCCTCTGCCCTGCCCGATCGGAGTTTTTTGACGTTCTGGATGAGCTTCGAGGTGTTCTGAAAGGCGTCCAGCGTCCGCTCAAGCAGCTCCTTTTCCTCCGGGCCGATCCGCGGGCTTCCAATGGCCAGCTCCAGGAACCCGGTGCCGATCTGGTTCATGTTGGCGATATCGTGGGCCATTAGGTCGAGATACAGCTCGGCCTGGGCATTGCTCCGGGCCAGCTCCTCTTCCGCCTCCTTTCTCTCGGTGATGTCCAATGCCGTGATCAGGCCCGCGGGACGGCCTTGGTATTCCACCACGTTCCCCCTGTGTTCGATCCACCGTACTTCGCCCGTCCGGATCCGGTATCGGGTCTCATACTGCTCCTGGATCGGCTCGTGTCGCAACCGGGCCATGGCGATCCTCTCCACCCCGGCGCGATCCGATGGGTATACCCAATCCCAGACCAGCATCTTCCGGAGCTGGTCCCCACTGTAGCCGGTGATCTGCTCCAGCTGGGGGTTGAAATAGATTAGCCGAGCGTCGCTGTCATACATGAAGATCGCGGCCTTGCTTGCCTCCGCCACCACTCGGAACTTTTCCTCGCTCTCTTTCAGGGCGATCTCCGCCTTTTTCTCCCGGGTGACATCGAAGATAAAGAGGTTATACTGGATCTTCTCCATGGTGGTGACGACGCTACCGCTCAGTTCGACATAGCGGAGGTCGCCATCCTTCCCAACAAGCTTAGTCTCAAACCGGTTGATGTTTCGGCTTCCCCCAAACGCCCCCAGCACAATCTTCCTGAATTCAGGGACGACATCGGGCGATACCAGATCCAGGATACTTCGACCCTTCAGCTCTTTGTAGTTATAGCCAAGATAGTCCACGATCCTAGGGCTGATATACGCAATCCGTCCGTCTATGTCTATGGTGATGAGAAATGCTACGTCTCTCTCTCTCTTTTCCAACTGTGATTTTTCCAACTGTGATCCGCCTCGTGATCTCAGATAATAATGTTCATCTCGCAAAATTTATTTTTATGCTGTGATACTCGTGATTCGGAGAAAAAAACGAATGTTGTGCTGCTACTGGGGGGAGGTAGTTGGGATGTTTCGGATGTCTGCGGGTACGGGGCTTCGGTCGGAACAGCTACTATCGGCCTGCGTCAGGCCCTTTGTTTTCCTCTTCGAGGGCCGGCAGCCTGATTATGAACCGTACGCCTTTCGTGTGGTCGCCGGGCACCCGGTCCTCAACCCGGATGGTACCGTGGAAGTCGTCTAGTAGCGATTTCACGATGATAAGGCCGATGCCGCGGCGCATGCCTTTCATGGCCTTCTTCCATTGGTCGAACATGTGCTCCTTCTGTTCGTCGGGTATGCCGGGGCCGTTGTCCTCGATGGCCACTTCGCAGAACGTTTTGCCGTCGATCATGGCCTTCGCGAGCCGGATCTGGATCTCGATCGGGCCCTGTGAGTGCTTGATCGAGTTGTTTACGATGTTGGAGAACACCTCCTTCAGCAGTGGGTTGCCGTTGACGAAGCAGGTCCCGTTCGGATCTGCTCGGATAGTGACATCTTTGCCTGCGCTGTGGGAGTAGCTCTCCATCACCTCGTTCAGCAGGTCTCTGAGGTTGATCCTCTCTATAGCTGCGTTTTCCGCTTTTCCGCTTTGCATCCGTTTGATGCTGGAGATGAGTTCTGAGCTTCGGGCGAAAGTATCCAGGGCTTTTTTCAGCCCGTCTCTCTGGGCCTCGCCCAGTTCCGAATCCTCGATGGCCATCTCTAGGTAGCCCATGCCTACCATGTTCATGTTGTTGATGTCATGGCTCATCAGGTCCAGGTACAGCTCGGCCTGTTCACGGGCGGCTGTGATCTCCAGCTCGTACCTTTTACGCTCGGTAGCATCCCGCGCGATGATGCAGCCGTTTTCCTCGCCGGCGAACCTGACGTAGCTGATGCTAACGTCGACAGGGATGGCTTCTCCGCCGTACCGGTAGAGCTTGGCCTCCAGAAGCATCGAGCCCCTCTCGGCGATTTCCTTCCAGATCTCCTCCCATTTCTTCGGGTTGATATTGGTGATGTCAGTGATGCGGGACAGCAGCATTTTTTCCTTGTCATACTTCAGCTCGTCGATTGTGATCTTGTTCATTTTTCTGATCCGTCCCGCCGGGGTCGTCCAGATGACATAATCGGTCAGCTTGTCGATCGTGAATGCAGCGAGGCCTATGTAGCGCTCGTAATGCTTGCGACTTGTGACATTATACAGGACGGCGACCACGCCCCCCTCCGCCCGTGGGTATACGAAGGCCTCATACCAGATGTTCTGCCGCCGGGAGTAGTGATCGAAGGTCAGCTTCCGGCCCGCTTCTATGGCTTTATGGAAAAGCCTGTATAAGATGTCCTGAGATGAGACTGGATAAACGTTCCAGAGGGTCTGTCCGACCAGTTCCCCCCGAGACTTTCCGAAGAAGCGCTCCGCCTGCCGATTGACGAACACTATCTCGTAGGCGGCGTCGGTGGCGAAGACCGGGTTTCCCATGTTGTTCAGAACGGAGGCGGCCTGCGCATCTAGCTGGCCCGCCTTGATGATCGTCTCCTCAAACGTCTCGCTCAGCGCCAGGTCCATGATGCAGGCGGTGATCCGGCAGGTTTTCCCCTGGGCGTCCCCGATCCTTCCCAAGTACGCTGTAACCGGCACCTTGGCTCCCTCCCGAGACATGAGGCTCGTACAATAATGTCGGAACTGCGGCCGGTCCTGCGCCACTTCCGTCCGCCAGTCCCCGGGAACGAGGTCGATCAGCAGCGGTATTGCCTGAGGGCCCAGATCCTGGTAGCCGAGCAGCTCGAGAAACGCCCGGTTGCATGATATGGCCTGGCCTTCGGGGGTCAGCTCGACGAAGGGCAGCGGTATATAGTCAGAGTTGATGATAGCTGGATCTCTCCTATCTATACACTTGTCCGTTCGTCGCACCTTTCGCTCCCCCTCGCCTGCCTGCCACCACAAGGCTTTTCTAGCTGGTAAACTTGATCTGTAGCGCGCTGTTGAGAGCCAGCGCAATCTGGTTGGCGAACATCATCAGCAGGTTAAGGTACTCCTTGCCGGCCTCGATATTCTCGTGGTCCTCCACGTACATGCAGAGCACGCCGATGGCCCGGTCGTCGATCAGCAGCGGCATCGCCACGAGGACATCCCCTTCAAAGCCCTTGATCTCTTCGGCCTTGAGGTTGTCCTGTTTCGATGCTATGTCCTCCACCAGCTTGCCCTCTTTACGTTTGAACGTCTCGCCGACTATGCCCGAGCCCGGCGCCGTGACCAGCTTCTCGATCACGCCCTCCGGGAAACCGCGCTGGGCGACGACCTTCAGCTTCCGCTGTTTCTCGTCGTACAGATATACCCAGAGCGCTCTGGCCTCGAACTCTTTTTCCACCAGTTCTAGGATGGCCGCGGCGATGGTCTCCAGTGAGGTCGAGCAGAGGATGATCCTGCCCAGCTCGTTCAGCGGCGCACGGGCCAATCGGACGGCCACGGCGAGCTGCTCGCCGATGCCTGAGTAGAGCTCCATGTCATCAGCCGAAAACTTGTCTCGATCCATGCTATAGAGCTCCAGCACCCCGATGACCTCGTCCCGGTAGAGCAGCGGAATCCCGCAGATGGATACGATCCCGACTCGGGATAGGTCCGTCATGGGCCGACGCTCGCTAGTCAGGCTGTTGATGAAGTAGATCTCCGCGCTGCGGGCGATCGTGCCGGTGAAGCCCTCCCCAACTTTGACCATGCTATGGGATTCGACGAACTCCCGTGGCAGATTCTTGCTGAAGGTCATCATAAGCTCAGGCTGCTGCTCCTTGGTTAGATAAATAGAACCTGCGTTTGCTCCTGTCACCTTGATGGCCACATCCAGGCCTTGCTGCAGCGTGCGGTTCATCGACGTCGGCCGGCTTACCAGGGTCGTGATATTGTAGATGGCAGAGATGATCTTGGACTTCTTGAGCAGCGTCTGTTTAACTTCCACCTCTTCGGTGATGTCTCTGAAGAGTAGCATGGCTCCGTTGCACTCACTCCGGCTGCCCAGTATGGGCACGATGTCGAACTCTAGGGAGCGCGTGTGACCGTTCGACGCGGTATACTTGAACAGATCCTCATGGTAAGCGCTGCAGGTTCCCATCACTTGGAGGATCTTGGCCGTGATCTCCTCCGCTCCCAGCCCCACTTCCGGCAGTATGTTCTTGATGCTCCTGCCCACTGCGTTACCGCTCGTGATGCCCCACATCTGCACAGAGGTCGGGTTCCAGATCGTGATGACATTGTTATGGTCGATGGCGATCAGGCTCTCCCGCATGCCCTGGATGACGCTCTGGTTGTAGGCGATGATGGAGTTCAGCTGCTCGGTCCGCTCCTTCAGCTCGTCGTTGGTGGTCTCCAGCTCCTCGTTGATCGAGCGCAGCTCCTCGTTGCTGGTCTCCAGCTCCTCGTTCGTCGACTGCAGTTCCTCGTTGCTGGTCTCCAGCTCTTCCGCCGTGGATTGCAACTCCTCGGTCGTCGTCTCCAGCTCCTCATTGGAGGCCTCCAGCTCGGCGTTGGTGGTCTCCAGCTTCTCGTTCAGCGCCTGCAGATCGTCGTTCGACTTTTCCAGCTCCTGGCGCATATTGCGCTTCTCCGACACGTCGCTGACGATCATGATTACACCCAGCTTTTCCTTGGACGGGCTGATCAGCGGCACGATGGAGATCTCCAGGTATGTCTTCTCTCCCGCGCCGCCGGTAGACTCGACCTCGCCGACCTTCACAGGTCTGATGTCTCGCAGCGCCGTTCCAATCTCATCCCTGATGCCGGGGATCCTCTCGCCCATGCCAATATCGAAGAAGTTCCGGCCCACAGCGTAATCGGTCTTGATGCTCCACAGCCCCTCAGCGCCGGAGTTCCATGTCACGATCGTGTTTTCCGTCGTGATGACCACGATGCCCAGGCTGAGGTTCTGGATGACGCTCTGGTTGTAAAACTCGACGGCGCTGAACTCCTTGCGAGCCTCCTTGACCGCCTGGTCGATCAGGCTCTCCTCCAGGAATGTGGCCCGCCGCTCCGCGGGCGCCATACTCGGGATGGCGCCAGCCGCTTTCTCGAACATCCGCCACTTCTTGTTGACTGGCAGGAATAGCTTGGAACCTGACAGCATGGACTCGGACTTGCCGAAGAAGATATAGCCGTACCGGTTCAGGGCGTAGTGGAACTTGATGACAAGCCGGCTCTGCAACTCTATCTTAAAGTAGATGAGCACATTGCGACAGATAATGAGATCGAGGTGGGAGATCGGGGCGTCCATGATCAGATCCTGCCTGCCGAAGGCGATCATCTGACGGATGTTCCGCTTGATCTTGTAGCTGTCGTCCTCCTTAATAAAGTAACTCTCGATCTGCTCCTTCGAGACATTCTTCATCCTGTTGAGGCTGAACGTGCCTTTTCTGGCCTCATTCAGCGCGTTCTCGTCGATGTCCGTCCCGTAGATGCGAATCTCATAGTCGCCGATCGAGTCGCCCAGCTTATCCGCCAGCAGAATGGCGATAGAGTACGCCTCTTCGCCTGAGGCGCAGCCAGCGCTCCAGATTCGGATGGCTTCACCCTTCTGCTTGCGGGCGAGGATCTTCGAGATCACTTCCTCCCCGAGGACTTCCCAAGCTTCCGAATCCCGAAAGAACTCCGTGACGTTGATGAGCAGTGTGTCGAAGAGCCTATTATACTCTTCCGGGCGCTCATCCAGATACCCCATGTACTCCTCGTAGGTGCTCAGGTGGTTCTCGTAAAGCCTCTTATTGATCCGGCGCTGCAGGCTGGCCTTCTTGTACTCCCTGAAGTCGTAGCCACGCTCCTCAAAGACTTTCTGCAGCAGCGCATCGAGGTTACCTTTCACGTCCGCACTCCTGTCATCTACATTTCCCTCTCCGTTAGTCATTAAAGTTCCTCTCTGCTGATTGTCAGCTCGATAATCGCCTTCGAGATGTCCTGGACGGGAATGACAAAATCCACCATGCCTGTGGCGATGGCAGCATCCGGCATCCCAAAGTGCTCGGAAGTCTCCTTATCCTGCGCGATGGTGGTGCCTCCTTTTTCCTTGATGGCCTTGATGCCCATCGCGCCGTCCCGCCCGGTCCCCGACAAGATTATACCGATGGTTTCTTCTCCGTAAGTAGCCGCGACCGATTCGAATAGCAGGTCGATCGACGGCCGGGAAAAATGCACGAACGCGGTTGAAGTCAACGAAACATTGCCGTCACTCACGAGCATATGCTTGTTCGGGGGCGCGATATAGACGGTCGAAGGCTTGATAATCTCACCATCAGCTGCCTCCTTGACCTCTAATTTGCTCCTACGCTGCAGGATCTCGGCCATCAGGCTACGGTGCCGTGGATCCAGGTGCTGCACGATCAGCAAGGGGATTGGTAGATCTGGCGGCAGGCCCGAGAGAAGAATCTCAAGCGCCCTGATCCCGCCTGCTGATGAGCCGATTGCCACAATGCCGAACTTGCCCATAAGCCCTCGTTAAGTAACTGCTAGGATATATACATGTGAAACTTATAACAGATAAATGTTGGTAATCATCTATATTAATATAAGAGAACTGTGTGGCGGTAATAGTCTCCATCACACCCCTTAAATTTAAAAATAGCTCCTGATAAACCCCACCATTTCGCTGAATAGTGTGACATGGTCGTCCTCGGGGTATGGCATTTCCCTCTGGTCGATCTCCAGTGTGATCAGCCCGTCGTATTTGTATTCATGCAGCCTGGATAGCAGCATACCGAGCGGCAGCAGCCCGAAGCCTGGGAAGATATGGCCTCCGGTATTGTGGCCGCCGTAGTCGCTAAAGTGGATGTTCCTAATCCTGGGGATCAGCATGTCGCACGATAATAGTATATCCATGCCGGAGGCGGCGCAGTCCGACACATCGAAGTTAATAGAGATATCGTGCTCGTATGCTAGGTCGCGCAGCCGTTTCAGATTGAAGAGCGGCCGGGCTATGCTCATCTTGGATCTGCAGGAGTTCTCGATCGCGACCTTGCTCCGGCCGAACTTTTCACCGTATTTTTTGATCTGATCGATATACAGCTTCTTGAGCGGCCATCCCAGGACCGTCGCCTTCGGCACCTTGAAAACCAGCAGCTCGGGATTGACCTCTTCGATGGCCCGGTGATCGGCCGTATAATCAAACAGATAATAGCTGATCGGGCTCTGCGCGATCATGCTTTTGATGGGCAGGCCATGCTCCAGGGAAAGCAGTTGGATTCGATCGCAGTCCGGGCCTATATGGCTTCCGTCCATCTCTACGCCGTCGAAGCCCGCCCTTTCGGCCATGTCAAAGGCTCTTTTATAGCCCTTGAACCCTCCCCATGGTCGCAACTGTAACAGGACTTCAGGCATATGGCGTAGATAGTCCAGCCAAAAATATAGCCCCTTTTAAGGGAAAATTCACATATTATAGTATTTTTCCGTGATTTTGATATTAACGTCTCCAACCATTTCATATTCCTTGGACGAGGCGTCGTGCCGTATGATCCTGCGCTCCACATGATAGCCTCGGTCCCGCAGGATGTCGCCGATCGGTATTACGCGGCCTCTGATAAGTTCAATGAACTCCGGGGGGTTGGATGCGATATCCATCTCAACTACCGAGTGGACGATGACCTTTTCCGCCATCACGAACTCGGAGATGCGGTAGATCGTGTTATCCTTTTCTTCCTGTCCGATGACCTTGAACTCCACGTTCGCGTAGTTGTCAGTTAGATATCTGGTCGTCGACATGGTGGAATTGATCAGAATGTGATACCAAGACACGATGTCTTCACCGGAGGGAAAATGTTCGGACGAATAAATAGAGTTGAACATCTCAATAAGAGATGTTCAATTACTTATATAGCTTTTTTGGGCTCAATTCCTTGCTTATGCTTTAACGTAGAGGGTACCCTTGCCTGCCTCTGCGCGGTCGCCGTTGAAGACGCTGAACATCATCTTCTTGCCGTCCAGCTCGACTTCTTCGGTTCCGTTTGCAGTGAAGCCGGGCATCATTGTCTTGACGCCGCCGAGTACGAATATTGTGCCTCGAACCATCTGAGCTCCGACGCGGGCGTCTGCGATGCCGTGGATGATGATCCTGCCGCCAGGCTCCTTGGATTTGACATCCCTGCCGGCGTGGATGCCGGCGTTGAAGGTCACGTTGCCCATGATGGTGATGGTGCCGCCAATCATGTACTCGCCGAGGTCGTTGCCGGCGTTGCCCTTGACCAGGATGTTACCGCCCTTCATGCCTCTCCAGTCGCCGCGGTATGCTGCGCCCAGGTAGTTGCCGGCGTTGCCCTCGATGACGAGGTCGCCGCCCTCCATCTGGATGCCTGCGAACGCGTCTGCGCTGCCCTTACAGAGGATGCTGCCGCCTTTCATCCAGGCGCCGAGGTACATGTCCACGTCGCCCTTGCAGAGGATTGCGCCGTCGGTCATCTTAGAGCCGATGTACTTGACCCTGGGGACGTTGCCGTTGACCACGATGGCCGTCTCGGTCGCCGTGGCGCCGGTCTTGCCGCCGATGTCGAAGAACTTGCCCAGCCGGTGGGTGGTGTTACCCTCCCATACCGTCATGTCGGCGATCTGCTCCAGCGTCTTGCCGGCAAAGTTGTCGGGGGTGATGCAGTCAGCTTCGAGTACTAGGTACTTCTCGCCGTTCGGGGTTAAGGTGACTTTTTCCATTTTAGTTGCCTCCTGCCAGCGGGCCTGCTTTTATGACCTGCTGATGCGGAGCGTAGTTCTCCTGCACCGGGTAGTTGTTCAGGGTGAGCGAGTAGTATTTCAGGAACTTCTCTACGATGTCGTTGGTGACTTCCTTGTTGTTGAAGTTGTCTGCGTCGGTCCAGATGGTGAACTTTGGCACGTCGACCGCTACTACTTCGCCGTCCTTGACGACGACCTCGCCTGCCTTGATGGTGTACGCGGCGGAGCCGAATGCCTTAACTATAGCCTCAGGGTTCTTGGTTACGTCGGTAGTCTTTAGGTTCAGATCATAGATCGAGACGTCTGCGTCCGCTCCGATGCCGAGGTGGCCCTTGGTCTTTGACATGCCGAGCGCCTTGGCCGGGCCTGCCCTAGTCATCTGGGCTATCTCATACATGGACATCTCTCTGGAGATCTCAGCGATCTTGGTCTTTTCCGGCACCCATCTGTGGAGGGTGGCCATCTTGTCGTCCCTTGCCTTTTTGCTCATGAGCCAACTGGTAATCACCGGATATCTGGTGAACGGTCCTGCATTCGGGTGATCCGTTGTCAGGAAACACTTCATAGGATCCTTGACGAGCAGCGCAAGCTCAAGGCCTACCGCCCACTGCCTGCCGAAGACACTGTTCTTCGGGTCGTATACGAAGGGCACGACTCCGGAACCGGTCTCCAGCTCAACGTCGAGGTTGCCCCACTTCAGGTGGTTAGTAGTCGACAGGGAAAACTCGAACGGGCCGTCCGCGGTCATCGTTGTCGTCTCGTCTAAGGTGACGAATCCAACATCGATGGTTATGTGGTCATGGGAGTTGACATAGTCTGCGATGGCGTCCGCCTTTGATACCATGTCCCCCCATTTCGTGCCGCCATATGAGTTGAACTGGGTGTGAGTAAAGTGTATATTCTGGGTTCTGCCCGACTTCTTGTTGGTAGTGATGCCCTCGGTCAGCGCCATGGTTTTCAGCGTGGTGGTATAGTTGCCTGGGTGGCCCAGGTTGTTACCGTGCAGGTGGATCGAGTGCGGGAGTCCTAGCCGCTCGTTAGAGGCGGCAAGGCCCTGGATGATCTCCTTCGGCGTAACGTCGAAGTAGGGGACTGGATCGTCGATGTCCGTACAGTTCTTGCCCCAGCCCCATGCCTCTGTGCCGCCGGGGTTAACGATCTTAACCGCGCTGCCCTTGGTGGCCTTCAGCATCCAGGCGACGTATGCGTCCAGATTCTCGGGTTGGTTCTTCTTGATGTACTCCATGACCAGCCAGTTGTTGCCAAGTAAGGTAAAGGCGGACTGGTCGATGATCGGGGTGTCGTGGATCTCCTCGTGGGTGTGCCTCGCTAGGAGGGGCGGCATCGCTGCCTCATTGACGAAGGTGTACCCGAGCTTGGCGTATCGGTAAGCGGTTTCGAAGGTGCTCGGTACTGAGAACCCACCGCCTGATCTGAGTAAGCTCGTGCGGGTAGTCATCGTGTCGTGGAGCTTGTCCTCCGGCCTGAACATGCGGCCCACGTTGACCTTCGGTCCTGCGACGTGGGTGTGTATGTCCACTCCGCCTGGCATGACGATCTTACCCTTAGCATCGATGACCTTTGCCTTGGTGGAGAGCTTGGAGGGCTCAACGATCTTGCCATTTTGGACAGCGATATCCTTGACGTCGCCCTTAACGCCGTTTAACGGGTCGAATACGAACCCGTTTTTGATGAGGATCTCATTTTTTGGTGTAATTGGGTTTGCAGACATGATTCTAACCTCTCACTGTCCATTTTTCTCTGCCCTGATCTCCTTGACCTTCTTCAGGACTTCTTCAACACCCACTATGTCGGTTGTCGGAGTCTCATGTGGATCTATCCGGATGGTCGGGATCTGTGCATAATACTTCATGGACGATACTGGGAAGTGTGCGTCCGGATACGAGGCAATTACCAGTGCGGCATCGCACTCCTGCCTCCGAAGAATGTCCTCGTCGGCAGCTGTCTCTCCCTCCGGGTTATATCTTGCGTCTCCTCTGGAGAAGTCCATGGCAAGCGGGAGGAAGCCCGATTGCCACGTCCTGACCTGGCTGCAGTTCTCATAGATAATGGGGTCTGCGCCGCTGTTCTCGACTTCGCCCAGTGTGCAGCACGGGGCGCTTGCTGTTCGAATCATTCTCAGGTCTCCAATTTTTTTGGCCCGCGGTTAGTTCTTCTGAACCGGGGCTGCTTCTACTTTCTTACCAGCGCTTATCTTCGAGATCTCTGCCAGGTCGTCGTCAGCGATCGCAGCTTCACCGTGGGAGTGATCTGCTGCTGATTTGACCTTCTTCGATACGGGGCTTGGGCCAAGTTTCTTGATATCGTTGACCATGTTCTTGACGACTTCCGCCCATAGGGCACCCTCTGATGCCGAGACGAATGTCATCTTGAGTCTCTTGCCGTCAATTCCCATCTCTTCCAGGACCTTCCTGGTCAGGGCGACGCGGCGCCTGGACTTGAAGTTGCCTGCAATATAGTGGCAGTCGCCGATGTGGCAACCTGACACCAGTACGGCGTCCGCGCCTAGGCTGAATGCCTCCATGATGAAGGACGGGTCTACACGTCCGGTGCACATGATACGAACGACACGGACGTTAGGGGGATACTGGGTTCTCGATGTGCCCGCCAGGTCTGCGCCTGCGTAGGTACACCAGTTGCACAGTATACCGAGTATTTTTGGTTCGAATTCGTCAGCCATTTTATACACCGCCTGCCGGAGTGAACAACGCAGCTATCTGCGCCCTGATCTGTGGGTTGGTGAAGTGCTGCATGGTGATCGCCTTGGATGGGCATGCTCCACCGCAGGTGCCGCAGCCCTTGCACATGGCATCGTTCAGGTTCGCTTTTCTATGGCCTTCCTCCAGGTCGACCATGGTGATCGCCTTGTACGGGCATAGGCCTGCGCATACGCCGCAGCCCGAGCACAGGGTGTCGTTGACCTTGCCTGCGATCGGCTCGAGCATGACCTTGCCCTGGTTGATGGGTACGGATGCCGCTGCAGCCGCGCCGGCCGCTTGCGCTACTGTGTCAGGGATATCCTTGGGGCCCTGGCAGCAGCCTGCGAGGAAGATACCGTCGGTCGAGGTCGAGAACGGGTTCAGCTTGGGGTGTGCCTCAAGCAGGAACAGGTCCGAGCTCCTTGAGATGATGAGCTTGTTCCTGAGGTCCTCGGTCGTCTTCTTGGGGACGATGGCCGAAGCGAGGATGACCATATCCAGCTCGATCTGGACTGGCGTGCCAAGCAGCGTGTCTTCCGCCTGGACGAGCAGGCTCTTGTTCGGGAGTTCCTGGATCTTGGCGACCCGGCCCCTGATAAACTTGGCGCCCTCTTCCTGAATCCTGTAGTAGAACTCTTCGTACATCTTACCGAACGACCTGATGTCCATGTAGAATATGTATGGTACTACACCGGGCATCTTCTCCATGATCTGGTGGGCGTGCTTAAGCGAGTACATGCAGCAGACCCTAGAGCAGTACGGGTTGGCGTCCTGGTCTCTCGACCCTGCGCAGAGCACGAAGCCGACGTTATGCGGCTTCTGGCCGTCCGATGGTCTGATCAGCTTGCCTCCGGTCGGGCCGGCAGCGTTGATAAGCCTCTCGAAGTGGATGCCGGTCAGCACGTTGTCGTAGATGCCATAGCCCCACTCCTCTTTCTTCTCGATCTCGTACAGGTCAAACCCGGTCGCTACGATGATCGAGCCGACTTTGATCTCCTGGAATGTGTCTTTCATCTCGAGGTCGATGGCCTTTTTGTCGCCGCACTTCTTGACGCACAGTTCGCACTTGACGCAGCTGTCGAAGTCGATGGTGTACTTGAGGGGTACGACCTGCGGGTGGCAGATATAGATTGCCTTCCTCGGGCCGAGGCCTACATCGAATTCGTTGGGCCTGCTGACCGGGCATACCGTTGCGCAGTCGCCGCAGCCGTTGCAGGCATCCTCGATGACGCCTCTCGCCTTTCTCTTGACCGTCACATTGAAGTTGCCGATATAACCGTCGACCCTGTCGACCTCAGAGTAAGACAGCAGCTTGATGTTGGGGTGTCTGCCGACCTCTGCCATCTTTGGCGAGAGGATACACTGGGAGCAGTCGAGGGTCGGGAAAGTCTTATCCAGTCTGGACATGTAACCGCCGATAGTGGGCTCTTTCTCCACCAGGTAGGTGAGGATGCCCGAATCTGCCAGCTTCATGGCCGCCTCGATGCCGCCTACGCCCGCGCCGATGACCATCGCGGATTTCTCACAAGGCACAGATTTAGTCTCAAGGGGCTCCAGGAGCCTAGCCTTGGCTACGGACATCCTGAGGATGTCTTTGGCCTTCTCGGTGGCCCTCTCGGGCTCCTTCATGTGGATCCACGAGGATTGCTCTCTGATATTGGCCATCTCGAAGACGAACGGGTTTAGTCCGCCCAGCTCGGTTGCCTTCCTGAAGGTCGGCTCGTGCAGACGGGGTGTACATGCTGCTACGACGACTGCGTCCAGCTTGTTCTCTTTGACAGCCGTCTTGATTTTTTCCTGACCCGGGGTCGAGCACATATACGGGTAATCATCTGCTACTACTACGCCCGGAAGCTTCCTTGCATACTCGGCGAGCGCTTTGACGTTGACTGTTCCTGCGATGTTGGTACCGCAGTGACAGATGAAGACTCCAACTCTGTTTTCCTTTTCATTTGCCATATTATCCCTCACACAATCCTGTCGAGTAACTTGTCTACCTTGATCACGTGTGCGCTCAGGCCGAGTTCCTCTGGGCTCATGCCCTGGGCGAGGCCTAAGAGCTGCGAGTAGTGCAGCACTGGGATATCGTACTTATCGCCGAATTTCTCCGAAATCTCCAACTGACCGCGGTCGAACTGCAGGTGGCAGAATGGGCAGACATCAACGATCACGTCGACTCCGACTTCCTGCATGTTCCTGAGCTTCTCATTGGTCATGTCCAGTGCGTATTCGATCTTGTAGCCGCGGACTCCGCCGCCGGCTCCGCAGCACATCATCTTTTCCCTGTAGTCCACGCTGGTAGCGCCGAGCGCCTCGACCATCTCGTCGAGGAATGTCGGCCGCTCGGTTGAGAACGCCGGGCTGCCGAACTTGCGGTCCCTAGCGGGCTTGAGCATGTGGCAGCCGTAGTGGACGCCTACCTTGATGCCGTTCAGGGGCGTGGTGACGCTGTCCCTGATCTTCTTGATCCCTACGTCTTTGTAGAGTTGCTCCGCGAGGTGTCTGACCTCGATGGTGCCCTTGAATTCCATGCCAGCGAGCTTCAGCAGTTCGTTGACCTTGGCCTTCTCCGTAGGGTTCTCCTTGAGCTTCTCGTTGACGTCGTACAGCGACTTATAGCAGCCGTTGCAGACGACCGTGCAGTCCAGGCCCATCTGCTCGGATAGGCAAACGTTCCTGGCGGCCAGCGCCTCCCATGTCAGGATGTCCATCGAGCCGAAAGCGCCCGGTGCAGGGCAGCATGATGCGCCTTTGAGGTCTGCTAGCTCCAGGCCCAGGTTCTTGGCTGTCTTGAGGGTCGCAGCCTCAATGCCAGGGTACCTGTTCGGTGCGATGCAGCCTAGGTATAATGATGACTTGTTAGATGCTGTGTGACTCATTTCTTGGCCCCCTCAACGTGAGCTTTGATATCCATGATGCCGGTGGCCTCGAGGATCTTCTGGATGCCGGGGAGGTACTCGGGGTACGAGTGGGTTGTCGGCGGGTCAGCCTTCAGGCCGAGTTGGACGCGCAGCTTCTTGTTGGCGTCGTTGTTCGGTACACCGTGGCCGGACTGGTAGATGAAGCCGGCGGTTTGGAGGAAGTTCTTTGGTACGATGTACTGTCGGGTGGCCATGTTTCTCAGTGCCATGATCACATCGGTTGGCTTGACGTGCCTGGGGCACCTGTCCGTGCAGGTATAGCAGGTCGAGCAGTACCAGATGGAGTCATCGTGCAGCAGCTGGTCCTTCATGCCAAGCGCAGCCATTCTCATGACCTTGCGGGTGCGGAGCGCGTTGCGCCTGCCCTGGGGACAGCTGCCGGTGCAGGTACCGCACTGGTAGCAGACGGAGATGTTCTCGCCGCCGCCCTTCTCTACGTCGTGGGTAAAGTTGACTAACCCCTTGTTGAGGTTCATTACCTGTGATTCTAATGCCGCCATTTTTAGGCCTCCTTGATCTTCGGGGTCTTCTCGGCGAACAGCTTGCCTTCGATCTTCTGGTATAGGTTCGTCTTATCGCCGGATACATTGATCTTGCTTCTCTTCATCGTGATGGTGCTGTCGGCAGGGCAGGCGTTCACGCATGCGCCGCAGTAGATGCAGAAGTCCTTGTTGTAGGCGAGCTTGCCGGGCTTATGGCCTGCCTCTTCGACGGGCGGTATATACAGTGCATTGCACGGGCAGACGTCCACACAGGTAGAGCAGCCGGCCGGGCAGTTGCCAGTGTTGATGGTCAGTTCGCCCTCAAAGACCTTCTCGACCTTGGCCGCGTCCTTGGGGCAGACGACCTGACACCAGGTGCAGGTGACGCAGTCGTCCAGGTTGATGTCGACCTTGCCGGCGAGCTTGGGCTCTTCTACGATATTGCGTTCGATGGAGATGGCATCCTCTGGGCAGATTTCGACGCAGACCTTACAAGCGTCGCATTTCTTCTCGTCGAACTTGACCTCGCCTAGCCTCTTCACGGTGAGCGGTGTCGGCTCCTTGTACTCGATCTTGAAGGCGTCGCAGGCCTCTGCGCAGATGCCGCACTTGGTACACTTGGTGTCGTCTAGCTTGTAGTCGATCTTATACTTCATGGTCGAAGCGGCCTTATGACCCTGATCGACCTTGGATACATCCCTCTTGATCGCATCCCTCGGGCATACCTCTTCGCAGAGTACGCAGCGGGTGCACTTTGCCGGGTCAATCTTCGCATCCTTCTTTAAGACCGGGAAGCCCTGCTGTTCTAGAATGGGAAGCTTGTTAGTGCCGTCAATGGAGAGCTTGATGGCGTTGAAGGGGCACATAATATTGCAGACGCCACAGAAAGAGCATTTTTTTGGGTCAACGTCAACCTTTGTGACCTTGGCCTTGCCACGGTTGACCGCCCCGATCGGGCCTTCGGTGATAGCCTCTTCCGGACAAGCGTCGATACAGACTCCACAACCGGTACATCGATCCAGATCCACTGTCAGATTTAACTTCTGAGTCAGCAGCTTCTGTTCGATTACCTGCTTATTGTTCTCGGTTTTCTTCGAATAACTGGGAAACAAGGTATTTCCTCCTCCTAACCAATCTCACTCCGTTGTTAGCGTGATCGCGCTCTGAGGGCAGACTTCAAGGCATACGCCGCAACCATTGCATACTTCCTCATCTACAACCACAGCCTTACCGTTCAAAACATTGTATGTCTTCTTCTTGGTCGCCGGGTTGGCAACCGTTAACTCCAATGCATTGACCGGACAGGCGACAACGCAATTATTGCAACCAGTACACGTCCTGTTCTGGATATCTAATGATATTGTCGTCACGTTAGCACCAGCCATTAAGTTCTAATTAATTGGTTGATTTTGTATGACTACACAATCTATTTATAGATTACGAAGTCGCTTTTCTCAACCGATATTGTCATTTTTATATATTTTTTTAAGTCGGATAAACTTTTTATATCCGGGATTTACTTCATTGTACTCTCATCACGATTTAAATTCTTTCTCCAGATATGCGTTATTATACCATACCATCCTCCATTAGCTGTTAAATTGGCTGCTAATCGCATAAATAAGAAATATAATCGTTTTCTCGTTGCCATAAGCATAGGTCATGGGTTTGCTTACCATGTTTAGCAGCTTATTTTAACATTATTTAGATATAAACTTTCCCCAATACCTCTTATATGATAACGTATAAGTATATATTATCTATTTGAGTTTTTAGCAATTTTATTATAAATTATAGGAATTAACCAATAAATACAAAATTTCTACATCCCTGCTGCCAGTCAGCAGCCTGATTTATAATAGACGTAAGGACAGCAAATATCAGGTATAATATATTTATCACCCGAGTTTTATCTATACGGGAACGCGGAAAGACGGAAGACCCCCAAAGGAAAAAGAGATGGTTAGCCCCTCACCCCCATCGTATCCACAGTTATATCTTGCACCGCGACCGCTATCCTTTAAAGACCCTTCTCGAGTACCCGCGAATCCTTTCGCGCACAACATATCAAGACGTGGGGTGACAGCAAATGTAGCCGGCGATTCCTAAATGGATAATTGGCGGTAGTCCCATCAATAGACTGGAGAGAGGGCGAATCGCGATACTTTTCTCGAATCAAAAGTCAAGGCTTCGGGATGACGAGCAATACCCTTCAGGGCATGGTAGTTGACTGACTGCATAGAGCATACTACGCTCCTTCCTCTATCCGCCCGCTACTTTCTTTCGTATGGACAGGATACCATAGCACGCCAGTAAAAAATTTTGCGGTTATAACTAAAGTATTATATACCACCATATCTCAAAAGAATTTAGCTAAACTCAGGTATACTCAAATTACCTGTACTGTCTGAAATGGAGTGAACGTTATGTCGAAAGTAAAAGTGATGGAGACCTGGATTGGTGCCTGCGCCGGCTGTGAAATCTCGGTGCTGGATACCCATGAGGCTCTCTTACCTATCCTTGACAAGATCGAGTTCGTTTACATACCGGTTCTTATGGATGTAAAGCACATCCCGAAGGCAACTGTGGGCATCGTATCCGGCGGAGTGAGGAACAGCGACAATCTCCACGAGCTACTCGAGATGAGGAAAAACTGTGACATCCTCGTCGCGCTCGGAAGCTGCGCCTGCTTCGGCGGCACGCCAGGCATGGCCAACCTCTACACCAACGAGCAGCTACTCGAAGAGGTTTATGTAACGACCAAGAGCACCAAGAACGAGATACAGAGGCACCCATACATGGACGGCCTCCCAACGCTGCTTCCGGACATGAGGCCGGCGAGCGACTACGTCAAAGTAGACGTCATGATCCCCGGCTGCGGACCCAGGCCCGCCATGATCGCACAGGCGATCCTATCCCTTCTCGGCGCCGGCAAGTACGAGCTGAGCAAGAAGTCGGTCTGCGACGAGTGCCCGAGGGAGAAGTCTGAGCGGAACATCAAGAAGATCCTCAGGCCGTTCGAGGGAACCATCGACGAGAAGAAATGCCTGTTCGAGCAGGGATACATCTGCAGCGGCTCCGCGACCCGCGGTGGCTGTGGTGCAATGTGCCCAACCGCAGGCGTGGCATGCCGTGGCTGCTTCGGTCCATGCGAGAACGCCCCCGAACAGGGCTCCGCTATGATCAGCGCTGTCGCATCCTGCTATGGCCTGGACGATGACCCGAACACCGACCTGGACAAGTTCGTAGCCGAAGTCTACGACCCAATCGGCAACTTCTACAAGTACACAATGCCGATATCGTTCCTGAGCAAGAAGTCGGTCGAAAAGACGGCAGCAAAGAAATAAGGTGATTATCATGGTCAAACAGTTAAAAATTTCACCAGTAACCAGAATCGAGGGCCACGCACAGATCACCGTCGACATGGACGACGCGGGCAAAGTCTCTGACGCAAGGCTCAACATCATGGAGATCAGGGGTTTCGAGAAGTTCCTGCAGCACAGAGCTGTCGAGGAAGCACCCAGGATCGTCACTCAGATCTGCGGTATCTGCCCAGTATCCCACCACCTGGCAGCCGCCAAGGCAGTAGATGAATGCTTCGGAGTACAGGCGCCCCAGACAGCGAACATGCTCCGCGAGCTCATGCAGATGGGCCAGTACATCCACTCCCACTCGCTGCACTTCTACTTCCTAGCAGCCCCGGACTTCGTCTTCACACCCGACGGCAACCCAACTCAGAGGAATGTCTTCGGCGTAGTGGGCGCCAACCCAGCGCTCGCCACAGAGGCAGTGCTCTTCAGGAAGATCGGTCAACAGATCGTCGAGGCCACAGCAGGCCGGTCCATCAACCCGGTCACCTACATCCCCGGCGGCATCAGCAAGGGCCTTACCCAGGCCGACGTCGACAGGCTGCTGCCCCAGGCAAAGCAGGCCGTGGTCTACTCCCAGAACGCGCTGAAACTGGCCAAGCCAATCTTCAACCAGTACATGGACGCGATCAAGATCCTGGGCGAGGCACCATCGATGCATATGGGCCTTGTCAAGAACGGCAACCTCGAACTCTACGACGGCACTCTGAGACTTCAGGGCCTCGACGGCAACACGATCAAAGAGTTCAAGCCCCAGGACTACCTGCAGTACATCTCCGAGTACGTGTACCCGCACTCCTACATGAAGGCCCCCTACTGGAAGGAAATGGGCTGGGAGAAGGGCATGTACCGTGTCTCACCACTGTCGAGAATTAACGTATGCGACCAGATCGACACCCCGCTCGCGAACGCTGAACTCCAAGAGTTCCGCAAAGCCTTCGGCAGGCCGGCACAGCTCACACTACTGTACCACTACGCCAGGCTGATCGAGCTGCTCTACGCATCAGAGAAGGCCGTCGAACTGCTCAGCGACAAGGCGATCACCGGCAAGGAACTGCGCGCTCCAGTCAAAGCCAGAGCCGCAACAGGCGTCGGCGTGATCGAAGCCCCAAGAGGCACCCTGATCCACGACTATGACACCGACGACAAGGGCATGATCACCCGCGCCAACATCATAGTCGCCACCGCACACAACAACAAGGCCATCAACCTAGGACTGAAGAACACCGCCCAGAAGATCATCAACACACCCACTCCAGCAGAGGGCATCCTCAACCGGATGGAAATGGTCATCAGGGCCTACGATCCGTGCTTCTCGTGCGCGACACACTCCGTGGCCGGCAAGATGCCGCTCGAGGTCATCATCAACAGACCCGAGGGCAAAGAAATCATCCGCAGGTAAAAATAAACCATGAAAATTCGAGAGGAACCTATCAGTTCCTCTCACTACCTTTTTTACGCTCGATTTGCCCCGCGCGAGCTATCTTCATACAATCTGCCCGCATAAACAATACCCTGAAAGGTATAGTTCCTGTTTCACAGGAAAAACACTGCCACATTTGATGATAAAGACATTAATCCCATTCAGACTAAGGCCATCCCCCACCCCATTTACAACCGCCAGCACTTTTCAGCCCCTCGCGAATGACGATCAAAGGCACCATCATAACCTAATATGTTAGAGCGATTAAAAGTTAAATAATTGCCAACCCTCAACGAATCAGACCCATAACACCGAGCCATGGAACCAATAGAAACCCAGTTTTAGCGCCGCAGCGAAATTGGCCTCTTAGCTCCCTTCACATCTTTCATTAACCACATATTTTACATTACAACCACTATCATCCAAGGTAGACTTGCCTTCTCAAATACCACCCCCCCCTTTCACACACATACCAAGGCAGAGTATAGACGATAAACGTAGCCAACGAGCCCATTCTTTAATGGATAACAGGTAGCAGCCACGTCAACCGACCCGTAAAAACAAGACCATTGCAAACTTCCTACAAGCCACAACCATCTGATATGGTAGCTGACTATAGTTAAAGCAACCGAGGTTTCTCCACCCAACACCCCACCCAATAAGACATGATCATCAGCAAACCATTTTTATTTTGAAGTATCCACCCGAACCGATCGTTATCATATTATTCCATTGTTTTGATAACGCTTATTTAGAATATGATGAATATGATATCACCTGAAAAATTGGAGTTAGGTGTATGACTAGGAGAATATTATTACTAATTGGCATTCTGACGATCATCATTGTAGTCAGCGCCAATAGTGGGTGTATATGTTGCTGTAAAAACCCCGGCATCTTGTCGGATAATCAAACCGACGAGTCTTCGTACGGTGATAATCAGACTGACGAGTCTTCGTACGGTGATAATTTGAGTGACGGGTCTTCGTACGGTGATAATTTGAGTGACGGGTCTTCGTATGCTGATAATTTGAGTGACGGGTCTTCGTACGGTGATAATCAGACTGACGGGTCTTCGTACGGTGATAATCAGACTGACGGGTCTTCGTATGCTGATAATTTGAGTGATGGGTCTTCATTCAATGATAGCCATTCGAGTTCGGTCGTGCAGGCAAAGGTGTCGGGCGATACCATAACGATCTCCGGAACTTTAAAGGGTTCGGGTACAGAGCAGAATAGCACGGATTTTTACTTGGGTGAGGGTCCATACATCGTCTCCTGTAATAACACTGGAGACTCTGGAAACGATCTCACTGCCCTTCTGTATAACGAGGATAATACCGATGTCCATACGATCGCTGATTGGAATACGAAAGGTTCGATAACCTTGCCTATTGGTAGCCTGTTTTTCACGCCTGGTAAGTACCACCTGGTTGTCAGCAGTGGTGATACGTATACCGTGACGATCGCTAAGCCTACATCAGGCGATGCAGCGCCGAAAACCATCACCGCTGAAGCTGGAGAGACCATATCAACTGCTATGAACCTTAACCCCGGTACCCTGAAGATCAGCGTCAAGTACGATATCGCGCCGACTGAATCCACAAGCATTGCCGTGTACGACATGACGGGTAACTTTGTCTTTAGCGATTTTCCAATTGCCGATAGTTCGGCTACCGTGACGGCTACCGGCACCATACCAATGGCCGGCATCTATGTAGTATCAGTCACGCTGCCGTACAGTGGCGGCAACGGTACTGTCATAATCAGCCAGTAACAATTTGTGCAGGCATGAAACAAACAAACGCCTGCACTTTTTTGATCGTTTCGATGTTGGGCTATGGGTAGAGAAAGTCCATCGGCTTCTGTATTAGCAATGCAGCATGGAACAATTAATCACTACTACCCGGTACAAGGCTGAAAGTACCGGTACAACCAACCGTAGCCTCAGTTAATCCTGCTAATATGTCTAAAATGTGCTCGTCGTGATCAGTTAGGCGAAAAGACTAAAATGCACACGAATGTCCAACATACAGACTGGTCATAGGTAGAGGTGATAGAATACAGCGATAAACATCAGATTAGGATTGCAGTCGTCGGCCAAGGGATCGTAGAAACCCACGGATAAATCCGCGGGAGCAGTCACGACCCTTAGGCTATGGGTGGAGGAAGCCCATTTTAACCGTGGGAGCCGCCTCTCAACTCCGACTTTCAATTCTTTATTGTGTTGCAACTTATCTGTTACGTCTGGGCTGCCAGCAAGTGTACCGGGGCTCCGGGTCGATGAGCCTATGTGTTCCGCCCGAAAGGCGTATGGTAGTACGATTTGGGGGAGTAAGCCAGCGGCTAATCTTTGGTGGTTGCTCAAGTAATTTCCAGGATCAGCTATCCATGGTTGAACCGGTCAGTGCTTCTGTTTCTGGCCGGGATATGCCTGCTCGCTGTTGACGGGATTTGTCGGTCTATCCATGTTGGCTCTGCTGCGACTGGCCTCATCGCCCGTCTTCTCAAGGTGAGAAAAACCTGCCTGACGGTAGTGCTGTTGGTTTCATATATTCTGTACTTTCTGTCAGCCACTAACAACTAACGTCGTTGGTTGTCTCCCGGAACGGTGGGGTCATACGAGGGGAGTTCAGGCGCGGGTTATATTTACAGGATCCCTGCCTGCCGTCACGTTAAAGGTCGACCATGATTTCATCGCCCTCCGTTTTTACCGGGAACGTCTTGACCGGGACGCTGGACATGGCCGTTGTAACGGGCTGGCCGGTCATCACATCGAATTGGGCGCCGTGGACTAAGCACATGACGATGTGGCCCATCATCATGCCTCCGGAAAGTGGTTGGCCCATATGAGTACATCGGTCCTCGATCGCGTAGAACGATCCGTTCACATTAGCTATAGCGATTTTCTTACCATTGACGACGAACCCTTTGATCGATCCTGGTGCTATATCCGTAGCCTTTACTATCCTGGTGAGTGTCATAACCAATGGGACCGTGGAGCCATAGGAAACCCGGTTGTTTTAGCGTCGGATTTAATTCGACTCTTCGAATCCTTGTCACCTCTGTTCTTTAACATGTTATACATCTCCAACCGAATGATATCTCTTCTAACGGGTATCAACATATAATTATGCTACGTACTCTCATTTAAGCTTCGAATGCCAAGGGAGGGCGAAGGCTTCTTGACACCATCGGGAGCTAAGGCTTTTAATATCCCGCAAAATGGGCTAGAGGACCACGCGTGGAACAGGGTCGAGAACCATAAAGGCCACAACTGAGAGGTCATAGGACTTACGATGTCGGGATCGTGGGGCGGGACGCCCATAGGCTTTAGCCCGTGTATGTCAGATCGCTTGCGAACCGTCACGCTATGGGGGTTTCCTGTTTCATGGCTGATAGTTTGCAATCGGCCTCGCTGATTGTTGACTATCTGCTCGGCAGGCGAGCCGGCATGTTCCACGCCCTTCTAACTTAAGCTTATCGTATATGGGCTGAAAGTGTTATGCGGGGGCTATCTAATCCCCACTATAGGGTGGGGTCTCTCGGCTTTCCGCATTCCCTGCTGATAAATGTTGGCGAATTCTGCAGCTGTTAGGTTAGGCCGTTTGCCAAAATTTATATCTAACCTCGCGATATTAACTTCGATAGCATATGGTACGGATAGCGCTGCCTAATAAAGGGAGGGTCTACGAGCCGATTATGGGCTTGTTTGAGGGGGCGGGCCTCCACGTGATCGAACATTCGGAGCGGAGTCTGTTCGCGAAGACTGTGGACGAAAATATTACTTTGTTGTTCGCCCGATCTAGGGATATTCCGGGGTATGTGGAGAACGGGGCGGCTGATCTGGGGATTACTGGCGAGGATTTCATCATGGAGTCGGGGGCGGATGTGGAGGTTCTGCTCGACCTGGATATGGGCAAAGCCGATCTGGTCTTGGCGGTGCCGGAGGAGTCCGGCATTGAGGGCGTCGGTCAGTTGATGGGGAAAAAGATCGCGTCGGAGTTCCCCGAGATCACTAGGCGATACTTTGCCTCTAAAGGTATCAGCGTCCATGTGGTGGAGGTTTGTGGCGCCACCGAAATCACACCGCATATCGGCATAGCTGATGCTATCATCGACCTGACTTCGACCGGCGCTTCGCTGTCTATGA
>DATHCY010000145.1:0-9837 GCA_035319305.1 Methanocella sp.
GGGGGGGGGGGGGGGGGGTGGTGTAAGACCCCGTCCTTTAGGGCGGGGTAGTTCACTGCGGAGAGTCTATATCCCAATCCATCAAAGACAGAGATTTTGTAGACGGGACGCTGACACCCGCATAGCGGCTCTGGTGAAAACGCCACTAACCGTAGAACACGCCGGCTTTAGCCGGCGGAGGTATGTAGAACCCTCCACGCAGAAGTAATACTAGGCCGGCGGGCCGAACGTAAGGCCGAACGTAATTTCCAAAACGGTGATCACTTGACCAGAGGTGATATAAAGGTAAAATGCATCTAATGAGGCCATGATCAGTATATTGGCCAATTCACAACAAAGCCCGGAAGCATTCTACGGCAGTCCAATATTTATCGTGCTTCTTCTTCTCATCCTGTTGCTGCAGATGCGGGAGCGTCGAGTCAGGTGGTGGACCATGATCCTGATGCCTGTCGTCATGCTGATGTTGACCGGGGGTGCGATATATACGGAGCTGAGCTCCGGACCGATCGCCTGGCTGCTGATCATCGCTGGCTTCGGCGCCGGAGCTGCTACCGGCATACTGGTGGCTGCATATATGCACGTGAAAGTGGGGCAGGACGGTTCGATGGTGATGCGCGGCTCAGTTCTCGCGGTCGGCATATGGATGGCCATTTTGCTCGTTAAAGTGTACGGCAAGGATATCATATCCGGCTCCGGCTTGTTGGATGTCGGCCTGCTGACATCGGTATTACTGGCGATGACGCTGGGCATGATGATCGCCCGCCGCAGCTTCCTCTACCTCAGATACATGCGCCTTAAGAAGTTGCCTGCACACTAACCCTCCGCAACTCACTTTTTTATTCAGCGGGAAGTGGGGGGACGGTAGACCCCAGCTTTAAGCCGGGGATGGGTAATCCTCCCTCGCCCTTTTTGCTCTACTACAAACCCACCGCTGTTATGGCCCGCCCGCCTGTTAGATACTGGTTTGCCGACGTGTAAGGCGAGGCTCGTCGCTCAGCGCGGGATGATGTGGAGGGTATACACGGTCTCATTACCGGTCACGGGCTCCCATGAGCGCATGTACACAGCGGTGAAGTTTTGCGGGCCGGCCCCATCACTACTAAGTTCCCAGGAGCGCGTGCCGCCCGACCCAGGGAGACTGCCGCCACTTTCATAGCTGGTATTGATCAGCGACAAGCCCGATGATAGCGTCCAATTCCACGAATAGCCAGTCGAAGGGTTCTCCTTCAGGAGGATCGTAAACGACCGACCCCGGTCTATATAAACGGTCTGATTGTTATCAGCCTCGCCGAAGCGCGTGCCAGTTATCGCCTGAGTCATCGTAGAGGCAGGAGATTGCGTGACGTCCGGCAGCCCCCCAGCCGAGGTCTGCGTCGATATGGGCATCGCCGTGGGTGTTGCCGTGGGTGTTGCCGTAGGCGTCGTAGTGCCGATACTCGTTCCAGTGCATCCGGCCATGGCTGTTGTGACGACAATCACCGCTATCGATAGCATAAGTATCTCAGGTCCGTCAATCGAAGTCATCATATCAGATATGGCGTATGTCCTGCTATACTTTTTGTGGTTATAGGGGTCATCGAAGGATGAGGGAATGGATTGTGGTGTGCTGAGTTTGTTTTAGGGTGGGCGCGTGGGTAGTGAAACCCTTCGGTTTGGTCGTGGGGTGAGGTACACATCGCATCTATCTAATGGCAAGTCTAACTGGCTAGCACTTTCGGCCGGTATTTTTCGGCCGGTATGACAGAGGTTAGGCGGTCATCGTATAGTGTGTGTGATATATATTTTATTATATGGGTGGGGTGGGTAGAAAGAGGGGTGAGGGAGGCTAGCTTTCCTCCACGGTTAAGCTTGTGGGTTTTCGCTTGCTCTCCACTCGGCCTGATCGTAAATTCTACTGTCAGTCTGTGAACATGTTGTCCATGGAGTAGATGCCTGGTTTTTGTGAGACTAGCCATCTGGCTGCTTTGACCGCGCCGGAGGCGAATGCTTGTCTGGAGTGGGCTTGGTGTTTTATTTCTATGCGTTCGCCGTCGCAGGCGAATAGGACTGTGTGGTCTCCGACGATGTCGCCGCCGCGGACTGCGTGGATTCCAATCTCGCAGTTGCCGTTCCTCTGGGTGGCGCCTTCTCTTCCGTATACGTACTTCGGTTTCTCGGCTGTCATGGCAGAGGCGATGACCTCTGCGGCTTTTAGCGCTGTGCCGCTGGGCGCGTCCTTCTTTTTATTGTGGTGGGCTTCGATGATCTCGATGTCGCATCCCTCCAGGTTTTTAGTTGCTTCGCGGAGCATTTTGAGGAACACTTGGATTCCTACGGAGTAATTTGGGGAGATGATCGCTCGGATCCCTCCGGCCTCGATTGCTGTCTTCATTGTAAGCTGTTGGGCTTCGTCGAACCCGGTTGTTCCGATGACGACGTTGATACCGTTGGAAGCGGCCGCCTTCACGTTCTGGACGCACGCGGTCGCGATGGTGAAGTCGATCAGGACATCGGGCTTGGTCGCTCTGAGTATTTTGTCGATCTCTGAGACGTTTGATATGGTTGTTTTCCCTATCTGTTTGCCGGCGGCGAGGTCGAAGCCGGCGACCAATTCCATGTCAGGCTGAGCGAGTACTGTGTCGCAGATCATCGTACCCATTCGGCCGTTGATACCGGCGATCGCCACCTTAATCATAAGCTCACTTCCTGGCAGTCTTCTTGACTGCGATTTTAGTGGCTGGAGCGACCCCGACCAGCGCTGCTTTGCCGGTTATCTTTACGCCGAGCGCCTTAAGCATGGCTTCGATTTCGGCCCGGTTCTCTATCGATAGTTCGGTCATAGGGAGCCTCATCGGTCCGGCCGCCAACCCTATCATGCCTGCCGCGGCCTTAACTGGGATTGGGTTAGTCTCAAAGAACAGGCCTCTCATAATCGGAGCGAGTCGGTAGTAGGAGTCCAGAGCCTTCTTGGTCTCGCCTTCCGCCTGATACCTAACCATGGCGCAGAGTTCCTTTGGCATGATGTTGGCCAGCACAGAGACTACACCTTGGCCGCCGATCGACATGATCGGGATGGTTAGGTTATCATCCCCTGAAAGGACGGCGAACGGCCTCTTATTGTTCCTGGTCAGTTCAATGATCTCAGCAGTCTGGCCGAGAATACCGCTGGCTTCTTTGATGCCGACAATATTATCAGTCTTCGAAAGCTCGGCGATGGTGGAGGGTGCCATGTTAACGCCCGTCCTGGACGGTACATTGTAGATGACGATCGGAATATCCGCCTTCTCAGCAATAGTCTTATAGTGGGCGATCTGTCCTGCCACCATGGGCTTGTTATAATAAGGGGTGATGAGCATGGCTGCAGACGCCCCGGCTTCCCTAGCATACTTCGTCAGTTCAAGCGCTTCCTTAGTATTATTCGAGCCTGAGCCGCCTATCACCGGCACCTTGCGTCTGTTCCTATCGACTTGATCGACCGCGATCTCGAGAAGTCTCCTTTGCTCGTCAAAAGCAAGGGTCGCCGCCTCACCAGTGCAACCGCAGGGCACGATGCCGTCAACCCCGCCCGCTATCACGTAGTCGATATTACGGCGAAATCCTTCTTCGTCGATCTCGCCGTTCTTCCTAAAAGGAGTAATAAGGGCAGGATAAACGCCCTTGAGCGTCTTAAGTTTCATTACTTCTTCCTGCCTTTTGATGCCATCTTTCTCGTGACATAGCCGGCTATGCGGTTCCTAAGCTCTTTGGTCTGGACGGACGCAAGCTGCTCAACCTTAGCCTTATTGCTGGCGAAGTCAGAACCGAACTCGTTCGGGTACTGCCTCAGCAAGGCGTCGGTGGTGCTCTTAATATATGTCTGCCTAATACTTCCCATAGTCTACCTCCCTTTATACTATAACACGATCGGGCGAAGTCTCCAGCGCTTCTCGCATATACGCCGATAGTGATAATACTTATAATGACCGCACCTTTTATACGTTGCGATTGCATGCTGGTATCGTGCGACATTCCTTAAACATTAATAATACAAATAATTTTTCTCCTTATAACCGGGCTTTCATGTAAAGCCCACCTCCACCGGTCAGAGCATACATCGTGCTACAAGAGATGTTCATTCGCCCACCAGCGAAGTCTCCATAATACCAGAAGTTCCATCTGCATCAAACACATAGAGTATAAAGATAATACAGTTATCCTCTGCCCCCCACCGCCAACCACAATTCTCTAAAGCGTATCTTTACCGGCCCAATACCGCTGACCCCCCCCCTTGAAGACCATATCGTACTGCCGCTGATCAAAAGGCAAAGAGGCTACCCCATCCCCATCCTTTAGGACGGTGTCTCCCGCCCCTCCACACTCCCGTTCAGATAAATACTGGCACGCTTCATCCTAACTAAAGGCTTCATCCTAACTTAAGGCTTGATTCTAATTAAAGTCGTGGGGTTTCGCTGCTCGTGTGCCTCGCTTAAAGGTGTTTTTTGTTTGTTGATCTAGTTGAATGTTGGGCGGTGACTTAGTAGTCGGGGCAGGGCGATCGGTCTGTATGGTTTTCCTGCGCATCGTTTACGGATTTCTCGGGCTAGTTCTTCTTTTGT
Source organism: Methanocella sp. (assembly GCA_035319305.1). Lineage (GTDB taxonomy): Archaea > Halobacteriota > Methanocellia > Methanocellales > Methanocellaceae > Methanocella_A. The sequence goes on from DATHCY010000145.1 coordinate 4,575, forward strand.
CATGGTTACTCTTTTGCCTGTTTCTCTGATGCTAACTGATAGGAGTCCTGATTCAGTTTCGCGGTCGCCTACTACTGCGGTATACGGGATCCATTCCATGCTGGCTTTGGCGATCTTTCTGGCGAGCGTCTCGTCGCTGTCGTCTACATCGTACCGGACTCCGTCGATGTCCAGGTATCTGCAGTAGTCTAGTTGTTTCTCTGAGACGGGTATGATGCGTACTTGGGTTGGGGCTAGCCATACTGGTAGCATCGGGACCTCTTTTTTCAGCGCTTCCTCCAGGATGGCGAAGTACCATCGCTCGATGCTGCCGATGCTGGAGTGGCAGATGGTGCACCCCTTTTTCTTCCCGTCGCTGTCGGTGTAGTTGATGCCGTATACCTGAGCGTCTCTGATGTCTAGTTGTACTGTGGATAGTTGGATGCAGCCTCGTGTTGAATCTACCCCTTGGAACTCGTTCTTTACCGCCCAGTAGTGCTTTGCCTCGGACAGCACCTCTATGAAGGCGGGGCGGCCTGAATATCTCACTAAGTCCACGATGCGCGACCTGTTTTCCAGGTAGAAATTTTCCACGATACGGAATACGATGGCATACTCCACGCCGGAGACGTCGGCCAGGTCTGAATAGTTGCGGTATAGTTCCTGATACTCTGTCCAGCCCTCATCGATATCTCGGCAGAAGCAGTGGATATCTGGCATGTGGAAGGCGCGCAGTCGCTTTAATCCGGATAGTTCCCCGCTCCGCTCATAGCGGAAGCTCCTGCTGAACTCGTACATGCGCAGAGGCAGGTTACGATAGCTGATGGTAGCGTCCTTCATGATCTTGAAGAGTCCGAAGTCGCCCGCGTATCGCAGGATAAACTCCCTATCGCTATCTTGCGACTTTACCAGGTAGTGGCGCTCATGGAATGTGCCGGCCTGCTCACGGATCTGAGGGTCGTTCCAGTCATAGAGCAGCGGCGAGTCAATCTGCAGCGCCTTGAATCGGCTGACGGCAATCTCATTCGCCCAGTCATGCAACAACTGGAAGATCAGGTATCCCTTCGGATAAAACCTAAAGTTGCCCGAGTCAGAGGAAGGCTCATACCCCACCAGCTCGTGCGCCTGCATAATCTTAACCGAGGGGGGCTCCCTGCTGGGCGGCCTCTTCAACTCCTCAGCGATCACGTAAGCCTCCAGAGGCCTGCAGTCAGCCTTCGCAAGCGCCGCCATAACCTCATCCTCCTTCGACAAGTCCACCGGCAACTCAGTGCCGTCAGGCAAGAGGATGATGCGCCTGCTCTCGATATCTTTCACGATGTCTTCCCTAGTTTTAAGCTCCATCAAGTTCGATGCCTCCGGAAAAACTGGACAGCGAAGGACAAAGCCCTCACTGGATGGTTTTAGTAGTGGTAGTCGCCCGGGCAAAGTGGCTGAAATAAGGGTTATAGAGCGCCGATGTCAAGGTTACCACCAATAATACTACTACAAGCCTACGGTATAAAAATATTGCCATAGCAGGCACCCTATCGGCCATCCCTCGTAACGCCCACCCTTTGACACGTATCAGGGGCGGATATTCAACTTGATTCGAGGCGGAGTCCCCATCCTTCAGGGTGGGGAGGAAACCGACACATCCCATTATACAGCTTTCACATGAAAAGAATAAGTGTCAATCGTGTGAAGTGTGAAGCATGGGGTTGACTAAGACGCTCAATTGGATTACAATCAGAGCGGCTTCAATCTCAACAGGACTGGCGTGTTGGAACTGAGCAAAATCGGCTCAATCCGATTAACCCAACATCGAGACATACCCGAAGGCGAAATAAAAGGCGTACAAATCGTAAAAACTAAAACCGGCAAGTATTTCGCCGTATTTCTGTTGAGCGTGCCTGGTAGTATGGTTAAGACCGCTGGGAATTCCGTTGTCGGAATCGATATGGGCATTAGGACCTTCTGTTACGATAGTGACCGGAATCAGTTCGAGAATCCGAAATACCTCGCTCGGTCGCTTAAAAAAGTAAAACATTTACAGCAGAACGTTAGCCGAAAGTTACACGTCAATAAGAAAAAAATAACCCAGAACTACATCAAAGACAAGAAAGAACTGGCAACGCTACACGAATACATTGCGGATCAACGGGACAATCGTAACCACCAAGTTTCAAGGTACTACGTCAACAACTATGACATAATCAGCGTAGAAGACCTTGATGTACTTGGAATGCTCAGGTACGACAATTACAATAAATCAAAATTTATCAGTCAAAGCACGTAAAACTCTCAAGCGTAACATCCTGGTGCTGGATGGCGGGACTTCTTTGACAAGCTTGTCTACAAGGGCTGAAAGTGCTGGTAAACACTCGTCAAAGTAAATCCTAAGAATACCACCCAGAAATGCTCTGTCTGTGGAAACATCGTTAAAAAGGACTTAAAAGACAGAATGCACGTATGTCCATACTGTAACGCTCAATTAGACCGAGATTACAACGCTTCTCTTAATATTAAAAAGGAAGGTATGAGTCTCTGGTTAGAATGGCATGGAACATGCCGGTTTGTCTGTCGAGCAGATAGTCACTACGGTCGGTAACATCCGATTGCACACTGTCAGCCGTGAAGCAGGAAGCCCCATCCCTTTAGGGTGGGGTAGTTCATCCGATTCCGTGTACGATATAGGGTGCTACGATTACGAACACTAGCGAAGCGAATAATGTGATGGCGAAGCCGTTGACGATCGCTCGGGAGATGTGGTCGACCTTTGCTGTATCGTGAACAATTTTGCCAACTGTCATGCGGGTTACTTCTCGGAATATGTGGCCGCCGTCCAGCGGTATCATGGGCATGCAGTTGAACAGGCCGACCATGATGTTCAGCCATCCTATCCAGAAGAGTGAGAGGATGATGTAGAAGATGACGTTGCCTAGCGGTGCGGCCCAGCCGACGGGGTGGAAAAGGCTCGTCAGATCGCTCTGGAACACGTTGAAGCCGTAGACGCCGCCGGTGACTTCCCAGATGGGCAGGAAAAGGATGGTGAGGATGCCGCCGATCAGGTTCAGCAGCTTGTCTTTGAGTGTGTCACCCTGGAAGGAGAGTATGTTCTGGAGGTTGGAGAGGTGATTTCGGGCGTCAAAGCTCCCTACAATCACGCCGATAGAGTTGTCCGAGAGGTCGGCGCCTCCGAAGCCCATGTATCCCTTCGGCTCGGTGCCGCTTTCCAATGTCACAGGGACGGTAAGTGACGTGCCATTCTTTGCGATCAAGCCGACTGAGACCGTCTGTCCCGGCGTAGTATTAGCCATGAAAGTCATATATCCGTTGTTATCCTTGATCGGCGTGCTATTGATGGATACTAGTTGCATGCCGGGAGCGATGCCTGCTTTGGCTGCCGGATGGCTGTCCAGGGTACCCAGGATATATACGCCATTCAGGGCGCTTGCCTGAACTGTGTAGCTGACCGGGCGATCGCCCTGCAGACCCCCTATGATCACGCTACTTCCCTGTCGGGATTTCAGATAAGCATTGAACTGATCGGGCGTCTTGACGCTTATATTATCCACTGTCTTGATCTGCATGTTTTTCTGTATACCCGCCTGTGAGGCCGCGGTATTCGGGGCGACGTCGACCACAATCATTTCCGAGTTGGTGGCCGCGACAGCACCCAGCACCGGTCCGAACAGCAGCGCGAATGCTAGGATACCAATCAGGAAATTCGATATCACGCCAGCGCTGAGGATGCGGACTTGGGCCATGCTTGTTGCCTTGCGGCCTCCCGCCCCCGCTGCTTTAGTGTCCATCGGTCCCAGGATCTCGGCCGCGCCGCCCTCAGTTTTCGTGCCGAACATCTCCTCCTCGTCGATCTCCGCAAACGCTCCGATAGGAATGGGGATCAGGAGCAGGCCAAGCGACTTGACCTTAATGTTCTCCGCTTTAGCCGAGATAGCATGGCCGAACTCGTGAACGACCATCGCGACAATCAGGGCAATCCAACCCCAGACAAAGGGGATGAATTGGTTGACCCCAGGGATCGCCAAGATGTTCTGAGGAGCGTTTGCCGGCCCTGGCGACGGGGTGTTGACTATCATAGCAGCATCAAGAATGACCATCATCAAAAGCATCAAGAACATGGAGAAGAACACCATGGGAATACAAGCGGTGATAAGCATCTTCCAAAACTCTTTGGGAGACGCGAGCATATCAAGGAATTTCTGCCCCCGATAAGTACGCCACATAATAAGCGGGCCGATAGACGTGGTGTTGAAACGCTTAAGCACACCCGCCCTATCCAGCATAAAGACGATCGTCCACCAGAAAGCAAATCCTAACAAAACCAGCAGCCAGACAGAATCAAGCAAATGAGTTCTCTCCCCGAAATCAAATAGGATAGTAATGCTGTAAGTATATATACGTTCCACTATTCAAAAACACCACTCAAAAACGCCAGGATGGCAACTACCCCCGTGACCGTCCACAAATAAACCCGCGGCCATGCTTTCATGACAGCAATCCCAGAGAAAACACGTTTAAACCGGCATTCCAACCACTTTGAGAGGAGGCCCGCAGTTTGAAAACCCATTTTCTTGTCCGCACTATCCCACTGCTCGAGAGTTTGGATAAAAATACGAGAGACCCGCAAGAGGGGCCTGTCACACCTAACTAAAGAGTTTTCGCTCCCTCCAAGCGGTTTGGTAATAAGTTGTTGCCCACGGTCGCTGAACAGCTCAACCATCGATGTTAGACGTCAGCCAAAAATTTTAATATACGGCTAGATCGATATTTCCATATAACAAATAGATAGGCGGGTTGTAGATGATTTCCGTAGTCTATGTCATTGCTCGGGATATGGGAGAGGCTGGGCTGATAGCTCGATATCTGGTCGAAGAGCGCCTGATCGCGTGCGCTAATTTTTATGTTGTCTCCTCTGTGTTCCGCTGGGAAGGAAACCTTGAGGAGGGCGGCGAGGTGGCCATGATCTGCAAGACCCGGACGGAGCTTGTTGCCACGGCCATCACGAGGATCAAAGAGCTGCACAGTTACAAGCTCCCCTGTATCACCTCCTGGAAGATCGACGAAGGCTACGGGCCCTACCTGGACTGGGTAAGGGGGGAAACCCGGCGGCTATGAGGCGCAAGACGGCTGAGATGGGCGAGCGCAGGGAAATCGTCTATGACGCTTCAAGGTGGAAAACGCTGAAGGAAAAGCGTGCGAGGGCTGTAGAGATCATAGGGGCGCTGGAGGTCAGACAGATCGACGCCTTAGTCTTCGGCAGCATCGCCCGAGGCGATGT
>DATHCY010000146.1:0-3373 GCA_035319305.1 Methanocella sp.
GACGTGGGCGCCGCCGTATTCCATGCCTCTGGTCTCCGATAGCTGGGTGGCTCCTAGGTATGCGTCCACGGCAGCCACGCCGGTGTATGCTTCGACGTCGTTGATCCAGACCTTTTGCATCTTTATGGGGGGGTCGGAGTGGCCGAAGTTGAGAAAGACGCCTGTGGAGCACATTGCGCCGAATGTGCCGGTGGTCACTACATCCACTTGGCGTGCCGCGCTTTCGGCGCCGATCTCTTGCACTAGAGATGTCATCTCTTCCGCCGTCACTACGTTGACGGAACCTTCTTTGATCTTTTCGTTTATCTCTTCAATCGTTCTCAGCGCCATAACCTCATCTCATTGATCGTAATCGTGCGGCAATTTTTGCCCATACTACCACAACTGTAGTAATAACTGCTGACAGTATTAATAATTGCTGGTTATAATGATTGTGGGTGGCAGACCATCAGACGATACACCGCCAAACACCCATCATCAAAGATATGCCGTTCCGACACCCACACCCAATATTACCGTTTATAGCCGCCGCCCTTTGTGAATAGGGTTATATCCATTCTGCTACAAGTAAAAAGCAGGAAGTGGCCGGATGAACTTCGAACTGTTCGTCAGCGCTGTGATATCCATCTTCGTCATGGCAGATCCGTTTGGCAACATCCCCATCTTTCTCTCCCTAACCGGCGGCATGAGCGGCACCGAACGCAGATACGTGATCACTAAAGCATCAGTCGTCGCTACCATCATACTAATCGTATTTGCCATCGTAGGCCAGCCGTTCATGGACCAAATCAACATATCCATCGACTCGCTACGCATTGCTGGCGGAATGCTGCTACTGCTGATCGCCCTAGACATGCTCATGGGCATGGAAATACGCTCCAAAAAGACGGAGGGCATCCCCCCGGAGGAAATCGAGGAAGACTCGGAATCTGTCGCCATCACACCTATGGCAACCCCACTAATCGCGGGACCAGGAGTCATGACCGTCACCATAGTATACATGAACGAATCCGCAACGCTGATCGACAAGGGGTTCGTGATCACAGCCATCATAATAGCCATGATAGGCTCCTGGATCGTAGTCGTCAACAGCGATCTCCTCTTCAGCGTCCTCCATAAAGACGGCACCCGAGTACTCACCCGAATCATGGGCATCATCCTCGCAGCAATCGCAACCGACATGATAATTCGAGGCCTGCAAAACGTGTTCCCAATACTACATGGCTAATCACCGACCACGCTCGGCCAACCCGATCCAGCATCACGCAATTTAAAGCCACAGCGAAAAAACTCGACCCGGCAGTCCAGAAGCCCCCATCAACAAGACAGGTGAGAACAGAATGCTTCCACGCCTAGCAGTCAACACAAACACCGGGGCAGATCCCCGCCAGGATCCGCGGTCTTCACCACGCCAGAGAGGGCGTTACAGCGGGCACACACCACTACGAGTATCGAAGGAAGCTACCCCTTCACACCGGACCCGCAACACCGGACTCGCACGGGCATACATAGAAGGATGATTATCCGTTTCCAGTGGTAGTATATAAGATATATATACTCGTTGCGACTTTAATACATATTTAAATATCACTCTGACTATTATTGGCTTTTATATGCGGTATCTACTGCTAACAATATGGCCGGTAATAAGAATATATTAAATAGTCTAAATACTTGTATAAAGGAGCTTGAATAAAGAGGCCTTACCATGAGCAAAGCTGACGAAGCGAAGAAGACCATTACGATCGAGAACGTCGTAGCATCCACCGCCATCGGACAGGAAATCGACCTGAAATCCGTAACGCTTGCCCTAGACGGCGCAGACTACGATCCGGAACAGTTCCCCGGCCTGGTCTACCGCACCAAGGATCCCAAGACTGCCGCCCTGATCTTCAGAAGTGGTAAAATTGTCTGCACCGGCGCCAAGAGCATCGAGGACGTGGATCGCGGCCTCAAGAAGGTGTTCAAAAAAATGGACAGCGTCGGCATCAAAGTCGTTGACAACCCGGAGATCACAGTCCAAAATATCGTCGCGTCCGCAGATCTCGGGTCAGTACTAAACCTGAACGCCATCGCCATCGGCCTCGGCCTAGAAAACATCGAATACGAACCGGAACAATTCCCCGGCCTAGTCTACCGGATCGCCACGCCAAAAGTCGTCGTCCTGCTGTTCGGATCCGGCAAGCTGGTCGTCACCGGCGGCAAAAAACCAAAAGATGCAGAAGAAGCGGTCGACCGGATCGTCCGGGAACTGGAAGGCCTGGCTTTGATCTAAAATAGCACCCTATTTTCAATTATTTTCGAGACCCGGTTTTTCGGCGGCAGGCAGCAGCACGACGAACCTGCAGCCGTTGCCAGGATCGCCGGAAATTCGATCTTCGACCCACACGATACCTTGAAATTCCTCCACCAGCATACGGACGAGGTATAGGCCGAGGCCCTTGCCAGATGCCCGGGTATCACCTCTCTCGAACCGTTTAAATAGGCGGGATTTCATCGGGTCGTCGATGCCTGGGCCGTTGTCCTCGAAGCTGATCCGGCTGTATTTTGTGTTGTTCAGGTAGACGGAGTCGAGGCAGATGACGATTTCCAGATCTCCGGACGAGTGCTTTAGGGAGTTGCCCAGGATGTTGGAGAATACATCGCGGACCAGCTCGTTGGCGATCACGTAGCAACCGGAGACGGGAACGTATATGATTGAGATGTTCCTGCCTGGCATGCTGGTGTATAGCGGTATGAGTTCTTTTAGTAGCGAGCCGATGTCGACGATTCCGCGGGAGATTCCGCACGAATGGATGAGTTGCAGCTTAGCCACGTTGGAGATCAGTTCGGAGCTGTCTTGTAGCGCCTGGAGGGTGCACGATAGAAGCTTCATTTGGTCTTGATGGAGATCGGGAGAGTTCATCGCGACGTCGATAAAGCCCATTCCTCGCTGGTTCATGTTGTTGATGTCGTGGCAGATCAGTTCTAGGTACAGCTCTGCCTGCGCCTTGGCTACCTCCACCGCTTCTTCTGCTCGCATCTGCTCGGTGATATCGCTGACGAACCCTTCGATCACGCTCTGACCATCCACGGTACATGTGATCGCTCTGCCCTGTTCATACACCCATTTCTCGGAGGCATCCGCCGAGGTGATACGGTATCTGAGCCGGAATGCTTGATCTTCTCGAAGCGCCTGTCTGATTTCGCTTCGTACCCTGTTTTTATCCTCAGGGTGGATTAGGCTGGTGTAAGTGATAGGCCCGGAGATCAGATCGTCGGGGTTGTACCCGGTAAGGTCAGCGCAACCTTCGCTGACAAATTCCATGGTCATATCATCGTCTTCCCGGCGACGGTAGACCATGCCCGGCAGGTTACTGATCAGCGTAGATTG
>DATHCY010000147.1:0-33013 GCA_035319305.1 Methanocella sp.
ACGCTATCAACGGCCTGGACGCCAGCGGCAGCACGAACATCTATACGGGCATGCAGAAGGCCCGACAGGAGTTCGGGACCAACGGCAGGAGCCAGTACAAGCACGTGGGTATTATCCTAACGGATGGTTACTCCCAGAGCCCGGCAAATGATATCAGCGAAGCGTATAACGCCAAAAACGCGGGTATCACACTATTTACGATCGGCATGGGCATGGCGGACGAGCCCACCCTGAAAAAAATAGCCAACATCACCGGAGGCGACTACTACAACGTCAAGTCGGTCTCCGACCTGGTGGACACGTACGCTGGCATCAAAAATAATATCACATCACCGATGATCGCCAACAGGAGCACGATGCAGATCGTGTCCAACCGGACGGTGGTGAATGGCACCATCATATCGGACGCTGAATACATCAGCGGCTCGGCGATGGTGATGTTCACCAATGGCAGCAGGTACCAGATCGAGCCCATGATATCCTATGATAACTCGCACTATGTGCTCACCTGGAACCCGGGCCAGATCAATGTGAACGACGTGTGGAAGGTCGACTATCAGATGAAAGTGATGCACGGCGGCATGCTGACGCCGATCACCAACGAGAGTTCGGTATCGATCATCCGCCCGGACGGAACGAACGAAACGACGTTCTTCGCCGGAGATAAGATATACTGTAATGACAAGCCGAGCGGTACCATTTCTGGCGGCTCAGAGACCCTGTCCGTACAGATAGTATCGCCTAACGACGGCGACTCGATCAACCAGATGCAGGTTCCGATCAGCTGGAACGTGGTCTACAAGGGCAAGGATCAGTATACACAGAAAGTATCGATCATGCCGGAGGGCGGCTCCACCTGGAGTGACTTGGCGACGGGCTTCGTCGGCGATAGCAAGTCGGTGGGCTTCTACACGTACAACTGGAACCTGGAGAGACTGCCCGCTGGCAAGTACAGTGTCAGGGTATACGCCAACGACGGTACCTACGATGATTCGTGTACCGTGACGGTGACCATACCGCCCGCCGGCGGCAAGATCATACTACAGTAAGTAGGGGAAGAAAGAAACCATGAAAAAGAAAAACAAGAGGATCCTCGAAGCTGCAGCGGCGATCATAGCGATGGTCATCATCGTCGCGTCGCTGCTGCTGTTCAATGGTTTGATGAGCCATGACAGCGGTAATGCAGGAAAAACGCCGGCGGATAACAGCACAACTACGGATGGTAATACCAACCAGAGCGGGATGTCGCCTGGCACAGGCCTGGCGGCGTATGCCACGGCCATCAATGATTTCCGGGTGACCGACTGGACGAATGGAAAGCATAACGTATCGGTGGTAAGCATCAGCACCGACTCGTCGAATGGCGGCACTGCACAGGACTGGAAGATCGTGCTCGATAGCGACGAAGCGCAGACCACATTCTATGTTGAGGATGGTGGAGTAGTGAACGCTGCAGCGATCCGGGATGACTATGGAACGGAACCGGCCATTGATACCAGCAAAGTCATTAACAGCGACAGGGCATGGTCGATCGCGGCTGCTGAGGCGTCCGCGAGCGTGGATATCACATCCCTCTCCCCTATGACGCTCAGATCCATCGGTAACAACACGTACTGGGATGTGTATTTCATCGGCGAAACTCAGCGCCAGATCGTGCGCATCGACGCGCTGAACGGAAGCATCGTCCAGAACGTATCGTCTGGAGGGGATTAACCGTTGACGCCCGACCTTTCGAGGGATGATGGGGGGCAGTGGCTGCTCCTCATCGCAGTGATCGTTTCGATAGGCCTGGCGGTGCTCATCGTCTTCCTGAACCAGTCCGCCCTTGCAGGGCATTCCTCCGCTGGGTCGATCATGGATTTTCCCAAAAATGATGTGAGGGACGTTAGATCTGAGACAGTGAGCGAGGCCTACATCCTGGGAATGCAGGCGAACCAAGCGCCGGATATCAACCAGCGCAATACATGGTTCACGAATAACTTTACCCAGTACATGAAGGATACAAAAACGATCTTTGGCGATAAGGGAGCCGTGTTTAATGTCAACTATGATGTTGGCAGCAACGCCTCCCTGCCTGCGACAGAGCAGCAGATCCAAAACCTCACCCTCAATATGTACTACAACAACGGCGACACGATGTACAATGAGACGACGGTCGTCTACTTGGGATAAGGTGAGTTTGTTTTACTTCAGAGATAAGATGACAAAACGGAGCTGGAGATAGACATGGGAACCCAACCTAAAAAGTCCGAGCAAAACCCCGGAACATGGATGCGGTTAGCAGACGACGAGGGCGTGACCGCGATCATCGAGTATACGATGACGTTCATATTTGCGTTCATTATCTTCACCATGACGATGGCCATGTTCGATGGCATGTTCATTAGCGGGCCCACAGACGCCGTGTCTCGCATACAATTCACCGATGTTGGCAATGATGTCTCGGCCAAGATTCTGGATACATACCTGATCGCACCTGAGATGGGACATGTGAGCACGTTGTTCGAGATACCGGATACTGTTGCAGGCAAGGACTATATGCTTGATGTCCGCTCCAGCCAGAATGGTCAGGACAAGGAAGTTGTCGTATACGGCGATTATACGACCGTCAACACAACTGTGACCATCAACGGCGTCAACAGCACGATACCGATCAACGGGAATACTAGCAGCATGTATCCGATACACCGCATCTGGTACGACTCATCATAGAGAATGGACAAAGATAGCGCAGAAATAAAAGGAACCGGTGATACCATTATGAAACGTGAAAAAGTTGAGAGAAGAGTGGCTGGGGGCGCAGGAACGGTTAAACCACGGCTTTTCCGGCATTTCGATGATGAGGGAGTGTCCGAGGCGATCGGTACGGTCCTGGTCTTCGGCATCGTACTCACAGGCATTACGATCATTACAGTGCTTGGCATGTCAATCCTGAACAATAGTAAAGACATGAACAATTTCCAGAACGTCGAGCAGGGCCTTAAGGTCGTACAGAGTGACATGAAACGTGTGGCCCTGGAAAAGACCCCGATAAAGACGACGCTGATACATACGGAAGGCGGCTCAATTTACACTGATATGACGGGCTCATCGACCTATGTCGACTTCCCCGGACTATCATATCATAATACAACTGGCGAAGTCTCGTACAGGATGGACAGCGGGAAATATGTCAGCCTTCAAAACGGGGGCCTCTGGCTCTCCTATGGGACCAACGGCACTGATCAGATGGTCCTATCGCCGAGGATCTTCGCCTGGCCCGATACCGGCACACTAGTTGTCAACGTCATACGCCTTGCTGGCACCCCAAGCTCTTATGGTGGATCGGGAACCATGAACATCATTATGGAGTACAACGATACGGAACAGTATATATCGCCGCGCTCTGGAACGCCTCAGGACGCGAAAATTACGTTAGATACAAGATATCCGTATGCATGGGGCCGGTTTATGCAGGATAGCCTGGAAGGGTTCAACGTGGACTACACCGTACCTTCCCCCGATAAAGTCGTGATCACAGTCCACGGAGTGAATCAAGTACAGGTGAGCGAACACACAGTATCTATCAAGCCGATAGTATACACATCGTGACCACGCCTTCGGAGTGTGGGGTAGAAGAGGGAGAGGCCGATGGCTTCAGCCAAAGAGGGACCTACCCCGCAACTCCAATTTTCGAGTTTTTATATTGCTAAACATACTACCGCCATTGTACGTCTATGCTACTGATATGCGTACAGGGGTTCGGGTCAACGAGCCTATCGTCGCCGTTCCACAAGGCGTATGACGGTACGAAATCTGGAACGACAACCAACGACAAAGGTCGTTGGTTGTTGACTCACACTATTAGGAGAGGTGTACCACATCTCATAGATGATGGAGTTAGTTATGAAGTGGAGTAGGCCGATGGCAGTTATACCCATCAAGATTGTTGGAGTTTGATGTTTCTCCCGCAGAGGTTCCCGTGGAGTGGCGCCGAAAACACAAAACACTTTTTTGAATTATACTAAACCCTAATCCACTAAGGGGGGATCTATGGTCAAACCAAACTATACAAAGGCAATCAACTCTCTAATAACACTTCACGGTCTTAAAACACGAGTAAGTCACCATAAAATATAATACACAAAATTAAAACAGTAATTGTTTCCACCTGCCCCCATACGAGCCGTTACATGGCAGACACCGTAGGGCAGGGATCGTCGCCTATTATTTGGAAGTGTTCCTAATTTTCTGTAGAATTCAATTTGATTCCCCCTGAAGATCTTTGGTTGACTTAGAATTTTACAGCAAAATCGGGACTCTGAGGGCGAACCCCTTTTTATAGACGATACGTTAAGCCACGGTAGTTAGGTCTGTCATCTTTTCAAATTCTATTGGTGATCGGTAGCCGATGGATGAGTGGAGTCTTTTTACCATTAACCTGAAAACCCCGATGGCTTAACTCTGCTCGGACCTCCGATCCATACCCAGGGCATTCCAATGCAATAATGCCAGATCTCCTCCCTAAATAAGTTCGGGTCGACAGGCTTTTCTGATTTTAGCCATACGAATACCGGATCTGCTAACCCCGAGTAACCGTGCAGTCCGATAGCCGAAAGGCCTTCGTATTCCTTGATCATCTGGTATTCCTCTCCTGATCTGCGTCGGCCCTCGACTTCACTCTTCTTCAAGTTGGCCAATGCTCTTTTTAAAAAATGTTCCCTACGTACAACTGGCCGACAATCTTCTCCAACTACGCAATCCGAGAAGCACCCCCACTATGGTTACCATTACCACTGAAAGCAAGACCATGGCCCTCATTATACTCTCGCCGTCACCTGGCAACCAAAACCGAGTGAGGATTCTCACGATACAACTCGCATATCCTTACTACTTTCAAGCTCCCGCAACACCTAAAGTTTGAACTCGCGCGAAAACCCTTCGCCTACACTTACCCATTAACATCCTCATAGTTAGTGCCTTAACTGTCTGTCCACTGCAAGGGGGTCCGGTCCACCACGGGAACCTAGTAAAGGGCGGGAATACTATCACGGGCACGAAGTCATCTGAGCAGCGCAAATATTAAATGGGGATCACAGGTACCAGCTGCTCAGCCGTACCTCTACTACTTGTGGGTAACGATTTTTGGTGGCCCAGAATGTGGAGTTGACGTCGCCACGGTTTATGGTGACGAGGCGGGATGAGACTACCGAACTATCGGCGGGCTTGCCGTGGATGATAACGGGCACGTCGTGGTTAGTAGTCCCATCGTTGTAGTGAATATCTAATTCGTAGGCAATATCTGATGAGGCTGGATTCGACGTGAAATTGCTCGCCAGCATGGTGTCCAGTAGGGAGATGTTCGTGTCCCCGGGAGGAGTGACGCTGCTGATCGTGGCAGGGCTACCGCCCCACCCGGCTACGGCCGCTTTCAGGATGCTGCTGTTATCGCCACCGGGGTTATCCATGCAAACGAGCATGTCCGCTGTCTTCTGATACAGTTTCATATCGGTGGTCATTCCCGTCTGGGGGGTCACCAGGGATATGGACTGCATGATGAACAGCAGCACGCCCACCATTACCAGTGCTGCTGCCAGGCCTTCGGTTGTATAGATTTGGCCAAAATCATCTTTTCTAAATGTCATCGGACCATACCTCCACCTTGAATGTTCCCGGGTAGCAGACGTTCTCCGTCTTATAATCCGGATCTTTGACGTAGTCCACCTGATCGCCCGGCATCACATTGGAGTCTGCCATAACCCACAGGTATTCGATGTTAGCAGATCGGATAGCAGAGTTATAGACTACTACCTCGGCCACGTCGTTCTGATTGAAGCTGACCGGCAGGGATAAAACTGGATCGCCATTCTTCAGGATCTGGTACTGGGTATTGTACACTAAAGGTATTGGAGGGTCTGAGGGGCTCCGCCATGAGTCTAGACCCTTGAGGGTGTAGGTGCCCGGAATATTGAAGAGGCGGAAGGTGGTATTGTCTGTATCTGCAGATGTGATATTGGCGATGCTAACTCGCAGCACGGCGGAGTTGGGTGAGCCGGATCGTTGTGGTTTGCTGCCGTCCACGAATAGCTCCTTACCGGTGTCCACCAGTACTTTTCGCTCCATGTACTCAACGTTGTTGTTCTGATCGGGAGAGGTGATGTTTAGCAGCTGGATCTGTTTGCCGGATAGTGTATTTTTCATGTCGAGGGAAAACGCGTAGTTGTATGTGATGGTGCCGTCGAGCCCGATCTTATTCCGTATCAGATTATAGTCGGTGATAGATGATAGCCGGTTAATTTTATTGATCGAGAGTATGTTGGGTGACAGTCGATCGTTGGCCAGGCCGATTCGGGATATGGCGCTCAGGCTTTGGGTTTCCCATGTTGGATTGCCCATTTGCTCACCGTTAGTCGTGTAAACGTACCAGCCGGGATCTTCCACCAGTACTGCCCCGGTCTTGTAGGCGACTGCGCCCAAGTCGACCGCGCCTGCCTGGTAGGGGATGAACAGCCCCGGGACAAACGTAAAAGCGTAGAGGAAGGTGATTAGGAAGATGCTGCAGCCAAAGAGAAAGTCGATGTTGCTCTGTGCACTGTCGTCAATAATGCGAACCATAATAACAACCCACCGTTGCCTAGGTCGCTATATATGCCCCGATACCACAACTAATCATATTCGTATCTCATTAGATAAAAAGTAATTGGTGGTTAAATTAAATAATAATCCAAAAAAATAAGTTGAATGCAAATAGCAACTATTTAAGCTTAAATTCTTCAAGAAGCTCCTTTGCCCGGTCAGCTCTGACTTTTTTCTCCTTTACCATGGCCTCCGCAACGCGGTCTATCAGGTCGCCTGTGGCGCCGGCCTGGATCGCCACGTTCCGGGAATGTAATTGCATGTGGCCCCGCTGGATGCCCTCGGTGGCCAGCGCCCGCAGGGCGGCGAAGTTTTGCGCCAGACCGACGGATGCCATGACCTCGCCCAACTCCGACGCGGTTTTGACTCCCAAGATCTTCACGCTCGCCTTAGCAGTTGGGTGTGATGCCGTCGCTCCGCCGACCAGACCCACCGCCAGGGGAAGCTCGATGGTAGCCACCAGATCTCCATCCGCATTTTTCTCGTAGGTCGTCAGAGGCCGGTAGGTGCCGGTGATGGCTGCGTATGCGTGGGCTCCCGACTCGATGGCCCGGGAGTCGTTGCCCGTGGCAAGGGTGACGGCGATAATACCATTCATGATGCCTTTGTTATGAGTCGCCGCCCTATACGGGTCCGCCAGCGCGAACTCGTACGCCTTAATCACCGCGTCGACAACGTTCTCTCCGCCGATGACTTCTTTGCCGAAGACGGCCTTAGCACGCATCAGACGCCGGTCGGCCAAGTTCGAGATGATCCTCAGGTAGACCTTGCCGCCGGTGACCTTCTCGATATACGGGCCGACGGCCTCGGTCATGGTGTTGACCGCGTTGGCGCCCATAGCATCCCGGCAGTCGACGATCAGATGGACGATCAGCATAGTGTGGCCGGGCCTGCCGGGCACATCACGAACGTACGCTTCGACGTCCTTGCACCCGCCACCGAACTTGACCAGCACCGGGTCAACCGCGTTGGCCTTCTCGATGATACTCTCCCGCGCTGTAAGCACGGCGAACCGGGCGCTGTACGGATCTCTGACCTCCGTCACCTGTATAAGGCCCCGCATGACCGGCCCCGTGCTGCTAGTAGTAAATCCACCTTTCTCCCGCGCCATCTTCGCCGCGTTAGATGCCGCCGCAATGACAGACGGCTCTTCGATGGCCATCGGCACCAAGTAATCCCTGCCATTAACGAGGAAATTGACCGCTACACCAAGTGGCACCGGCATCACACCAATCACATTCTCGACCATACGGTCGACCTGATCGTACTTCAGGGCGCCGGTGGCGCTGATAATTGCGACCTCCTCCCCAGTGAGACCAGCTATCTCTTGTACCTTCTTCAGCCTATCCTGCGGTGGAAGCTTGTAAAACCCGGAAATTTGAGAGCTCTTATCCATAGCGATACCTGTAGATTAGGCATGTGCTGATATGGTAAATAGATTACCGGTTCGTCACACAGCATTTGGTGTACAGGCACTGCATATGTTAATCCACATTTCCACGCAGCTTTGCGAAGAGTAGATGTTACCCCAAGGCAATCTGGTACATATGAATGTCTACTCTCCCGCCACAGTCAACTCCCATATCCTGAAAGGGCAATGGCTGGGCCAAGCTAAGGCTCGGAGCCCTGAAGAGGCAGTGAAATCTTTGCTGACGATCGACTCGGGCAGCCTGCCAAACACGTGTTTTAGCCTGAGCCTGCGGGTGAAAGATTTCAATGCCGGAGCCTTCCAGCAATCGCTCAGGGCTGGGAAACTGGCCCGGATGAAGGGACTGAAGGGGACGGTACAGGTTATGCCGGTCGACCTGATGCCGGCCATCCGGACAGCATCAGCGCCGTTTCGGGAATCGAGGGCAAAGGCATTACTGGAAGGGTGGGGTATTCAGGAGGATGAGAGCCGCCGGGTGGGCGGTGCAATAATCGAAGCCTTAGACAACAAGGAAAAGACCCTCCCACAGATCAAGAATAGCATTAGGCAAGGAGTTTCCAGGGACCTGGTAAGGTCCCGGGGCCGCAACAAGGAACGTTCGACGAATATCGCGGTTGTTGCAGCTGCCATGTGGGAGCGCTGGGAACTCATGCGCGGCGGCACAGGCAGGCTGCCCTGCGAAGATCCCGGGAGGTATTCATTGTTTTCCGGCAGATTCAGACTCGACCGTGAAATGAGCCGGTGGGAGGCAATTAAAGATCTGGCCGGACGATACGTAGCTTCCTACGGCCCGGTATGCGCGGAAGACCTAGCCTGGTGGCTGGGTTCCACAGAGAGGGAGGTGGCTTCGGTACTGGATGACGGGACCTTCGAACAGATCAAGATCGAGGGCCTTACAGGCAAATTTTTCGTCCTCCAGGGAGAGACGCTGAAACATGATGAACCCCCGGCCAAGATCACGATGCTTCCGGCCGACGATCCCTGCGTAAAGGCCTACGCCCGAAGGGATAGGTTCGTGCCAAACCGATACCTGGACCGCATGATCACCCGATTCGGAGAGTCGATCAGTACCGTGCTAATCGGCACCACCGTCGCCGGAACATGGCATATAGATCGAGAGATCCAAGGCGACCTAGTGGACATCGAAATGTTCGGCCCGGAGGCGGCGACTAGAGACGGCGATATAGAGAAGGAAGCTGAGGCTACCGGGCGGTTTTTCACCGGCGAACATCTGCCAGTATCCATTTCAGTCTACAGGAAATAACCAGCAGATCATTTTTCCCTAGTCATGAAATCGTTGACCTCGTTGCGCAGGTATCCGGTCGAGTTGCTGTAGTACAGGTTCTCCCACTCGAACCCCGGGTTGCTGCCGGCAAATACCAATGTGTACTTCGTGGCGCCGGTCCTGCTCCAGGTGCCCGCATACCGATCGGTATTCGAACCGTGATCATCGAGCCGCACAAATGTCCCATCGGCGTTGAAGGTATAATAGACCTTGAGGCCAATATTTTTCCCGTTTTCTGTCCAGTCCCAGACTCCGACGACAGGATCCCCGGCATAGATGGCAGGCCCTTCAGTCGATAGTGGATACATCACCGTGCCCGCAACCGACGTCGAATTGGCGGCGCCAGTAGAGCTGTGATTTCCGGACGGGACGCCCGACGGACTGGTACAACCGGCGATAGCAATGACTATTGCCATCAAAAAAACAGCTATCGCTAGACGACACGGTATCTTCATAGACATCAGGAATCATTGGGTTTCCAACATATAACTCTCACCCATGGTTATCGGACCCCACAGTATGATCGATTTACGATCTCGGGCTGTGGGTGGAGAAAGCCCACCGACTTATGATCGTGGAGGGAATCCACCCTCAAGGCTGAATTAAACTATATGCCACTATAGCTACACAGTCATCGTCTGACCTTTGTTATATCGGCTGAAAGCGCCATATGAGCCGGTTAGGCTTGCCATTTGAACTCAACTTGAAGGTTGCCATGTGGATGTCCATGGCGTAAAACGCTGAACATTGACGGTGAAACCAACCAGTCGCATTGGGAGGCAATTCGCATGTAAAACCATAGAAGTCAACGATTAAAATCGTTGGGATCATCACAACGATACAAGCTCCATCGTGTTATTAACCGAATATATCAAAGATAATAAGATTATGACAAAAGCGATGATTAGTAAAAGCATGATGATTTTATCATTCTCTTTCATAAACCTTGGGTCGCCGATAATATCTGTATCCTTCTGGCGGGACATATTATTTCGATAGGTATGGATAATGGTTGTGCCCACGATAAAAAGAACGATAAATAGGATTAGATATTTTAAGACATTGAAGAATAGATCGTCCTTGTTAAGGATCGTTGCAAATATTGAAACTAACACGCCGCACGCTGTTAGCAATATTGTATATCGGTCTTTAACCGAAATCCTGTCCATAACCGAAGGAGCCTTATTTCCCTTGGCCGTCTGAACTTGTTCTTTCCCGTTAACCTTATCGCTCTTTGCCGCAGGAATACCCAATAATACTCTTGTTGCAGGTTATAAATAAGTAACCAACGGTCGATGATAGTTTTCATATCATAGAAAATACCGTATTATATAGCAAATAACCATATTTTTGCCATTTTCTTGCGTGTCAGGTCCATAATCGCATGACATAGCTATCAGAGACGCCATACATACTATTAAACGATTTTAGCGTTAAATCGAGGCATTGAATGCTTATTAAGCGAATTGTGTATAGTTATATATACTTAAAGCGAATATGGGAGTAAACTAAAAGATAGAGGTTGGCGATGATATGGCTGGTGAGCTTGATGTTTTAATCAACGCTTTTAGCAATAATGGCAATATATCTATATATTCATTGATTATCGACCTTATATTAGCCTTGTTATTATCGAGTGCGCTAGGTTATGTGTACGTACGTTTCGGCACCTCGATCTCTAACCGTGCATATCTTGCTCGGAACTTTGTACTGATCGCGATGACAACCACGCTGATTATCATCGTGGTAAAATCCTCGCTGGCACTATCACTTGGCCTAGTCGGCGCCCTATCTATCGTCCGATTCAGGACCGCGATCAAGGAGCCTGAAGAGCTGGCGTTTCTATTTCTGACGATCGCTATAGGGCTGGGACTAGGGGCTGATCAACGGTGGATCACGATTATAGCCGCCATCATTATGATGCTGATGATTGTGGGCCGGAGGTTCCTGTTTCATCGCAAAGCCGATCACCAGAACCTACACCTGACCATATCCACCCAGGGCCCGGAAAAAGTGAGCCTGGATCAGATACTAGCGATCTTGAACGCCCATTGCTCCGCCGTCAACCTGAAGAGGCTCGATGATAGCAAAGACATGCTCGAAGCCTCCTTCCTGGTAGATTTCAAGGACGTCGGACAGCTGAACCTAATCAGCGGGGAGTTGACGAAGGTATCAAAGGATGTAAAGGTCACCTTCTTAGATTACCCCGGAGCGCTGTGATATGCAGATAAAAAGCGATGCGGACACAAGCTTTACCACACTATTTTCGAATGCAAAGAATTCTGCATATAAAATGCTAACCGGTAAAAAGGTTACTTTTCTGGTTTTGATTATCGTCTTTTTAATTGGATCTTCCGCCGGGCTGATAATTACGGGGTTTTTCGGGACGGCCGATAGCCCATCAGGCCTAGCTAAGAACGTATACAATTTTCTTTTAAGCGCAGGGTTGGGAAAGACGACATCTGACGCTTTTCAAATGCTCAAATACATCATGCATGAAAACGTAGCCGTTCCCGGAGAGCAGATCAGCCAGCTGACCTCCTCGCCCCCGGAACAGATGACCATCAACATCAAGTTCAAGGACTTTGAGAAGATCGAGGATAAACGAAACGAGGCCCTAGCCGTGGGGATGCTTATCAGCACTCCTGATGATTATGTGCCAGCAACCATACAGTATAAAAATCAGACGCTGGATGCCGAACTTCGGCTGAAGGGTAACTGGCCTGATCACTGGTCCGGAAATAGGTGGTCATACCGTATCAAGCTAAAAGGAAATGAAACGTTATTCGGCTACAACGAATTTTCCATCGAAGACCCTTCCACGAGGGTAAACATCAATGAGTGGGTCTTTATGAAAGCGCTCCAGAGAGAGAATGTTTCCACTGTCGATTACAGCTTCGTCGGCGTCACGATCAATGGCGAAGATAAGGGCGTATATATGATGGAAGAAGGCATGGACGATAAGCTAGTGGAAAACAACGGTCTGGAAAGCGGACCGATAATCAGATATAATGATACGCTGGTCTACGGGGAGTTAGCCCTGTTAAGAAAGGACGACATATCGCTGGCAAAGGGCTTTTCGGCTGACAAAGCATTCTACGCTCCGGTCTCCGCCCCGAACATGAACAGCCTGTCGAAGGATAACGCCAGCTATAATGAGTTCCTCGAAGGTAAAGATCTGCTCGAAGAATACCGCAACGATCAGCTTCAGACGAGCCAAGTATTCGATGTGGACAAGCTAGCGAAGTTCGAGGCGATGTCGGTTCTAATTAACAATGTGAACGGGCTATTTCTGGGCAATCGCATATTTTATTATAATCCTATCACTTCGAAGCTCGAGCCCATATCAGCAGATACGGAAAATGAATTCACGTCTACCAGCATCTTTCCGGACAAAGACCTGTACCCTTATGACGACCCAGTATTTTTCCGCAGCTATGCCCATGAACTGGAGATAATGTCTGATCCCGCCTATGTAGACGGCCTGTTCCGCGACATTGGCCCGGAAATGCAGCAAAACATCACATACATCCGGAAAAACAACCCATCATATTATTATACGCAGGACGAAATCAGACAGAACCAAGCGTTCATCCGGGCGAAACTGAACCCGGTCTTTGCCCTCAACGCGTATTATACCGGTGAAAATCCCGATGGCAACATCACGCTGGAGATAGGAAACGTCCAGGAGATGCCGCTGGAAATATTGAACCTCACCTATGCGGATGGCACAGTATTTGTTCCTGAGAACGGCTCGTTTATCCTGAATACGCGTAAGCAGTTAACCCCCGTGTCCTACGAAAAGGAATCGTTTATCGTTCCGAAAGGTTTCAACTGGTCAGACCAGAATATAAAGAATATGACCATGTATTACCGACTTCTGGGAACGACGCCCATAAGGAATGCGTCGATTATGCCCTACTCCTACCCCGATAGCAACATTAGTTCAGACGACTTATCGACCCAGACGCCAAATGTGGACCAGTTTGACTTCCTCATAGTGAATAATACCACTGGGACGATACAGGTGAAACCGGGGGACTGGCAGGTAAACAGGAGCATCGTCATTCCGGCGGGCTATATGGTCAACTGTAATATGGGAACCGGGCTGGATATGGTGAACAGCTCCCGGATCATCTCCTATTCGCCCGTCGAACTACTGGGTACCGATGACGAGCCTATTATCATAAACTCCTCGGACGGAACAGGCCAAGGGATCGCTGTTATGAACGCGGAGAAAAACTCTACCCTGGAGGATGTGATCTTTTCCGGAATTTCGACACCATCCCATGATCGCTGGAACCTTGATAGCCAAGTCACATTCTACAACTCAAGCGTCGATATGAACCAGATCATCTTCAAAAATAATACCGGCGGAGAACATCTGCTCGGCATGTACCAGTCCAATTTCACCATATATAGTACGCTCTTTATGGATCCGCCTAAAGACGGATGTCAAATCAGCCACAGCGTCGGATCAATATATTATTCGTCGTTCATCGACTCCGGACGTGACGGGGTGAACCTAACCGGAAGCAGCGTCTATATATCAAATCCCATTTTCAATGGTACCAAAGGCACATGTATCCTAGCGGATAAAAACAGCGCAGCTAATATTGGGTCTATCGAGTTTACGAACAGCTTTGCCGGAGTCTGCAGCAAAGACGCATCGGCAGTGCTGGTGGATGATAGCATTGGAACCTCATCATCGTATGGATATATCGCATGTCGGGGAGACCCCTATTCCGCACCTTCCTCAATAAAAGTGACCGGGTCGTCCGTTAGGGGTGTCAATATGTCATATGTTGTCGAAGACGGTTCTTCCCTGTCTGTTAACTCGATCAAGATCCCAACGACAAAGGGGACGGATCTCGCTGATTATCTGACCTCGCAGGCGGGATAGGTGTTGATCGTCGACCGGCTCAAGCTCGAAGATTTCCGATTCGAGCGAAAATTTTTTATCACGGACTGTAGCCGTAGCGTGGTTGAATCGATCGTGAAACATCACCCCGCTATGTTCAGGGAGGCATATCGCCCTCGCTATAACAACAGCATCTACCTGGACACGCCGGGCCTCACCAGCTATAACGATAACCTATTAGGGCTCAGCGAACGTCTGAAAACCCGGGTCCGATGGTATGGGGAGCTATTCGGACAGATCGAAAGTGCCGTACTGGAGCTGAAATATAAGAAGGCGCTTACCGGCACCAAGATGAAGTACGAGCTGGCCCCGTTCGATCTGACCGATAGCTATTCATACGACTACCAACACGAGATGTTCGCCCGGTCAGACCTGCCCGGCGTGATACAGGAGCATCTTCGGACGCTGCAGCCCAGCATCCTGATACGCTACCACCGTAAGTACTACGAATCGGTCGATCACAGGTTCCGCATCACCCTTGATACGGATATGGAGTTCTATAGGCTCCGGCCGCGCAGCAACAGTTTCCTGGACAGACATATCGATCGGGATAATACGGTGATGGAGCTAAAGTGCAACGAGGAACATGGGAACGCGATCGATGGAATCACCAGCCATATCCCCTTCCGACTGACCAAGAACTCTAAGTACGTATCCGGTATCGATAGGCTCTACAGGTGACTA
This sequence comes from Methanocella sp., assembly GCA_035319305.1. Taxonomy (GTDB): domain Archaea; phylum Halobacteriota; class Methanocellia; order Methanocellales; family Methanocellaceae; genus Methanocella_A. The sequence continues at coordinate 14,935 of DATHCY010000147.1, forward strand.
TCACCATGACTACAGCCGGGAATGTGTCCGTGTGCATTGTATTCTCATGCTTGTCGTGCTGGTGGTTGTCCGGAGTATCGGATTCGGGCGTCGGCTAGCCACTGCTTGCTGCGCCTGGTGTGCGTACATACACAACATTTAAGTATAGCCGGCATCATGTTAGTACGGTGCATATGAACATGAACGCGTGGGATTGCTTTATTGGCCGCTGAGGCCGCCTGTTATCGCTCGATCCCTGTTCACCGCATATGCATGCAAAGGTTCTCCAATTGCTTCTCATCGATTAGTGTATACCACTTCGCGAGGAATTGACGTGATACAGGAAGAGAAAGAGCAGTACAACAGTAAGAGTCTCGAGGCGAGGGTGGAGGAGCTCTGGCAATCGAGCGACGCTTATGCCCTGACTAGGAAACGCCGACAGGGCAGCAAACGGTTTTACTTCGTGGATGGGCCGCCGTACACGACCGGGCGGATCCACCTAGGCACTGCGTGGAACAAGATCATTAAGGATTGTGTGCTGCGGTACCGCAGCATGAAGGGCTACGATCTAATGGACCGGCCCGGATGGGACATGCACGGCCTGCCCATCGAAGTCAAAGTCGAGAGCATTTTAGGGTTCAAGACGAAGAAGGACATCGAGGACTACGGAGTCGCCCGCTTCACCGGGGAGTGCAGGAAGTTCGCCATCGATAACATGCATGAGATGACGGCGCAGTTCAAAAAGCTCGGCGTCTGGATGAACTGGAATGACCCGTACATGACGCTGAAAAATGAGTACATAGAGGCTGCATGGTGGACCATCCAGCAGGCACACGGGAAGCACCTCATCGAACGGGGGCTGCGCAACGTCAACTGGTGCCCCCGGTGCGAGACAGCCATTGCTGACTCTGAAGTCGAATATTATGACCGCAAGGACGACTCGATCTACGTTAAGTACCCGCTCAAGGACGAGGACGGCTTCCTAGTCATATGGACCACCACCCCATGGACCATACCAGCCAATATGGCCGTCGCCGCCAACAAGGAGTTCACCTACGCGATGGTATATGCACTGCCGGCGACGATCCTCGAAGATGCCGCGCTGCAGGCCGGGCTAGATCAGGCTACGCTGGTGGATCACCATACCGACGGCAGGCCCAAACCAATGCGCTATGCAGATAAAGTTTCTAAGATGAAAGAGGCTGTAGGCGATGGTAAACTCAAAGAACTCTTCGAGAAACATGGAGAGAGGCTGGTTGTCGCATCTGATCTTATCGAAGGCGTCATGAAAATGGGCAGGTACGCGGACTACCGAGTGCTGAAGACCATTGCCGGTGAAGAGCTGAAGGGGACCAGATACGCCCACCCGCTGGCAGACCTTATCCCCCGGCAGAAAGAGACGGAGCATAAGGTATACCTAGCCGACTTTGTGGCCGGCGAGAATACGGGGCTGGTCCACATAGCCCCTGGCCACGGGTTCGACGACTTCGAGCTGGGCCGGAAAGAAGGGATCGAGGCATATTGCCCTGTCAAGGGCAATGGCCACTACGATGAAACGGTCGGGGCCTACGCGGGCATGGATATCCGGGAGGCGAACTCGAAGATCATAGAGGACCTAAAGCAGCGCAACCTGCTGCTGGCCGCCACTACCATAGAGCACCGCTATGGCCATTGCTGGCGATGCAAGACCCCCATTATTTTCCTTACCACTGAACAGTGGTTCATAGCGGTCAGTAAGATGAAGGAAGGCATGCTCTCAGAGGTAAAGCGTGTCAAATGGTACCCCGACTGGGCCGGCTCTGCCCGGTTCTACGACTGGGTGAGCGGCGCCAGAGACTGGTGCGTCTCCCGACAGCGATACTGGGGTATACCGATCCCCATATGGAAATGCGAGCGCTGCGGTAGCATTGACGTGATCGGCACCCGGGAAGAGCTGGAGCACAAGGCCGGCCAAGTGATCCCGGACCTTCATAGGCCCTTCGTGGACGAGGTCCGGCTGGAGTGCGAGTGCGGCGGCTCGATGAAAAGGGTGGATGACATCTTCGATGTGTGGTTCGACTCGGCGGTGGCATCCTGGGCGACACTAGGCTTTCCCGGCCGGAAGGACCTGATGGACTGCTGGTGGCCGGCCGACTTCATCGTCGAGGGCCATGACCAAACTAGAGGCTGGTTCTACTCGCAGTTGGGCGCGGGCATGGTGGGCTTCGGCCGGGCTCCATACAACTGCGTCTGCATGCACGGTTTCACCCTGGACGAGCAGGGGAAGAAGATGTCCAAGAGCCTGGGCAATGTGGTCGCCCCGGAGAACGTCCTGGAAAAGTACGGCGCGGACACGCTCCGGCTGTATGTCCTGTCCCAAAACGCCCCGTGGGAGGACCTGAGCTTCTCCTGGGAAGAGTGCGGCAACGTGAACCGGGCGATCAATATCTTCTGGAATGTCTACCGATTCCCGCTGCCCTATATGGTACTGGACAGGTTCGACCCCTCCGCGGTCACCTTCGAATCGATAAAAGGCGGCCTACGGGTCGAAGACAGATGGATCCTTTCCAGACTGCAGGCGGTCATCAAGGATGTCGACATGGCGATGGAGACATACGATCTGCATCGTGCGACCCGGTCGATCATCAGCTTTATCCTTGAGGACCTGTCCAGATGGTATGTCCAGCTAGCCAGGGAACGAACCTGGGTAGAGGCGGACAATCCGGACAAGCTGGCGGCATACCGGGTGCTGTACGACGTGCTCGTCTCCATGGTAAAGCTGATCGCCCCATACACCCCATATATGGCAGAGCATATGTACCAGAATCTTATAAGAAACGTGGATGGCTCGGCGCCCATCTCGGTGCATATGTGCGACTGGCCAGTCGTGGATGACGGCCTCTTGGACGAGCAACTCAACCGGGATATGGACATAGCCAGGCGGATCGTGGAGGCCTCCTCAAACGCCAGACAAAAGGCAAAACGCAAACTCCGCTGGCCGGTAAAGAAGGTGGTCGTGGCGGCCGATAACTCCGATGTGGTCACCGCGGTAAAGGACCTTTCGGGTGTAATCAGAGAGCAGACTAACTCCAAAGAGGTCGTCGTGCTGGCGCCCGGCGAGACGAACACGGAGCTGGGCGTCGAGGTCGCCCCGAACCCAAAACTTATCGGTCCGATCTTTAAGGGCGTCGCCGGAAAGGTGACGGCAGGGCTTAGAGCGGTCGACGGCAAAACGGTCAAACAGGCCATCGAGAACGATAAGAAGTACATCCTAGAGATACCGGAGGGCTCGTTCGACATCCTCTCTGACATGGTGAGCTTCAGGGACGTCATCCCGGAGAGCCTTGCAATGACGGACTTCGCCGGCGGCAAAGTCTATGTGGATGTCTCGCTCACCGCTGAGCTTGAGGCCGAGGGCTACACCAGAGAAGTGATTCGCCGGATCCAGGACATGCGCAAAGAGATGAACCTGAACGTCGAGGACAGGATCAAGGCAGAGGTTTATGTTGGTGACGAGAAGGTGCTGGAGTTGCTGCGGAGCATGAAGGATTATACAGCCAGCGAAGTCAGGGCGAATGAGCTGGACTTCAAATCTGAAAAGGAGATTTCCGGCTTCGCTAAGGACTGGGACGTGGAAGGCATACCCATGATAATCGGATTGGAAAAGGTATGAAGTACGAAGAGTGGGAGCCGTATTACAAGGCAATCCTGGAGGACTTTGGATGGACCCCGGAAGGGGACGAGGCGGCCGCGAGACTGCTCTCTTCCCTGCTCCCGGAACGGTCACAGTACATTGGTAAAGTCGAGGAGATGATCCGCGGCCATGACGTAGTTGTGTGCGGCAAGGCTCCCACACTCGAAAAGGACATGAATAGGATCGAACGATGGTACAAGTACACTGTCATCGCGGCGGATGGCTCGGTATCAACGCTGCTCAGACATGGCATCGTCCCGAATATCGTCGTCTCCGACCTGGACGGCCCGCACCAGGACCTGCTAAAAGCGGACACGAATGGTGCGATCATACTTGCACACGCCCATGCAGATAATATCGGGAGCGTGAAGTCGCTGGTGCCGCAGCTGAAACACGTCGTGGGAACCACCCAGGCGCACCCGCTGAAAAATGTCTATAACTTCGGAGGATTTTCGGATGGCGACCGGTGCGTCTTTCTGGCAAAGGAGTTCGGGGCGAAGAGCATACGGATCATCGGCTTCGATCTGGACGACACAAATGTGACGCCGAAAAAGCTGAAAAAACTGAAGTGGGCGAGGAAACTCCTCGACGCCCTTGGTATATAGGCATAGCAATCCAGCACACTTGTAGCTTCGCATACTAAACTCCATCATAGCCGGGCTTCGGTATGCGCATTACCATGGCCAGTAAAGTGCCGCATATCGCCGCGATCGCGACGGAGATCATAAACTCGAAAGGAGCACAACAGACCAGCATCCCAAAAGCGCTGAGCAAGCCGCCGAATAGCCCGGATTCGTACCCGGTCAGCGAGGAGCCGGAGACGGTCGTCGCCGAAGGGATGAAAAAAGGCTGTACAAAAGACCTGATCAGCTCCAGAATAATGTATGATACGAAGAAGGAGACGCCTGCCGCCGCAGCGACCCTTTCCGCATCGCTCTTCATCTCCATCATACCGGAAGTCAGCAAAACGGCCAGAACTCCCGCAGCCGCGCTGAGAGCGAACACCAGCAGCCATTCCACACACAGCATACTGCCAGACCCGCCGTCGAACCCATTCTGGCGGTAGTAAACCACCCGCTGCGCAAGCCATAGAATGTCCACAATGCCCGGGATCAGGCCCAGCACCGCCCCGACGATGATCGCCATAATAAACATCCTTTTCATATACATCGTAATGTAACAATATTAATTGATAATAAATGATTTGTATGGTCATATAGGGCCCCCGGAAGCTGCCTTGGATCTAATGCCATTTTTATGACGGCAGGGAGAAGCAGGTCAGATCATCGTCGATCGAGCCAGCCAAGCTGGACAGGAGTCGATCGTGCTGCTGAAACAGATACCCATAGTCCACTCCGCTGAGGACGTACGAAGGACCGCTATGGTCGGATCAAGGACGAACCCTGCTTTACCCGCGCACTATCCGAGTACATTACACCCCCGATGGCGCAGAAGATGACACTTAACAAAACCCAGAACGTAAATTGTGCCAGAGTTATGAACAACACGAGTCCGAAGCCTGCAGCACCGCCGATCAGGGCACCTCCAATGGGATAATCCCCATTCGCGACGATCAGGTAGCCTATGAGCCCTCCGACAACGCCAAACGCTACGCTCAGGACAATGCCGGCGACTATACTGACGATCTGGCTCACGACGCCCGCTATCAGACCCGACAGGGCCGATACTCTGATGGCCTCCTGCTTTCTGTACGACCAAGTATAGCTGGCGACGAACTGCCCCACCCCTATAAGAAATACCGCCATAGCCATCCACTTGACACAAGTCAGAGCACAGGAAAAGAAGGGTATAAAGAAGCCGCCGATGATGCCCGCAACCGCAAAGAGCATATGGGTGACGATGAGCGCGATACCGGCGACCAGACCGATACCGGCGGCGATCATATACTGATCCCTCATATATCGGGAATTGTCCGCCAGGATATAAGCCGTTTTGCCGGGATCCGGCGGGCGCCGGCGAAAAATGATCATGGTCGAACGTTAGCGTGGACAGGTATTAAATAAAAATGTGCATGGCTAATAGCCCTCCCGGACTATTTCTTTATCATATAGTAGATGACACCCCCGATGGCGCCTCCGACCACGCAGAGCACAAACAAGATAGGCCCGCAACAACATACACCTGCTAAACCACCGCTCAGTGGAGTGATACCAGCACTAGGCGTATTGCTTATACTGCTATACCAATCGTGCATACCCGGAATGAGAATAGGCTCGATGATACTTTCGATCATCATGACGATGGTTGCCGGGATTCCTGCTACCATCCCCGCAACTGCACCAGAGATCGATGCATCATTGAGACTTCTGATGCCGGCCCAGGCGAAGCGCACCGCGAGCGCTCCTATCGCCACCATTGCTACCAGTACAGGTACCCATACGCAGCAGACCCCACAGACGATAATGCTGTTTACCGTCATGCTGAGAAAATCGACCACCAGCTTCAGCAGAATTAGCACTATGATTATGATGCCGCCGATGGCACCGGCCTTAATCGCTTGCGAATATTTAAGCTCCATAGAGACACCCAGGTATAATCCACGTTATTTTTATGGCAAGTAAGTATAAAAAAGTATTTGGGTAGGCACCGCTTGTGTTCCCGCATTCGCTCGTGGCAGCCTACCGAAACAAGTCGTTTTGACGGGTCGGGCGAGTATCGGTAAAAAGGAAAAGCGCTATTTTTTTAGCATATAGTAAATGGCGCCGCCGATGGCACCTAGGGCTGCATCGAGTATGATCATGAAGGGTCCGCAGCAACATGATGCTAACATGCCGCTTGCCAGTGAGGTGGAACCTGCAATGCCCACACCAGTTATGCTATTGTATGTATCCGGAAAGATAAAGGGTGATACGAAGATCACGATTACCATTATAATAGCAGCCATAATTCCTGCTACCGCCCCCGCAACTGCGCCCACTATCAAAGAGTCGTTGAGATCCATCAGCCCAGCACGGGAATAGCGCACCGCCAGTGCTCCCGTCGCCACCATAACTATCAATATTGGAATCCACACACAGCAGTCTACAAAAGCGAAAATGGCGCTTATTGTACCGCTAGTAAGTACCTTCTCGCCGATAATATCCATTACCAGCCTTAGCAATACCAGCGCAATGATAATGATGCCGCCGATGACACCAGCCTTAATCGCTTGCGAATATTTAAGCTCCATATATACTCCTGACTATCACTGATGTTATTTTATATCAGGTAAGTATAAAAAAGTATTTGGACAGGCACCGTTTGAGGTGCCTGTCATCGTTGCTTAGGACTGAACCTTAAGCGCAACGAATGCATATACCGTTCCAGCAATTGCTGCCAGTATAACGCCGAGAACCACAGATATTACCAGGCCAAATATGCCGGCCACAATGCCGACTCCTGCGCCCAGGGCTGATCCGTTTGCCGCACTAGAACCTGCACTGGTCAGGGCAAGAAGCAGGGCGACTATGCCGTTGATTAAGCCTGCTACTCCGCCTGCTGCTGACGATACAACGACGGCATCCATGATCTTTGTGATAAGTGTCGGACCAAAGTAGATCGCCAGCACACCAGTTGCAAGTGCGACGATCCATGTCACAAACCCGAAACAACATATAAAGTGGGCAATCACAGTTATAACTGCCATTATAATACCGCCGACGGCGCCGGCTTTTATCGAATTCATGTATTTTTCTTCCATATAACAACCACCTTTATGCTATCAATCGCTTTTATTCTATTAAATTGTTACGTAAACACATACCAACAAACCGCTATCTAAGCAAGCACCACTATTATACAGGTGCACGCCCTCTCTGATTTGATGCCCGAGATCAGCCGAACTGTTATCCTTGATGGCTATGTGGATGAGCCTGCGTGCCTTGGAGTGCCGCCGTACATGGCGCCCTACCCGAGGTATGTCGCCGGAGCGCTTCCGGGGGAGGTGCTGTACTACACCATCGACGGGCTGCGGAAAGACCGGTCGATATTACAGACGATGATTAGCGCGGATTTAGTCATCGTCATTGCGGGCACCACTGTCCCGGGAAAGTACACTGGCGGATCTCCAGCGTCATTGGAGGAACTGGAGCAACTTCTTGCCGGGATCGACACCCCAACGATCCTGGGAGGCCCGATCTCCATGTTCGGCGTAGGGGTGCAGGGCGGACGGGCGGCGAAGAGGATCGATCACAGCTGCGCCTTTGATATAGTAGCGACAGGGGATATTGAGGCCGTGACGGCCGGCTACGTGCAGGAGGGGTCTTCGGTGGACCCAGACCTTAGGCGCGCTTCAAGGGACGTCGCAGCGTGGGCGGTGAAAGGCGCCAGGATTGTGCCTCAGCACCCTGATTTTCCGTTTACGATGCTGGAGCTGGAGACCTACCGGGGATGTTTCCGTGGCAACTGCTCCTTTTGCACTGAAAAGTTCTACGGCCGGCCCGACTTCCGCCCTATATCAGATATCGTGGCGGAGGTCTCGGCACTGTACGATATGGGCGCTCGCCATTTCAGGCTGGGCCGGCAGCCGGATATCCTGACGTATATGGCCGTCGATGACGGCTCCGAGTTTCCCCGGCCAAACCCGGAGGCGATCGAGAGGCTCTATGCAGGCATACGCCATGTGGCCCCGCAGCTAAAGGTACTGCATATGGATAATGCTAATCCTGGAACCATCGCACGCTATCCTGAAGAGAGCGCTGCCATGCTGAAATCGATCGTCAGGCATCATACGTCGGGCGACGTGGCTGCATTCGGCATGGAGAGCGCCGATCACCATGTGATCAAGCTGAACAGCCTCAAGGCAGAACCCGACGAGGTAAAAGAGGCTATCCGCATCGTGAACCGGATCGGCGATGCCCGGGGAGCGTCTGGGCTGCCGGAGCTGTTGCCCGGCCTGAACTTTGTGCACGGGTTGTTAGGCGAGACGAAAAAGACGTTCCAGCTCAACTTTGAGTTTCTAGAGTCGTTGCTCTCCGAAGGACTGCTCGTCCGCAGGATCAACCTGCGTCAGGTTATGCCGTTCGAAGGCACATGCATGGGCGATGTGGGAGATCGGATCGCGAACAAACATAGGGGCGTCTTCCGGGCGTATAAGGAAAAAATACGGGAACACATTGATCTGGAGATGCTCCGGAGGGTGACACCCGTGGGCACTGTGCTGCGGGACGTACGCATGGAGCTCCTCCGGGAGGGGAATCTCACCTTCGGGAGGCAGATCGCATCTTACCCTCTGCTGGTCGGCGTCCCTGCGGACCTTCCCTCCGGCACAGCAGTCGATGTCAAAGTCGTCGCTCACGGCTACAGGTCGATCACCGCCGTCCCATACCCATTGGATATCAACCACGCTTCGCTAAAAACGATGGAAAGTCTGCCACGGGTGGGGAAAAGCCGGGCGGCCAAGCTTACGGCCGCCAGGCCTTACTCCGGCCCGTCCGACGTCGTTAGGGCCATGGACGATCCCGAGGTGGCCCGAGACCTGCTCGAATATTTTATCTATAAATAAAGCGCCTGTAACCTGCTGAATACGTTTTCCACGGGCAGCAATTTTCTCACGCCACCACATCTCAGTTATGGTGGTAACATTGAAGCTAGGAGTATTCTTTATGATGGCCGTGATCGTCATGCTGTCCATGACGGTGGTTCATGCCGCAACAGCCGCGACGGTTAATATTAAAGACAATCAGTTCACGCCGCAGAGTGTGACGATTAAGGCGGGGGATACCGTCTCATGGGTCAATCAGGACCAGGTGAAACATGATGTGGATCTGGATACGGCAAAATCCCCTCTGCTCGGCAAGGGTGAAACTTACTCACATACGTTCGATAAGCCGGGGAAGTACTCGTATGACTGTGATGTGCACCCATTCATGAAGGGGACGGTGATCGTCCAGGGATAGATAGGCCGAAATCCATTCCATTACAGTTATATTGCTGTAGGTGGAACATTAAAAGAGTGATATATAGTGGACTGCTCGAAAATACTAGTAATTGGACTGGCAATAATCGCAACAGCGCTTGTTGCCGGGTGCAGCACAGGAAATAATATGGGTGCGAATACTACTACGCCATCGCCAACTGGTACTCCCATCACCGCAAGCCCGGAGGCAACCATCACAGCTCAGGCCGGACCGGCGCCATCGCAGGTCGACGTGACAATCAAGGATTCTTCGTTCAGCCCGGACACGGTGACCGTCACAGTCCATGGAACCGTTACTTGGACAAATAAGGATACTGTAGCCCATACAGTGGATTTTAATGGCGATCACTCAAAGCAACTGGTCAACGGAGATACGTTCGCGAAGACGTTCGATACGCCGGGCACATACGAATATACCTGTGGCATCCACCCATTCATGAAAGGCAAGGTGATCGTCCAGTGAGCGCACTATCCGGCGTAGCGTTGACAAATATCGCCGGCTTTCCCCTGGTGGTCTGGCTGGGCCTGGCCACAATTACCATGCTGTTATCGACGGCTACATATGGCTACGGGCTATTTACGGGAAAGATCAAGGGGCAGTTTAGCACTCACCTGAAGCTGGCGGTGACGACCATCCTGATCGCGCTTATACACGCGACCCTCGCCATCTCCCTGTTTATATGATCATATGCCGGCGCGTCGAGGCCGGCGTTCTCATTATGAAACGGTCATTTGGGTGCGAGAAGCATTCATTATTATTATACTTTCGCTCCACGAACTGTACTTGTGGATCCCATCAAAAAACTGATTACTGCAACGCTGCTCTTCACTCTGATGCTACTGATCACGCTGTGTGTGCAGGCATCGTTACCATTTCCTAGGGGGAACCTCACATACTCCTTTGCCCTAGTGGAGATCTCAAACGGCACGTTCGTTCCGGACAACGTCAGCGTCTACAAGAACGCCACAGTAGTATGGGTGAATCGGGATCTGGAACCGCACGTACTTTTTATAGGAGGCCGGTGCACTCCGACCTTATTCCACGATGAATCCTACACGATGAACTTTCACGAGTTCGGGCGTTATAGCTGCTTTTACGATGATAACCGGAGAAGCCATGGTATAGTAATCGTTAGGTGAACCGTCCACCCTAAGTAAGGAGGATGGGGTCCTCTGCTTCACGGCTGACAGTTTTCAATCGGTGTAAGTCTATTGTATTGACTATCTGCTCGATAGGCAAAATGGCATGTTCCATGCCTCCAGCCAGAGCCTTATACCTGCATTCAAAATGTTGAGTGCCACATTAAAACCCCAATCTATCTGCAATAATAGAGAGCCCGATCTTACTGTAAAATCCCAACCGACCCCATCTTCGATACTCTTGGGTCGGTTGGGATTTTACAGTAAGATCGGGACCTCGCATAATACGGACGAACATGTTGCAGAACACTCGGTAAGATAGATAAGCCCTAAAAATATATGCAAATATGTATGATGAGCCGGCAGGAGTTCTTTGCCTGGGCAAGAAATAGCACGGATCTACGTTACTCCATAGAGCAGCTCTATATGGCCTACGAATCGTACCTCATCTGCCCTCTGGTACGGGTTGTAGTGGAAGAAGGGGTAGCTGCGGGTGGCTGTAGCCGATGTGGTAATTGTTGCCGCCGGCAGTGGAAGGTGGAAGCGTCGCTGAACGACGTGCTTCGCTGGGTCGAAGAGGGTCGTATTGACATCCTTGAGTCGTTGGAGTTTCATAGCGGCTTTAATACAATGATATGCGATTGGGGTTCGGGCACTTGGGCTAGGCAGATCGCAGGGAAGACCAGCAGGTATGATGAGAGGATCACGGTCTTAGCGCTCGAGATCGCCCGTGCAACAATGATCAGCGGGGGGTGTGTGGTGCCCAAGGAGGGGATCTGCAGGTACTTGATTGATGGTAAAACCGCCGCCTGCAGCATCTACGAGACCCGGCCCGAAGTGTGCAGGAACTTTCCAGAGGTGCCGGAGGAACCTAACGAAGCGCGTTCCTGCATTCGATGATGAGCGCTTGGTTGTCCGGATGGCTTCCCGGCGTGTAGAGATGATGTTTGCTTCTGATAATCCCACTTGGATCCACGATCAGCATCTGCGGATCTGTGACATGGCTGATGATTTCGAAACATACATGCGCGGGCTCGCTGCTGCACTGACCCACTCGGTATATGTGGGCGATGCTATGATCGCTGTCGCAGAGCAGTGGAAACGGCAGGCTCAACTGTCTATGGAGCTTTTTGCCTTCATCGACGGGCATGATGCTTATCGGGAATATGACCGCTCCTGCGTCCCGAAATTGCTGGTAGTCCCGGCCCAGCGACGAGAGCCGTGTCAAGCAGCGCTCGTCCTCGTGGTTAAAAAAGAACAGCAGCACAGTCTTCTTGTTCTTGCAGTCATACAGCCGCACATTTTTCCCATCTGTTCGGGGTAGGGTGAAATCAGGCGCCATCTCACCAGGTTCGATCTTATATTCCATCCTGTACATAGAAGTTCAAGGATGTGTTGATACGCCGGGATAAAAGCCCGAGCCATTAAAAATACAGGCGCGCCGAAGATATGTAACAGGTAGATGGCAGATCGCTTACCCTACGTCCTGACAAAAATCGTACCTGCCATCGCCCGACTTCTTCACGTACTTCGTGCCTTCGCTATCATGCACTATAATCAGTCCGGTATCGGAATAAGGGGGAGGGCCCGGCTTGAATGGAACGTATCGCTCGAAGAGAGCGATGGCCTCCTCAAGCTCTGAAACCTGCCGACGCTTCAATGCCATAGCCATTAGAACGGCTTGTTGATCTGAAAACCCCGTTGTACGGGTCGAGTTGCATTCGTAGACAAGTAGATCGGTTCCTCTCAAATGGAAGGGATAAGTCCGGCAGATCTGAGGCCGGTGCTCGTAGATTATGCATCGACCACCCTCGAGGAAAATACAGTCTCCATCCGGCTTTCGTCGCAGCACCCACTCAAACGTATGACGTGCCCCGGACGAGTCGAAATCATCGCTATCAGGCGGCAGGGCCACATTCAGCCATGATCTCCCCGAAACGGATATGATCGCCCTGACCTCGCACGGAAAAAGTGCCACCTCGTTATCGCCGGATTCGCCATGGCAGCATTTCGCACATCGGACGCAGAAAAACTCGGATTTCCCGACCAGCATGGCGAGTTCCGGAACGTCGATTTCGTTTGCCTCCGCCAGTTCTGTTTTAAGACGGCAGATATTCTCTGCGATGCTCATCTGTGCAGCCTGCATACCTCTAGGAAGTTCTGCAACAACAGCATGCCCTTCTCGGTATGGGATACCTCGGGATGCCACTGGACACCGAACAGCGGCTTCGATTGGTGTCGCATGGCCTCGATATCGCAGATATTAGACCTTGCAAGCGACGCGAAATCGGGGGGGATCCTAGAGACCTCATCCTGATGGGATGCCCAGACTACCGCCCTGGAACCAATGCCCTTTAGTATCTCGTCCTCTTCCAAGATATCGATTTCCACCCGGGCGAACCCACCGTACTTGCCTGTACGGATCTCGCCACCATAGGCTTTTGCCATTAGCTGGTGGCCAAGGCAGATGCCAAGGATTGGCAGATCGATCTTAATAAGGTTTTCCCCGTTGCCCACCCGGTCCATGGTGGGTCCGCCGCTGAACACCAGCCCGTCCGGACCCTGCTTTAGGATATCCTCCGTCGTGGAGGTGTTGGAGACGAGCTTTGCATCCATGCCCAAATCCCGCAAGGATCGGTGGATCAGATGGCAGGTCTGCCCGTAGTTGTTGACGACCAGCAGCTTCAGCTTATCCATGTTTGACTCATAATGTAATTGGATATATAAGATTTTTCTGGGCTGGGCCGCAGCGATCGACACTAAATTGTTGTTGAGGTGTGAGTTTCCTAAGTGGCTGAAGCCACCGGCCTCTCCTCTATCATACAGTTCCAAAGAACGTGATGTTTATCGCCTGCGGGCGATGAGCGACGCAAAGTTAAAGTACTTGCCGCCTTCTGCAGCTATCATACCAATGTCTCGTCGGGCGAAGTCGTTGTCACACTGAAGCCAGTCCCGCCATGCCTCTTTAATACTATTTTTCTGTCGTAGATGGATGGCTTCGCTTGTAGTACTCGGCTATGATCTTGGCTGACTCGGCGCCATAGGTGCCGAGGCCGGCGAGGTCCAGTATGGTCTGCTCGGGGGATACCACCCGGATATCTTCGATTGTCGCGATGTCCATCTCCCGGTCGGGGCTGTAGATCTGAAAGCTGACCCCGTCGCCCTCGCCAAGAAGGCTTTTTACGACTAGCGCCGCGTTTTCGTCGGCGTACAGCTGTATGCATCCGCCGGATGCGATGCCTTCTAGGTATAGGTCGGCGGCGGTAAAAAGCGCGCACGCAGATTGTGGGATGATGCCCGAGACGTTGCGATACAGTTCGTATAGCGCCTCCTGTTCATCGTGGTAGGCGCTTCGGAATTCCAGGCTTCGCAGATTGTTGATAGGACGCTCCCAGACCACATAGTCGAAAAGCTGATCCATGCTGGAGAGCCGGACTTTTTTACCTTCATCTTTGAAGGCGCCGATGTTGAGCAGCTTCCTGATTACTGCCCTGGTCCACGGATATGATACGCCTGTCTGCACCGACGCCTGGTTCATTGTCGCCTCTTCATGCTTAATAAAATGACATATGACCTTCCACGAGCCTGGGGAGGTGAGCTTTATAGAGTCCGCGGCCATGCCCTTGGGCTTGGCGGTGGGTAGCTTTTGAAAAACGCCTCCGGATCTATCGAGGGCTGTCTTTGCATCGGGGGCAATCGTTGGGGCGTACAGCCGGACAATGACCCTCCTCTCTTCGAACCGCTGGCTTACCGCTTTTGCATACAGGCTAAGCTTGGCGACCGTTTTCATGGTCGCCCGGGCCAGCTTGATGCCCACTAGGTATACTGCCATTTCTCGTTCGATGATCAGATCATATATGTCGCCGTCGAAGCTCACCGTTTCAATGGATGCTTCAGGGTACTCCCTGCGAAGTAGATCGATCACCGCCTGAACTTTTGGGTTGCCCGGCTGGTTTTTCAGGCTCATCACTGGCGTAATTGTATATGAACGATATAAATAGCTTTCATAGCTTCAATTAATTTTTACTGGACTGGTATTTTCAGCCTTCTATGTAGCAATGTTTATTGTAAATGGGGGAGCGGCCTGATCGACGTGGGGAAACAACCAACTCGAATACTTTCACCATGCTTTGGGCTGGCTTATATACGATGCTGTCCATCTATTAACTGTCTCCCACACACCAAAACGGAGACATGAGGAACAACATGCTAAAAGACACTGCAAAGGAACTGAAAGAGAAGTTCTCCTCTATGGGAGCCGAAGTGCCTCAGAAGGAGATCGAGCAGAAGCTGGACCTGCTGATCAACCAGTATAAAGTTCCCGATGGAGAGGCGAAGCGGACGATTTTCAACCAGTACGTCCGGGATTTGAAGCTACAGCGCCCCACATCAGGGGGAGGCGGCGACGAGCTTCCGGTAAAGATCAAGGATATCATCAAAGATAACATGTGGGTCTCGTTAAAGGTAAAGGTGCTGCAGATCTGGGAGAATGACAAACCAAGCATCGCCCAGATAGGAGTGCTAGGCGACGAAACCGGCACTATCAAGTTTGTCTGCTTTACTAAGTCTGAGCTGCCCAAGCTGGAAGAGGGTAAGAGCTATCATCTGACCAACCTAGTCACCGACTCTTGGCAGGGACGGTTCTCGGTAAAGCTCAACAAGACCACGACCATCGCCCCTACGGAGGATGTGCAGCTCCCGGACCGGGAAACGACCATAACCGGTGCTATCGTGGACGTGCAGGCGGGCAGCGGCCTGATCAAGCGGTGCCCTGAGTGCAATCGCCCCCTAACCAAGGGAGCCTGTGCAGACCATGGTAAGCAGGAGGGCGAGTATGACCTGCGGGTGAAGGCGGTGCTCGATGATGGTAAAATCGCCCAGGATATCATCCTTAATCAGGAGATGACCCATAGGGTGACGGGCATCAACGTGAACATGGCCAAGAAGATGGCCATGGACGCAGTGGACCCAGGAGTAGTGCTGGATGAGATAAAGCGGATCATGCTCGGCAAGTATTTCACCGTCAAAGGCCCGGTGATGAGCGGCCGATACCTGCTAGTAAAAGAGATGAACCGGACTGGAAGGGACATTGTAATAGATGAAGTGCTTAAGAAAGTGGGGGCGGTCTAAATGCCCAGGGAAGTAGCGAAGCGCGTATTTGCAAAGGAGTTTCAGGCGTCCAATTTGACGTATAAGGATGGGGACGACCAGTTCGCCCCGACGTACCTGCTCACCCCTACAGGGGCCAAGTGCAACCGGGTCTTCATCGTGGGCACGCTGACGGAAAAGACCAACATCGGCACAGACTCGGAGTTCTGGAAAGGCAGGGTCACCGACCCCACCGGGGCGTTTGTTATTTATGCAAGCCAGTACCAGCCCGAAGCGGCACAGTCCCTCTCGGACATCGAGGTTCCCTCGTTCGTGGCGGTCATCGGCAAGCCAAATAGCTTTAAGGGCCAGGATGGCACCATGATCTTCAGCATCAGGCCTGAGATCGTCATGCCGGTGGATAGTGACACCCGGGACATGTGGGTGAAGGATACGATATACAACACAGCCGACCGGCTGTCGACCATGAAGACCGACAGCGATCCCGACGCTATTAAGGCGAAGGAGCACTACAAGACCGATACTGAGGAGTATAAGAATATGCTCCTATCCGCAGCGAAATCCTTGAAACAGATGGAAGTGGTGGTAACAAACTCCAAGTAGTTTCAAAGGACCTCAGGGGACTTTTTCAAAAGTCCCCCACTATCCGACATTGAAGCTTCCAAAATATCAATTTTAAAGTGTTTTTCAAACTTAAAGTGTTCTTCAAGTAAGGGGATAGGGGAACCGTTTGTAAAAGGTTCCCCTTCCATCCCTTGTTAAAACTTTGATATAGTGCAGATAGATCACCGCCTGTAGCAGTTCCTGGATTTATAATCAGTCTATCAATGATGGTTCAAACTCGCTATACTTCAGCCATCTTTGCTACCTGTGGCCGATACTCTTCTTTAATCGAATAAGTGTAACTACGACCCTCATGTGCTGTTTTGGGTACGATCCCCTTTTCGACCAGCAGATTGACGTGCTTGTGTGTCCTTTCACAATAGGTTAGTCTGACACCGCTTAAATAAGGGTTCTGTCCACAAGTATTGATCTCCGAAGGCCCGGCGACAACTGTATATTAAAAATTGCCCGTTCACATGGCAGGTGCAGTTGCCTATTATCGCCGGTTCATTGCCACTTATCGATGAAGGTATCCATCATGCTCTGGACCCGTGGACGGTACTCATCGTTGACCTGGTAGGAAAAGCCGTGGTATCCAGTAGATATCCTGTCCACGATGCCACGCTCCACGAGCAGGCCAACGTGCCGGTGGGTGGCGGTGGCCGACAATCCGAGCGCCAGGGAGAGCTCGGTGCTGGATACGCCGGGCCGCTCCAGGATAGCCTGCAGGGTTTTCCGGACCGGCTCCCTGCGGATCAGCGCCATAAGCGACCGATCTGCGGATGTGTGTCGGGCAGAGCTCCTGAAGTAGCGGGTGTATTTTTGGCTATCGCGGTGGACGATAAGCTCGTGGTTCAGCGATAGTACCAGCAGGTGATACCGGACCGTACCGATATTCATGCCGAGATCCCTGGTTATATCGATGGCGGTCGCGCCGGGGTGATCTTCCGCGTACTTCAGCAACCGCTCGCGGTTCTCATTATGCTCGGGTATATCTTTCCTTCTTGTCACCGCTCCGGCTGACAGGAAAAATATAAAAAGCGAAGATGCGGCGGCAGCTGTGAGGCCCACTACCCAGGTCGCCCCAAACCGACCGATCCGGCCATCGTCTGTGCTGTAGTATAAAGTGCTGTTGTTCGCGGCCATCCGTGCCAGAAAGCCGTTCACGGTCTCCTTCCGCAGGAGATTTCCGGAGTTATCAATGGCGTATATCCCGCTGGCCTCCACGATCTTGGAGTGGTTTTCCACGATCGGGCTCTCATAGAGCGCATAGTAATAGCCGATGTAGGTGACGTTATCACCAGGGAACACTCGCACGTTCATGAACTGCTGGATATCCACGTTGCTTCCGGATCTGGAATGGGGCGCGCTAGTCTGTCGGATGCGGTCATCGTAGAGGCGGAGTTCGTCAGGGGCGTTTGACGAATTGATGATGCCGGAGTACCGGTCTTCCATCGGAATCGAAAAATCCCATAGCTTAGTGTTTGTCTTCACGTCCCAGGCGGTGATCCTGTCGGCGTCGAACTGCTTTGATGTGTAGATGCCTTCGAATGTCCGCTGGTCAAGCCGTTGGCTCCCGGAGATCGTGTAGGCGGTGCCATCCTTGTTGCCGAGCGGGTACGGTCCCGGGTTATCGGGGTTCGTGTAGCTGGGTGAGT
>DATHCY010000148.1:0-10627 GCA_035319305.1 Methanocella sp.
CAAGCCCATCTCCGACAGCATCTCCGCATCCGAGATCGTATCGGCAGCGCCAACAATGGCCAGCGAACGTGATGACGTAGTGTACAATTTTCCATCCTGCTCATTCACACTAGCATAATATACTCTGTACTCGGGTTTTTCCGCAACCGTCAGCGGGGAATTTTTCAGGGGGTGATCAGGATACCCGTCAGGAACGATGTACTTACACACCGTGGCGCTACGCTCGAACTCGACGTCAATGCGATCAAGACTACCCTCAACGATGGCCTCGCAGATGTCGACGAAGTCCGTCTTCAACAGCGACAGGACATTCATCGCTTCAGGGTCCCCGAACCTCGCGTTGAATTCAACTACTTTCATCCCGTCCTTAGTGATCATGAACTGGCCATACAGAATGCCCTTATACTGGATGCCCGAGTCTTTTTCTAATGCCCTAACGGTCTCATCAATGATCGCCACGCCCTCATTATAATCATCGATCGTCATAAATGGCAAAAGATCGGTACGGTCTGTATACGAGCCCATCCCGCCTGTGTTCGGACCTTGGTCATCCTCAAAGGCGCGCTTGTGATCCTGCACCGTGGGCATCGGGATGACGTGCCTCCCGTCAACAAAAGCCATGATAGTGACCTCTTCGCCCTTGAGTCGCTCCTCGATCACTACTTTATCGTCAGGTAACAGGGATTTCACGTACTCGCATGCCTCGGCCACCGTATGCATATGTTCTCCCATCACTCTGACGCCCTTACCACCCGTGAGCCCTGCGGGCTTCACCACGATATCCGGGTATTCTGCAATATAGCGGCATGCATCGTCGTAATCGCTGTACACCTTAAAGCGCGGCAGGCCGTGAATGTTATTGCGGGCCATGAACTCGCGTGTCCATGCCTTATCAAACTCGATGCGGGCGACGTCTTTCCTGGGGCCCACCGTCGGGATGCCCACCGCTTCCAGGGCATCCGCCATCCCAGCTGCTAAGGGCGCTTCCGGCCCGACGATGACCAAGTCTATGCCGTTATCCTCTGCATAATGGACGACTTCAGGTATGTTCGTCTCTTTTTCGAGCAGGTAGTCGGCCGCATGGCGCCTGATGCCGGGGTTGATGTTGCTCATGACCGCATATATCCTAGGATGATATCTGCTTCTCGCCAGCGCCTCCACGATTGCATGCTCCCTGCCGCCGGAGCCTATGACAAGCACTTTCATCGATAATCAGCAACTGCATATTGTACTGATCGATAATAACTTTATAGGGATGGAGTTAGGCACCTCTTGGCTATAGCCACGTTTATCTGCTCAAGTTCCGCCCATCCTAACCGGTACCTTTTGCTTTTAATGGCATGAAATTCGATAACCTGGGATATATGTATCGGATATCATGCTAAGGCAGAATGGGGGACGTGATATTGTGGAAGCCGCTCGGTGTTCTTATCGGTGCTCTGATCTGGCTTGTAGCGGTCGTAATTCTCGTCCCGTCGCGAACCTTTCGTTTGAGATCGGCCTGCTGGTCGGATATAGTGGAAGCGTCATGCTATTTTTTATGCTGGTTCTGAGGAGGAAAACGGAAGGAGATCGCTATTTAGGTCGTATAGCCGAGTAACTCGCCGGCCCTGACCAGCGACTGCATCCGGACGCCCTCTTTCTCGAGGTTCTCGCTGCCGCCTTCCTCTCGGTCGACTATGCAGATCATGTCCTCCACCACCATGCCGGCGTCCCGTAGAGTGTGTATCGCCCCAAGCGCGCCTTTAGCCGTGGTAACTACATCCTCGATCACGAAGATCTGCTCCCCATGCTGCCACACGCCCTCGACGAGCTTGTCGGTGCCGTAGCCTTTAGTCGCTTTTCGTACAACCACGAAGGGCATGCGGCTCTTTACACTGGCCACTGCCGCTATGGGAATCGAGCCGATCTCGATGCCCGCCAGTCGCCGGGTGCCCGTCGGGATCAGCCTCGTGATGCGCTCTCCGATGGCGTCTAGACATAACGGGTTCGTCTCGAAGATGTACTTGTCCACGTAATAGCTGCTTTTCCTGCCTGACGACAGGGTAAAATCGCCGAACTTCACCGCGCCGGTCTCCTTTAACATTTCCACAAGCTCTGCGTCCATATGGATCACCTTCGAGTGACTGCTCCCACAGCTAAAGCCATGGGCTTTCTCTGCTCCATGACCCCACCGTCGTAATAGTCTGAACGAGAGAAGAAAGCGATATCCGGGTATATCTAACTTTTGACGTGAACTCGCGTGCACTTGATCTGGTACTTTAGGATGCGATAGTATTCCCATGTTTGCAATGGTTATGCTTATGGCAGTCGTACTATCCCGCCCCACGGGAGACCGCAGAAGGGAATATCAAAGCCTGGCAAGCCACCGCACTATATACACTGGAATACTGCAGTCCAATGTCAGTCTACCAGGGAACGTCTTTCTTCCCGAGCTTGTATCCAGCGATGTTAAACGCCACGTGGAACACCGGGATGATGATAATGACGGTCAGCGCGACCCACAGGGTAAAGTTGGCGAGCAGCCACTTCGGGTCCGCGATCATCGTCAAAATCCAGGCCCCTGCGACGAAGTCGAGCTGGTCTGCCACCGGAAACATGGCACCTCGCTCGAAGCCAAGGCGCCGCTTGAAGAAGCTCTTGGCTATGTCGCCCGCCAGGGCTCCGAAGGGCATGGTGATCAGGGCTATGGGGGAATATCCCACCAGCAGTTGAGGGTCCACGAATCCCGCAAGATATGGTGCAATGTAAGGGGCTAGAAATATCTGCAGCGTGCCAATGAAGGTGCCTGAGAGCGAGCCCAAAACCAGGCCGCGATAGGTCTTGCCATCCCCCAATATCCTTCGATTATCGGAAAACCTTTTACCGAAGTCGATTGGGGCGCCGCCGCCCAGCAGCGCAGCCGATGGGTTGGCTAGGCCTGCGGGGATCATCAGCCATATCGCGAGGATGATTACGTCTATCATTTTTGACCCTGGGACATTTGACCACAGGAGATTGGTATGATGGTATATCAAGCTTGTTCTTAAGGGTCTGATGATGGAAAAAGTAAACTATAGCCGTTCATCTATGTTCTGGCGTAGCGCAGCGATTTTATTTGTCCGCGGCACAGATACAAGGTGCCCGACTAATAACCCCTTCGAAGCTATGTTAGTCTAAGACCTTTCAAAAATGGTTATAAAATGTTCAGCAAACCCGTGGCACCGGATCGCCCAGCGGAGGCTCGATGAATCGCTGCCCGCCGATCTTAGTGTGCATAATCACGCCGCTGCCCTCTAGGGCCTCGCCGATGATCACTGCGTCCCTGCCGTACTTGGTTCTTTTGATGGCGGCGAGTACCTCTTCGTATTTGTCGGGGGCCACGCCGATCACGGCTTTACCCTCGTTGGCCACTTCCAGCGGGTCGATGCCCAGCATGTCGGCGGCTGCTCGGACATCGCGGCGGACCGGGAGCGTCTCTTCCTGGACGTGTATGGATACATGGCTCTTCCTCGCCATCTCATTTAAAACATTGGCCACGCCGCCCCGGGTCGGGTCTTTCATGGCGGTGATGCCGCCGACCTTCAGGGCTGCCTCCACGGTCTTCCAGATGGGGGCACAGTCGGATTTCAGTTCTGAGCCGAACTTGAACCCCTCTCGGTGGGCGATGAGCGAGATGCCATGGTCTCCGATCGTTCCGGTCATGATAATTTTATCGTTCGGGTTTAGGCCTGAATCCCGGATGGGGTTATCGGTGATACCGATGCCGGATGTATTGATGATGATGCTATCCAGCGCCTCCTTCGGCAGTACCTTGGTATCGCCGGTGACGATCGCTGCGCCGGCCTCTTCCAGGGCCTCATCCACGGATCTGACGATCCTCTTCAGGTCCTCGATGGGGAATCCTTCCGGGATAACCACGCCGTTGGTCAGCGCTATGGGCTTTGCGCCCATCATGGCCAGGTCGTTGATTGTGCCGGATACAGACAGTCGGCCGATATCGCCGCCTGGGAAAAAGATGGGCTTGATGACGTGATTGTCAGTTGTTAGCACGATGTATTTATCGCCGAGTGGGATGGCTGCGCCGTCGTCTAGCGCTTCCAGGCCGATGCCCCCGGCGTTGTTATTCTTAATGCCTGCAAAAACGCTGCTGATAAGCGATTGCATCATCTCGCCGCCGGCTCCGTGGATAAGGCTTACTTTATCCTCCGTCATACTTCAATCTCCATGGTCTTGAGGCAGATGTCCCGCCCTTCGATCGCCCTCAGGGTCAGGCCGCATTTCGGGCACGCGCAGGTGGTCTTATCAGGCACGGGCCCCTTGTAGCCGCATCCGCACTCTGCAACAGCGGGGATGTTGACGATAATGAGCTTAGAGCCTTTGAGCATGTTCTCCTCGGTCAGCACTTCGTACATAAAATTCAGTTGTTCGGGATTGATCAGCGCCAGCTCACCGATCTCCACGGTGATACTCATGACTTGGGTCGCATGGTTTTGTTTCGCTGTCTCTATGGCGGTGTTGATCAGATCCGTGGCGATGCTCAGTTCGTGCATAACTCGTTTACGATGCCTCGTTAATCTCGGTGATCTCTGCCATGATCTTCATGATCTCATGCGCTTCGTTTTCATCGATCCTCTGGATTGCGAAGCCTGTATGCACCAGCACCCAGTCATTTACCTGCGGCTCCTCGATCAGATCGAGCCGGATCTCCTGGGTTAATCCTCCAAAATCAGCCATGCCAACATTCTCTCGAATCTCCTTGACTTGGGCTACAACTGCAAGACACATAGTTCCCTCTCCCGGACCCTTAATCACGGGGATGTTCTCTGTCATATTAACATAGTTATTAAAATACATTTCCATTGGCAGAACGGCCACGAAACGAACTCCGACCGATCGACCGGTGGCAGATAGACGCTATGTACCATCCTATAAGCGTCCAATTTCCGTGTTTTTATGATATGATAGCCATGTTGTTTATATATCCGACATCAAATTATTATATATCAATAAGTATATTTCACATCGTCTATAACTGAAGAGGCTACACCATGAAGATGAACTCAATTATTCCCATCGTGGTTGGCATATTGCTGATCGGGGGAGCGGTGCTCGCTGCGTTTAGCATGCTTCCGAAAGGACCGGACGTAACCAACAGCACGGCAACACCCATACCCGGCCCATCGGCGACCGTTTCACCGTCAGTAAAGAAGCTGCCCACCAGCGCCAATGTGATCCAGAACTTTCTGGCCATGAAGGACAAGGCGACCACCCTAGGCGATAACTACGGGGGAGGCGCAATCGCGCTGGTGAACGGGGAGGAGACCGCCATGATCTACTTATATAAGCCAAGTACCATGAAGGACTCGACCAACCTAGTCGCCGATGGGTTTGCCACCGTCTATGAAGCCTTCGACACCAAAGACCCCCTGATGGTGGGCATCGTCGACACAAGTCAAAAGATCAACGACCAACAATTCAAGGTGGATATCTACGCAGCAGATCGCGACATGGTCAGCGACTACATCAAAGGCAACATGACCAAGACTGAACTAGTTCAAAAAGCAGTACTGGTCGGTCCTAATACCAAGAGCCTGCGCCCCAACAACAGTACTAAGATCAACAAAGCGACATATGTAGCTGGAAACCGCTCTGGCAGCTTCAGCGAGCCTCCGAGCCGAAAAGAATTCTTCGTGGAAAGCCTCAACCAGAGCGGCTACCTGCGACCCACAAACCTTCAGGAGGTCCAGCTATCCAACAGCTCAAGAGCGGTCAGCGTCGTCATGCCACTCAAAAGAAACTCGACCACGGCTGAAACCTACAAGGAACTAGAGGCCGCTCTCAGAGCCTGTGCGGGCAGCTATGGAGATTACGACAAGTATTACATCTCACTGGTGCCTCCAACCCAAGGATTCAACGATTACTACATAGTGGATGCCAGCTCAGCGCCGGTTCTAGACTACTTCGACGGCAAGATCAACGAGTACCAGCTGTTCGACGCAATCAACCTAACGTACTACACGAAAACAGCATAAAGGCCGTCCTTGTCTTACGGCCTTTACCCTATTTTATAGCCATTTTGAAGGATTTTAGAACGCACCCCAATTTCGCTATAAAATTCCAGTTGGCCCCTACAACGCTCTTGGACCGACCTATAATTTCACAGCAAAATTGAGACAAGCCCGAGTTTTATATCCGCCGTACAAGAAATCTTACAGGATCGCATATCGAGCCGTTTCATACATATGGAAGTCAACCACCAACGAATTTGTTCGCTGGCTTGCGCTTCCAAATTTCGTACTACCATACCGCCTTTCGGAACGGAACGCAATAGGCTCATTGACCGGAGCCCTCGTACGCGTGTTGGTAGCCTAGACGTACAAGGGGAATAGGATGTTAGAGAATACAAGAATACCGCTGTGGGAATCGAGGGGTAAATTCCTCCAATAGCTAAAGCCATTGGCCTCCTTTACCCCACGGCCCCGAGGATCGTGAAGACGATCACTGCGCTTACTATGCTGAGACAGATAACCAATGTCCTCGTGTTCACGTGGTTGTATCTGTAATCGTACGATCCTGCCCATCGCCTTGAGTTTCCCGCAAGATAGCACGAAAACAAGGCAACGAGAAACATCATCAAACCCCAACAAGCCATCACACTCGCCGAACATAGACAAGGATGATCCGACCCCATCATAGCACACTACAAAACATCCCAAGGAGGAGCATGGATTTCATCTCAATGGGAGCGCAGAGGGGTGGGAGACCCCGACCTGAAGTCCGGGGAGTAGAACCCCTCGCTCTTCAGGCATGGTAGTTGACAGCACACCCGTAACTATTATTGGTACGCTCATCCAAGGCTATAGCGTGCAAAGACAGGTCACGTTCAAATCGGGATATATAGAGACCAGCAGGGAATCGCTTTGCGCCCGGTGCCGGGGTTTCATGGGCCTCTGCGGCAAAAAGGTTTGTCCTATCCTGATTAAGGCAAAGACTTTCATCGACCTGAAAGCGCTGAGCAGAGACGAGATCGCGGGTTCAGCGCCGCCGGGGGTCTTCATCGGGAGCTACGGCTATCCTAAAGTCCTGGCCGGCCCTCTGATACCCCCCGTATCCGGAGACACAATGCACATGGACTCAGAGGCTTGGCTGGGCGATTCTTTCGATCGGATCCTACAAAACCGGTTCCAACTGGTAAGGAGCAAGTCGGTCATGGACATTCACAGCGCGTCCGACCCAGAAGGCATGTTGGAAAAGATCCAGGGGATGGTGCTATCGGATCGGCCGGTAGATACGGAAGCCTCGTTTGAAAAGAAACCTGATACGCGAGTGTCGTTCTCGATGCGCGAGGCACCCACCGGACCCTCTGCAGATCTGAAAGCGTTTACTGTAGTCGATAATCCTTCAGTGCCCCGCAAGGTGGACAGGATCGTTTCGGACACGGACTATAGGGCAGCCCCCGGGATCGCCGAATTATATGACTCGGGCATCAGCCAACGGCAGATTACCAGGCTGCTATCGGTCGGGTTGTTGGGCGTGAAGCCGAATAGGAAGCTCGTTCCAACGGCATGGAGCGTTACCGCAGTTGACGACATTATCGGCAAGGCAATCGCCGATCGTGTCCGGTACCATCCGACTATCGACCAGTACTTGGTCTTCAGAGCTGAGGCGCTGGCCAATAATGTAGTGGTCCTACTGATGCCCACATCGTGGATGTTCGAAGGACTGGAATTATGGCACGCGAGCGCGCCGAACTTCAAGTGCGACTCGGACTTCGAGCTGTATGAGGGCCGGAAAGAGTATGCATCCAATATCGCAGGGGCGTACTATGCGGCAAGAGCACCCGTATTAGGGTATTTAGATAGAATCGGCAGACAGGCGGGTGCTATCGTTTTCATGGAGGTGAAGAATGAATGGATCCCGCTAGGCGTCTGGCGGTTCCGGGAGCTTACAAAAGAGGCGCTGACAGGGACGCCGCAGACGTTCGATACGCTGGGCATAGCGATCGCTGCTATATCCAGGCTGCTATATTCGCCCATAAAGCCCTGGCTCGCCGCCAGCAGCCTGTACAGGTACCTGAGGCAGCAGCGGAAGCTAACCGACTTCTTTTCGGGAAGCGAATAACTTATAAGAAGAATTCTCTAATATATTGGCATGAGTTATGACCTGTATTTTTATATGAAGAGTGGTGGAGCTGCGGCTAAAAGAGGGTTTATCGGGTCTTTAATGGGCTCTCGCGGCAACAAGCCTACGATACTCGCCGAAAAAGAATTGCTATCATACCTGACATCATATGGTCATTTCTCAGGAATAAAAAAGACCGATAGCGGCTTCGAGTCCACATATTATAACAGGGACACTGAGGCTACGGCCATTTTTACATTCAACCGGAAGGACGTCGGCAGAAAGGACAACTATCCGAACCATTCATACACAGGTTTGAGCATGAAAGTCGATTATATCCGGCCATTCTATTACGGCTACGAGGCGGCGATGGTAGCCGAGTCTATCTGTAACAAGTTTGGCATGTCCGTATCAGACCCTCAGAGCAATGATGATGCGCCTAAGCCTCGCAATACTGACGAGATATTCAGTTCTTGGGACCGGTGCAATACCAACTTGGTTCGAAGTATGATCGAACGAACGAAAGGAGATGGCGGGGAGACCGAGGGGTCGTTGCCGGATATCGAGTCTAGAATGTCTAGAGAATCGTCCCGAGGATACTGGGAATATCTATATAACCACGATAAGATCTCCCGGTACATCGAGCAACATAACATATCAGCATATGTACCCACATGGGTTTTCGTCTTCCAGCGAAACTCGGATAAAAAATTGCTGACCTCTATGCCGTTTATTGAGGGGGTCAGCTATGTGATACCAAAATGCGATCTCTTTGAAGTGACTTGGGAAAATCACAGCAAATCGGGCGTCGTCAAATCCGAGACCCTTATGAGCCAGATCCGTGATAAGCTACATCCACTTGGGATGCCGGGGATAGACCTGCAGTACCTGGACGCAGAAGGCGCCAACCAGATCAGAGGAATACTCCACGGCCTCAACCTCGAGGAACAGTATTCCACGAATTATAAGATACTCAGGCAACAGAATTCGTTCGTTCCAGGCATATACATCGATATCGACTGAATAACCAGATTCTTGTAGGCTGATGACTTTTTACTCAGCCACAAATTAGTCGTTTTTGAAGGGTTTTATTATGTCTTGTGCGAAAGGTCCTGCATGCCGATCATAACCACATGCCAGCGACGTATAAGAAACGAGAATGTATTTAACCTTTTATTTCAAGGTACACTCATGAATCGTAAAGCTGGAATCGACACGAATTCCAGAAAGATAGAGCTCATCAACACGAAAGTTAGGGAGATCAACGACCGTCGGAGAGGTATAAAGCTCACCCCGCTCGAGGACGATCTGGATCGCCAGGAACTGCGGAGCTATATGCGTATCTTAGGGGTCCAGTCCGGTAACGTAAAACTGGAGTCTCTGGAGGTGGACGCGGCGCCGAGGGATTACATATTCTACGCTACGATCGCTGTTGAAGCCCTGATCGAACTGTCAATCATATATTATGTGGCGTCGTTGATCCTTAAGAGCGGAGCGTCCGTCACCGAATACGGCATGTCAGGCTTACTGATGGTCATCTTCGGATACCTAGCCTACCGCATCTACAAAGACTTGCGGAGAAAATAGTCGGCTGCAGCCGGATAAATCCGCCGATCATTTTATCTCTTTTACTGCATTTTTCTGATCATGGTCAGCAGGAGCATCTATCCGGAGCTGGCCGCCCATGTGCTCGACGCCATCAGCATCGGCGAAGGCGAGGCGATCTACATCACGGGCGGCGCGCATCAGCAGGAGTTTCTTGAGGAGATAGGAATACAGGTGGCCTGCAGGGGCGGTCAGCCGTTCATCCAGGCCGTATCCAACGATTACCAGAAGCGGCTGATGGAGACCTGCAGTGCGGAACAGTACCGCCGCACCCCGAAGATCCTTAAGGGCGCGGTAGAGGCGATGGATAAATACATCATAATCGAGCCGTACAGCGATCCTGCTTTTAAGGCGGGATATCGGGAGAAGATGCAGGCACGATCGGAGGGCATGTTCCCGATCACTAAGATCATCTACGAAAAGCCCGGCAAGCCATGGATATACATGGGCTGGGCGACCGAAGGAATGGCCAGGATGTACCACGTATCATTGGAGGTGATGGAAAAGCTGGCCGTCGGCGGTTGTAACATAGACTATCACAGGTTGAAGGCTGACTGCGAGCAGGTCATGGGCATGCTACATGGCGCCAGGAGGGTCCGGGTGACCGATAAGCACGGTACCGACTTCTGGCTGGGCATCGAAGGACGGCGGCTTAACTCAGACGATGGATTATGGTCGGCGGAGAAGGCGGCCAAGGGCGACCACGGAGGAAATCTCCCCGCCGGGGAGGTCTTCGTCGCCCCGATCGAGACTGAGGGAGAGGGCACCATCTATTGCCCTGTGACGATAGACGATCTCACCCGCAGCGTCCTTATCAAAGGGATTTTGCTCTATTTTAAGGATGGTGTGCTGATACCGGAAAAATGCACCGCGAAGGAAGGGCAGGACATACTTCGCGATACTCTCGCCAGGTTTGTCG
>DATHCY010000149.1:0-9251 GCA_035319305.1 Methanocella sp.
GGAGGTGGTTTACCTTGATAGCGCTGCTACGAGTCAAAAGCCGATCCAAGTCGTCGAAGCGATGGATGAGTACTTCCGAGGCTACTGCGGCAACTATGGTAGGGGCGCTCATCGCCTTTCCAGACGGACGACGGAAAAGTACGAGGATGCTCGCGAGGCCGTCGCTGGGTTCTTCGGCATCAAGCCTAAGCACACGGTGTTTACCAGAAACGCAACCGAGAGCATCAACATGGTGGCCTGTGGCCTGGATTGGAAGAAGGGGGATCATGTTATCACCACTGTGGTTGAACACCACAGCAATCTTCTGCCCTGGATCCGGCTTCGGGAAAAGGGCGTCGATGTAACGGTCGTGGACTCCGATCTACAGGGGAGGGTGTCACCGGATGCTATTAGGGAGGCGATCACCCCTAAGACCCGGCTGATCGCCATCACTCATATATCCAACTTTTTCGGCGCTGCGCAGGACATTAGCGCGGCGGCGAAGATCGCCAGAGGCCACGGGCTGATGCTCCTGATCGACGCGGCCCAGTCGGCCGGAGAGATGCCCATAAACTTGGGCGAGATCGGCTGCGATTTCGCGGCGATGCCTGGGCATAAAGGCTTGCTTGGTCCGCAGGGAACTGGCGTTCTCTACGTGAAAGAGCCGGAAAAGCTCAGGCCGGTTTTCGTCGGAGGTGGCACTGTTCATACGGTGACAACCGGTTCGTTCACCTTTGACGAGATACCCTCCCGCTTCGAGTATGGCACCCCGAATATACCGGGCGTGATCGGCCTGGGACGAGGTGTGGAGTACGTCAAAGCCCTTGGAGTGGAGCACATTGAGGCCCATATCACGGGGCTATCTAGGGAGTGTGCCAGGCGCCTTGCGGAGATACCTCAGGTCAAGATCTACGGTCCGGAAGAAAGGGTATCGCTCGTTTCCTTTAATGTGGAAAACGTCAATCCTCACGATGTTGCCATGATCTTGGACGAGACGAGGAAAATCTGCGTCCGTAGCGGCCAGCATTGCGCCCAAACAGCGTTGGCGAGGCTTTGCATCACTGGCTCTGCAAGGGCGTCGTTCGCCTGCTATAGCACCACCGAGGAGGTGGGGCAGCTCATCGGCGCCGTCGAGGCGATCGCAAAGTCGTTCTCGTAGGTCAACTACCACGGACTTTAGGCTGTGGCTTGTCATTCCGCAGCTTTGACAATTCAACTCGTGTGAAGTCTGCCGTCTGAGCCTTATTCCAACCGGCCTGTTAACGAGACAGCTGCCGAGTATCCAATTGGAATCCCCGGCTACCTTTCAAGCTCCAGTCTCCGCGTCATATTTAAGTTTTGAATATATTCTGCAGCGGGGTGGACGTGACCACGACTGATCCGACCAGTGTGCTACCAGTCTGGCATTCTTCCGCCCATGCATACAGCATGGTGTAGTAAGATGCGCGTATAAACAGTTTCAGCGTGGACACTAGAGTGATACAGACGAATAAGGCCATCACTGCGATCTCCAACGCCATCTTGAAGTTCGTATTGGCCATCATTAAGAACAGGCCAATAGCGATCAGTATGGAGATAAGATCGCCGATGAGGCTGGTGATGCCGGTCATGCCACGAATGGTGACTTCACCGATGCGTATGATCGCCGCATTATGCCTGACAATGTCGAATGATTTCCTGATCGTGTCCCTATATCCCAGTCCCGTGATCATTGACACGGGCACCAGCAGTCGTAGCACGATGTCCCAGCCATCACGAAGGACGTCGGCGGCAAAGGAAGAAAGCAGACTCGCCATGATATCACGACTTTTGCCCCGGCGTTTCATTACGTTCACGACGATCCATATGAGCCTGATGATCGTGGCCGTTGTGGCTAGCATCAGCAGCGTTATCATGCCGTAAAGCGCCCGGTTGAATGCTTCGGCCATCGAGGATTGGCCCAGCCGGATGTGCTGGTAAACTGCGTACGATGAAGCTCCCATGAAGAGGTAACTGAACGCATGGTTAATGAATAACAGGATTAGGGCTGTTATGCCGAATGCGTAGAAGCCGTATTTGTCCAAGAATCCCATGAAAATGAAGGGTATAACTACCAGCATGCCCATGACGAAACCGAAGATCATCGATAGCAGTGGCGATAGGAGTAGTTTAGGCTCTGCTGCAACCAGTTTAAAGCATTCGGTTAAAAAACCGGCCGCGCGGGAGAGTTGACTTCTAATTCGTTTCAGCATCATGATTATTCACCATTATAGCCTTGCTGCGTACTATGTGCCAGCGCCATGCGCACATGCGACTGTGGTATAATCTGTCATGATGTATGTGTTTGAGCATTAAAAATATTTCGAAATTCTGGCATGAAACCCTGGCTGGAAGGCATATGACATGCCGGTTTGCCTGCCGAGCGGATAGCCAACACGATCAGTACAGACCGGATGCAAATTGTCAGCCATGAAACAGGAAGCACCCGTTATGATGGGTAGCCCAAAAATGAGCGATAGTTTAGCGGTATAGGTCACTGTATCGTTATCGATGAACGAAAAAAGAACGCCGGGTAATGGATAATACATAAAGTATATTTCAAATCAGCGCTATCAGTTTTATGATCGATTCGTAGGGAGAATAGAGATCTATCAATCCGGGTGTCACTATGGAAACGAACGAACAGCCAGGAGAGATGAGGCAGTGTCCGGTACATGGGTACTTCAGAGGGTCTGAGTGTATCTGCGGTAACCCGGGAAGGTTTGTGCTGTCAGGATATAAGGCAGAAAAACTTGGAAAGATCATTTCCGGAGCGCTACGGCATTTTCCTTCTGAGCTCGGGCTGAAGATGGACGAACAGGGGTGGGTGAGCCTGGATGATCTGATCAGTGTCATCGAGAAAAAGTACGCTTGGGCGAAGCCATATCATGTGGAGGCCATGTTCAAAACCGATAATAAGGGAAGGTACGAGCGCAAAGGGGACATGGTCAGGGCACGGTATGGCCATTCGATCCCGATCCAACTGGACTTTGAGGAGTTCGATGGGGACACTTTGTATTATGGCACCAGTGAAGAGGAGGCCGACCGGATCCTTGAGATCGGACTGAAGCCGGTGAGCCAGCATTATGTTCATTTAAGTAAGAGCATCGAAGAGGCGGTAAAAGTAGCATGCATCAGAACCGAGCACCCGGTGATCCTGGAAGTGGATGCGAAGAAGATCAGGGAAAACGGCTTCAATATTTATGATGCAGGCCCTGTCTGCCTTACTGCACGGGTCCCGCCTGAATTCATACAGATTGGATAACGATCGCCCGGTTCTTCTCGATAGTGAAACGGCGTCCTGTCATTTTTTCCATGATCCACATGTTCGTGACCGCGTGGGATGTTACGCTGCCGGTGGAGACACACGACGGACCGTTGGAGAGTGCCATGAAGGTAATGAGCTGGTCGCATAGATAAGGATCAACTGCAGCTCCCGACTCGAGGCTATTCGCCATGCTAATCCCAGCGTCTGTCCCAATTTTTTCAGCCGGCACACCGCGCTCGCCCAATGCACTGCCTCCGTGGAAGCCGCTGTAGAGGGTGATGCTGGAGCCGATCGACCGATCGTTTCGAACCTCGATCGCGATATCTTTGACTTCGATGCCTACGCTGTTAAGGTATCTTTTGGCCGCTTCTGCCTGCCTCCTCGCCACGTGTTCGGGCAGTCTAGATGATGCCGAGACCCCCATGACCGGCTCATTGGGCTGCTCGTTGATGACCGTCCCGTTAAATCGGGCGGGCTCTATTTCTATGACTATCCGGCCGCCGCCGGACGGATAAAAGCCGCGGTTTAGTAATTTCAGATCCCCCTTGAAGCCAAACATGCTCATCGCCGGCATGGTGACATGCTTAAAATAGTCGATGGTGGGTGACCATCGAACATCTGTGCCGCCGATCACCTCGATGATAACCTTGGCAGGTGCGAATGAGGCGATGGGAGTGACGCTTTGCAGTACTAGAGAGATGCTCCCGGCGGTGCCGATATCCAGGAAAAACTTTCCGCTACGGATTTTGCTGGGGAAGAATGAGATCATGGTAGAGCCCGGAGTCAGTCCTTCAGTTGTAGCACCGGTCATTTCTTTTACCAGTTCTATGGATTTGATATGTTGGATGCTCAGCCCTGGACGGGGGCGGTTTTTGCGTATGTTGACGATCTTTACCCCAATGCCAGTGATCGCAGAGACAGCCACTGCCGAGCGCAAGATCTGGCCACCGCCTTCGCCGTATGACCCATCGATCTCGATCATTTCCATGAGACAATACTTTGCCCACAATTATATATAATAGTTACCGACCCTTTGCTGTTTGAATAGTTATTAGTTTATTTAAAGATGATCGCTGCGCTATACTGGAACACAATGCAACACAGAGAGAGGATATTTAACAGGGCATGGCTCCATTTAAAAAAGGCCTGAGATATAGCTGATCATCGAACCGAGCAGGTATGAGAGGTAGGTTGTGTCGAGCCCGGGCGATGCAACCATGTCGATGGTTTTGACCGTTTCTTTACCTGGTATCACGTCAATAGAGCCTGATTCATTCTGGTAACCATCACGCAGCACTAGGTATTTGTACTGTCCGGATGGAAGTTTCGTCAGGTTCAAGGATCCATTTCCCATATACTTGCCGTTCAGGTACACCGATGCGTCATCTGGCTTGACGTTGAATACTAGGGTTCCGGTGTTGATGCTTAAAGGTCGGCCGGCGACCGTCATCTTGTCAGGCTGTATTGTTGCCGGGAAAGTATCGTTGTAGTATCCGTTCATAGTCAGCGTGATCGAATGATCGCCGACGGAGATCTGATCGCTTTTATAAGGAGTCGCCTTTCCGGAGTCCACTCCGTCAATCCATACTTCGGCGCCTGACGGTGTCGAGTCGATGTTGAGGCCGCCGTAGCTGACGTAGTTAAAGGTGATCGGTAGGTTATAATCGTGAGTGCCGCCAGTCTTGTTGGTACAGAAGATCTCGATCGGATCTGAAGTCTGGGATTTCGTCTCTCCATTGATGGTGTTGGAGACACGGATCACGTACAGTTCAGAAAGGGATTTTACATCCACATTATTAAAACTGTAGTCGCCGGTTGTGCTCGTCTTCGTGGAACCGACGGCCACGCCGTCCTTCTGTCGGCATAGCTCGATCGTCGCTCCCGAAAGCGGCATGCCATTCTTTTGTGTAACCTTTCCGTGTACCGTATTCTCCTGCGGGGTGGGTAGGGTATGGTATGGGATCTGATGATCGGTCGGTAGGTAGATCAGCTGATAGGAACTGTCGACGCCGCTGACATTGACAGTATAGTTGTCCGAGCGGTAGATTGTATGGTTATCGTTGTTCGTCTCGGCCCATATGACATATTTGCCGACCGGCAGGTTGAATGACCACTGGTCGTCCTTGTTTCCTTCGTAAAGGTAGTACATGCCATTGTCGAGGTACACCACTGACTTTATCGGAGTGATACGGTCAGGATAAGATGACACCACACCATAGAGCAAACCCGTGCTGCTGGGTGGGTAATCATAGAAGGTGACGTCTTGGGTGGTGGTCTGTTGGGCGTATACCATGAAGAATGCTGTGTCTTCCGACAGGTGGGCGTCGTTAGTGTCGAGCTTGGCGGTCATGCGGTATACTCCGCTTCCAGTGTCAGCCGGAACGTTATTGAAGCTGAAGCTGCCGTCAGATCCGCTAACTACTGAAGTTACAGGCTTGGCATCTTCGTCCTCAAGCGCCACGGTTACTCCGGCGACCGGATTGCCATTGCGATCAATGGTTTTTCCGACCACGGAGCTACACTGTGCGGCGGAAGATACCGATATGGATGATAGTAAAATAAAGATGATGAGTGATGCAAAAATCAATAGATTAAATTTGTTTTTAGACATTTTATCACAAAAAGAAAAGGTTAAGGGGATTTTTAGTCCCCTTAATATCTCTTTGTTTAGTGCTCCTTCCTCGTGATGAGGTATGCAACGCCTAGCAATCCTGCAAGGGCGAACACGGTTTCAAAGCCCGGGCTCGCGGTTGGGGATGCCTTCGCACCGCCGCTTGGAGATGCCGTCGATGCTGCGCCTGAAGGCTCAGTACCGGTTGTAGCGGACGCTGTTGCGGTTGCGGTTGCTACCTGTGTGACGTAGTCAGGCAGAGCGATGTTGTTGGTCGCAGTACCCTCAGTCAGGTTCACGATTGCAAACCATATGTGTTGGTTGCCGACGCTGTCGTTAACCGTTGCAGTCACGTTGTAAATACCCGCCGGGATCCTGTAGTATGTGTAGGTACCGATGGCGGCTATTTCCGGCCTGGAGACGGTGTATTGTGGGTTCTCTGGAGACTTTACGAGGCTCTGTTTCTCCCAGGTGCCGTTAGCGTAATTGGCGTTCCAGAGTTCGACCTTGGCGTTCGGGATACCGTTCTTGTTCTTATCGGTGACCATGCCCGAGATCGTACCCCAGCCGACTACGTGCACGATCGCCTTGTCGGACAGGTTTCTGCTCATGGAGATCTTTGCATAGCCGGTGACGTTGACATCGCCCTTGGTCTGGTTGGACGTCAGGATCACGGATGCCTGACCGTTAGTGTCGGACACGTTGGTCCTGACTGCCGGGAGGTAGCCGATGGTGTCATTGTCGCCGAAGAAGGTCACTGTGATGCCAGATCTCTTGTATGGCTTGCCATTCAAGTACAGCTGTGCTGTGACGGTCGAGGTATCGCCGCCCACCAGGATTGTGCTGGGGTCTGCGGTGACCTTAATTCCATCAGGCATCGGTACATGCAGAACAATGAAGCCCGAGGAGGTCCTAGACTTGTTCAGCGTGTAGTTCTGACTCATGCCAGTGTAGTGGACGCCGTCGCCGATATCACCGGAGTCTGCACTCGCGTATCCATATGCGACGCTGCTGTTAAGCTCGATGTTGTCGAAGACGTAGCTGCCCGGGTATGGGAGATCGACGTACGAGGTCGTGGTCATGTTATAGACCTCATAGGTGTCAGTGACATTGCCACCAGCGTCGTGATGATAGCCCATCAAGTGCAGTGTTACTAGCACGCCACCATAGGGCTTGCCGAAGCTGTCCTGAACACTGCCGAACCATGAGGCAAGGGTCGGGTTGAAGTAGATACTGGTCGAACCGTTAACGGACGGATCATTGGCGTAGGTTGCGATGATGGATGAGTTGTTGCCTGCATAGGCCTCATCTACCCAGCCGAAGCTGACGTTCGCGTAGCCGCCCACCGTTGAGACGTTCGTAACGTTCTGATTGGGCGCGTAGTTACCGTTGAGGCTCAGAGAACCATTCACGTTAGGTAACCAGCCGACAGTATTGGATGCATTATTGACGTAGAAGTTGATCGGGGTATTATCGCCCACAGGGTTACCGAGCGCGTCAGTGACGTACGCCGACACCTTAACACGGTCATTGCTGTCAGCGACTACATTGTTCCTCTCTGCAGTAACAACGACCTTGCTCGGCAGCGGACTGATAACGACATTTGCCGTAGCAGTTGAATACTGATTCACACCGAACGGGTTGGACCAGCCCTCACCATACACACTATCATTTGCGTACATCTGGTATAGGGGTCGTAGGTTACCGCCATCCGAACCGTTGATGGTGTTGTTTACGTTGACGAACTCGTAGTTGCCGTTGGCGTCGGCTTGGCCGACGTAGAATGCCTGAGTGTGGTTGGACGCATTGACGATTGCGATAAATGCGTTTCCAAGTCCAATAGTGCTGTTCGAAGTAGTGATCCTACCGGATACGGAACCCGCAACGCCGGTTTGCATCGCCGGAGCGGTGTCATTAGTACCATGTACCGGCTTGATAGCAGCGCTTGGAATCGCTACGGCGATGATCGCGATAATCGCAATAGCGACAAACACTGCCTTAGTAGTGTTCTTCATTTGTTCAACCTCCCATGGTTGTATATGTTTTCACTGCAGATATCACGCCTCGATAAAACATTCTTGTTTTATCAGTTCATATGCCGTATCTTCGACATATGTCGAACTTGACATCGCTTGATGAGTAATCCATAGACACGGATTATTGGACTTAACATTAGTCATTACCTTAATAAAAGGCTTTTGGTCTGTCCCACGCCGAAAGTACGTTTATAAAGCAAGTTTTTATTTAGTTTGCCTTCAGCATACTCCGATTATAAATATTCCAATTGTGAAATAAATAGGTAAAAATATCATTCCTGAAATTCGTAAGATGGATAAGGCACAATTTACGACAATTGACTATTATTATTTCGTGGAAACCTGTTACATATAATAATAGATGACACCAAAGAACACCACTAAATTTATTTGCACTTAGTCAGCTATCTGTACCACGAACAGGGATACCATGAAATACGTTATAGTTCTAGGCGATGGAATGGCAGACTATCCTTTGCCTGAGCTGTCGGGAAAAACCCCCCTGATGGCAGCAGAGAAACCATGCATTGACTTTATAGCGGATCGCTCTATCAGGTATGGGCTTGTCAAAACGACGGTCGATGGACTGCCGGCTGGCAGCGATGTGGCAAATATGACCGTTATGGGATACGATCCCCGGAGGTATTATACGGGAAGAGGCCCACTTGAGGCGGCAAGCATCGGAATTCCTTTACTGCCGGACGATGTGGCGTTCAGGTGCAACCTGATCACGGCCGATGAGCATATCATAGACTACAGCGCCGGCCATATTTCGACCGGTGAGGCGTCGGTCCTTATGAAGTACCTCGACTCGGAACTGGGAGGAGATGGCATCAGGTTTTATCCGGGAATCAGTTACAGACATCTGCTGGTGATCAGTCGGTGCCCGGAGGGTATAATATGTACTGCTCCGCATGATGTCTTGGGGCAGCCTGTGGGGGATCATCTGCCAAAAGGACCCGGCAGCGACCGGATTATAAGCCTGATTCAGGCGTCCCGCGATCTCTTGGAAGATCACCCGGTTAATAAAAAACGAATTTCCGAAGGCAAAAGGCCTGCAAACCTGATCTGGCCCTGGGGACAGGGACGATCTCCAGCGATGCCTACATTTAAAGATCGGTTTAGCTTGGACGGAGCGGTCATATCCGCAGTGGATCTGATCAAGGGCCTGGGCACTTTCGCAGGGATGGACGTGATCGATGTTCCGGGAGCAACCGGCTACTTAGATACCGATTATGGTGCAAAGGCAGCCTATGGGTTGCGTACTCTTGAGACAAGTGATTTCATTTTTGTGCATGTGGAAGCGCCTGATGAAGCCTCCCATGAAGGGAGGGTGGAG
>DATHCY010000150.1:0-6098 GCA_035319305.1 Methanocella sp.
TCGGCCGTCTAGAAATGTTTATCAATAATAGCGGGTTTTATCTTATTAGCATAATGGCAATAGCTTGCCATTTAATTATCGAAGGGTGGAGTATGAGCGTTCCTATAGAAACGGGGCTGGTAATAACACTGATTATTTTACTGCTCGCGGTCGATTTCATTGTCTGGCTAACCGGGACCGTGTTCCTGCTGGGGCTGCTGGGATGGCATCCTCCCGGCTGGATGGCCAGTCCGGTCACGCACGCGATGAATACGGGGCTGGCCATAGCCGGCGGCGTGGTGGCCGTTGCGCTTCCCGTGCTGCTGGACCTGGCGATCAAGCACATCACGTGATCCGGTGGGCGATCGATTACATCATGAGCCGTAAATTTGTTTACCTGCGTCGTCTTAGCATCTCACCACCAATCGATCTATGCAGATGATCGTAGATACTAAAAACCTGGTCGCCGATATGACGCTCGAGGAAAAAGCGTCGTTGTGCTCCGGTCAGGACACCTTTCGATTGAAGGGTATCCCTCGGCTGGGGATCCCGTCCATCCTGTTGAGCGACGGCCCTCACGGCTTACGCAAGCAGGCTACAGCGGAGGACGGCCTAATTGAAGAGGGCCGGTGCCTGCCGGCTACATGTTTTCCTGCTGCATCCACCACCGCCAGTTCCTGGGATCGCAACCTGATGTTTGAGATCGGCAAGGCGCTCGCGGAGGAGTGTCTGCACGAGGAGGTTGCGGTGCTGCTGGGGCCTGGTATCAACATTAAGCGGTCGCCTCTCTGCGGCCGTAATTTCGAGTACCTCTCCGAGGACCCATACCTTGCCGGAGAGCTGGCCTCGAGCCTGATCGACGGGATGCAGACGATGGGCGTGGGCGCCTCGCTAAAGCACTTTGCAGTCAATAACCAGGAGCATAGGCGTATGACGATCAATGCTGTCGTGGACGAACGAACGCTCCGGGAGATCTACCTCTCCGGGTTTGAGCGTGCTGTAAAAACTGCCCGCCCATGGACGGTTATGTGCTCCTACAACCAAGTCAACGGCACGTTTGCCAGCGAGCACGGCCATCTGCTGGACGAGATCCTGAGGGGCGAATGGGGGTATGAAGGCGCCGTCATTTCGGACTGGGGCGCCTGTGACGACCGGGTTGAAGGACTGAGGGCGGGGCTAGATTTAGAGATGCCTTCCAGCCACGGTCTGAACGATGTTCGTATCGTGAAGGCTGTCCGGGAAGGTAAGCTGGACGAGGCCGTGCTGGATCGTACTACTCAGCGGCTGCTCGACCTGATTTTCAAAGCCGTTGAGAATAGAAAGTCCGACTACTTCTATGACAGAACCTCCCACCACGTGATCGCCCGGCAGGCTGCATCCGAGTCCATGGTATTGCTGAAGAATAATGGGCATGTCCTCCCGCTGAAAAGGGGCGTGAGGCTGGCGGTCATCGGGGCATTCGCTATTCACCCCAGGTTCCGGGGTGGGGGAAGCTCACAGGTCTACCCATGCCATCTGGAAAAAGCCTACAGCGAGCTGGCTGCCTACACTCCATCCATCACGTATGCCGAAGGGTACGGCCTGGCGACGGATGAGCCCGACGAAGCTCTGATCCAACGAGCCTGCTCTGTGGCGCTCGGCGCCGACGTGGCCATCGTGTTCGCCGGACTGCCAGACCGCTACGAGTCGGAGGGCCTCGACCGGGAACACCTCCGTCTGCCCACGAGCCACGACGAGCTAATCCGCCGTGTCACAGCGGCTAACTCCAACACGGTTATAGTCCTGTCCGGCGGCGCCCCGGTGGAGATGCCATGGATTAACGACGTGAAGGCGGTCCTGGAAGGGTACTTGGGCGGGCAGGCGGCCGGGGGCGCCACGGCCGACGTGCTAT
Organism: Methanocella sp.; assembly: GCA_035319305.1. Lineage (GTDB taxonomy): Archaea > Halobacteriota > Methanocellia > Methanocellales > Methanocellaceae > Methanocella_A. Next base: position 1,871 of record DATHCY010000150.1, read on the forward strand.
TCGGCATGGTGAACCCGTCGGGTAAGCTGGCCGAAACGTTTGCCTGCAGCCTGGAGGACTACCCATCGACAAAGTACTTTCCGGGCGGCTCCAAGACCGTGGAGTACCGGGAGGGAATCTACGTGGGATACCGCTATTTCGACCGGGCGAAGAAGAACGTCCTGTTCCCATTCGGCCACGGCCTGAGCTACACCACGTTTGAGTATTCAAACATGGAGATCAGCCGGACACGCATCCTGGACAACGAGGAGGTGATGGTCAGCATCACCGTTAAAAATGCCGGCGATACCGCTGGAGCGGAGGTGGCGCAACTCTACGTTCGCGATGTGGAGTCGACGATCTTCCGGCCTGAAAAAGAACTTAAGGGCTTTGATAAGGTATTCCTCCAGCCCGGTGAAGAGATGCGTTTGGGGTTCACATTAGACCGCCGTTCCTTCGCATATTATAATGTCGAAATTGCCGACTGGCATGTCGAGAGCGGAGCCTTCGAGATCCTGATCGGCTCCTCCAGCGCCGATATCCGGGCCCGGAAGACTGTGTGGGTAGAATCGACGGAGCCGTGCGTCCCGGTGCCGGATCTGCGTCATGAACTGCAGACATACTATGACATTCCCAATAGAGATTTCACGGTTGACGACCGGTCGTTCTGGGCGCTTTACGGCCGCGAACTGCCGCCTGACACAATGATGCCGGGCGAACTGTACACGGTCAACTCGACACTGAGCGATCTGAAGCAAAGCCTCATCGGGAAAATTTTTTATGATATGATCCGGAACAATGTCCAGAGCATCGCGCCCACGGATGAAAACGGGGAACCGCAGTCCATCATCACCGGGAAGATGATCGATGACATGCCTCTGCGCAGCCTGCCGATATTCAGCAACGGACTGATAACAGAAAAGGTGGTGGAGGCGCTGATTCTGATCATGAATCGGAAAACTATAAGGGGATATGTGCAGCTGAGCACAGCTTTGCTGAAAATAGGGTAAAAAGCGTTTGTAGTTTTGAAGTAAGGAAAAATGGGAAGTTACATATGCAACTACGTTAGATAGATCTAGGATAGGCGGTATTCCTGTGTCTGCGTTGCGGCTGCTTGCCGGGGCGGTCATGTGATCTCTAACGGCACGACTCACGATCTTAAATCATCACGATCAGCTAACCTGGACCGATGGCCACGAGACCGCCCCATTTTCCACTAAAACGCCGTGCTATTGTGGCCCTTATGGCTTGTCTTCAGGCCGGTCCGGACCGTTCTGATTATATCTCTCACCTTGGCGGAAGATTCGCCGCGCGTATGGCCTCTGGCATTGATGGACAGGATCGCGTCACCCCGATCGAACACGGTGCCTATAGGCGGTATATCAGCCGTCTCCGGGCTGGACAGGTCTTTCGTTACCAGCGTCCGGTTATGAGCGAAATATATCGCCCTGTAACCGTATTGCCTGATCTTTAAAGGTCGAAGCCTGCCGTTGATCGCATCAACATGGGCCTGAAAGAGGTTTTTCCCTGTCGCTATTTCGACCGCGTCAAGACTGCCCTGGAATCGGGGATTCACCTCCAGCACCCGGGGGCCATTCCTATCCACAATGAAGTCGATGCCGTTAGTACCAATCAGCCCTAGCTCAGGTATAAGCTTACTGGCGATGTCATACATCCGGTCCCGATATTTTGTTATATACGGTGTGACATTACCGCAGTATGTATACCTGTGTTCTACACCCAGCCACCTTTTTCCAGTCAGTATCTCGTTGACAGAGATAGGCATTGCTTCGCTGCCGGTGGAGAGGGTGCAGACGCTTAACGGCATTCCTGTCATCAATTCCTGCAGGAAGTACTCGTCCTCATGGGGAACCATAGACTCATCAGCCACCAGAATATTCCTATGACCTCCGCCGCCTACGATGGGCTTGGCAATGCAGGGGTATACAGCGCTGTCCCTAGTATAGAGCTTCGGCTGCGGAATATCCAACTCGTCAAGCCTCCTGGACAGCCAGACTTTATCGATTACCTTGTGCGAGATCTTAGGATCGTTCCCCAACACCGACGAGGCTGGCACATCGGCATCCTCGAACCCGGCGAGAAGAACCACTCTATCTGCCTCGAATTCTTTTAGGAACGGCCGGATGCTAACCGGCCGTTCGTCGAACCTAGCGCCACCTTCCACACACTGGCACAGGTCAAGGTCGTTGTAGTGGCCTATCGAGTACACCTTATATCCCGCCCGTTTTGCAGAGCAGGCTACCAGCCGGGAGTTGTATCCAATAACAAGTACTGAGCCTGACATGAGTTTACCCTTTTCTGACGACCGATTTGCCGTGCTCTTCAGGTATGATCTCAAGCTCTCCGCCCTTAAACTCGTGGGTGAGCGACTTACCATCCTGGAGTCGGTCTAGGAAGAGGGCGAGGGCAGCGATCTCAGAATGCGGCTGGTTGCCCACCGCCACATTATAATCCGCCAGCCCGTAGATGTCGCCTGGCACTTTTTCCGCGCCAATAATGGTCATAATGCCATGGGCTCGAAATTCACTCCTGATCTTATCGATACAGTCCGGCAGGTTGATACCGTACATGGTCAGATGTACGACGACTCCTCCGGACGCCTTCCACTGCCGGATCTCTGATCGGTAGCTGACCCCTTCCCTGACCCAAAAATCGCCACCCCATGCCCGGGCGACCCGATCAATGCTTTCTGCTACGGATCGATCGTCGGCGGTCAGCAGCATGCCACTACCGCCGAGGGCCCGTGCGGTCAGGCCGACATGGGTGGTAACTCGGGCATCCCGTTCCGGCCTGTGGCCGAGCCTCAGGATAACGATATTGCTCATGGGGGTGTACCAGAAAAATAGAAAAAGGCCTGCTTACTACGCTTTGGCTTTCTTTGTAAACGATGTGAGGAAGTCATCGCACTCGTCGGCAAGCTTTTTCGTGGCTCCCTTGATCGCGTCGATCGGGTCTTCGCTCTTGTCAGTCCTGACAAAGAGCACCGGATCGCTAATGCCAGGAAACTCGATGTCGTAGGTGGCGACGGTAACCGCGCTGTCTTGAAGTAGGCACGACTTGAGTGCATTCATCATCGTGTGGGTTTCGCCCTTGATCTCCACCCTGATCTCTGTATCGGTTTTGTGAATGATCTTGATGTCCATTTGCCCTCACCTCATATGATGCCTTTACCGTAATCGGACGACAGTTTCCTGGTCTCGCGTCTTTCGCATTGCGGGCACTTCAGCTTGCCGGCTTCTAGCTTGAGCGGGGTTCTGCATCGGGAGCACTGGGACGTTAGCACGCCTAAGCTCTTATCTACCGTCGATAACCGCATATTCTTGGTGTCAATGACCTTCGCCTTTACGATATCCTGGTAGCCGAACTCCTGGGCCAAGTCTTGTACATAGGAGTCCTTGACGTTCGAGATGTGGATCGCTGCGGAGGTATTGCCCGCGATCTCCCTGTCAAGATGGCCCTTGATCCTGGACAGCTCGACTAGCGCCACCGAGCCCTTGATGTCTACAACCCGACCTATAACTATATCGCCTTCGTGGGGCACGGGAGGCGCTTTGATAACCGGATCGATGAAAACGGACCTCTCCTTCGCGTTGATCGAGATCTTCCCTGTGATGTCCGCATAAATGTTTCCGTTTTCCTCATAAGTTCCGTTGCCTGGCAAATATTCCTCCGATGTGCCGACCAGGTCGCCGGGAACGACAAAATTGGTGTCTGTCATTGGTGATGTCTCTCCTGTTTCTCTGCTCTGATCCGATAGAGCTCTACGTCGATGAGCGCAACGTCTTTTTTATGGAAGCTGAAGGTATGCTTGATAGGAAACCCGAGCTCAACTACATTCGTCACGGCTCCTCTGCCCTTCACATAGCTCTCGATAAAACTCATCGAACCTGCGTTATGTATCGAGTATATCACACGTCCTGTTTCCAGGGCTTTGTCCAGAAAGGGCCTATCGTTTCCTTTTTCCTGCGCTCCGAAGGGCGGGTTCATAACCACGGTGTCAAAACGGCCGCAAACATCCTCTATGTCGCAGCAGACCCAGTCCACATCCGTCCCGAGCGCCATTGCGTTCGCTCTCGCGACTTCTATCGCCCTAATATCACTGTCTATGCCTATAATCTTTTGCGTTGCATCCATACCAGCATCGTCTTTCAATAGCCGGGCGCCGATAGCCAGCACGCCTGTGCCGCAGCCCAGATCGGCTACGCTGCCCTCCAGATCCCCCTCCATA
>DATHCY010000151.1:0-10753 GCA_035319305.1 Methanocella sp.
CTCTGGAGCGAAGATCAGGACAACCAGCGACATACCCATAGCCAGCGGCCTCAAATCATCAAGCGCCGCAGCGAACGCTACAGTAATCGCCACATGCAGAGCGGTCCAACAAAACATGGACCCATTAGACATGATCCGCATCGGAGTTCACGCTGCGCTTGACGCTGGCGTCTCAGTCACAGGCGCCTTCGATGATGCGTGCGCATCCATGCTAGGCGGGGTGGTAGTAACAGATAACAGGAAAAAAACGCTGATAAAGCGCGAGGCCCTAAAGTCGGCCGTAATAGTCTATGCCCCTGATAAAAAATCGTTCTCTGCACATACGAATGTGAAAAAATCCAGACTGATCGCCCCCTGGGTGGAGATGGCCTTTGACCTCGCCATCAAGGGCGAATATGGAAAGGCTATGGGACTAAACGGATTTCTATACTGCAGCGCTCTAGGCTACAGCACCGAACCGATGCTTACAGCACTGGAAAAGGGCGTCGCCGGAGTCAGCCTATCTGGCACAGGACCATCGTATGTAGCACTAGTATCGAAAGAACAGGCCTACATCCTCAAGGAGGCCTGGTCCGAATACCCCGGAAGAGTATTCGTGACAGAAGTAATCAACGAAGGCGCGTTTCTACGGTGAACGAGTATGAGTAAGAGAGGTTGAACATGATGTCGCTGGAACACATCAGGAATGACATCGCGAGGGTGGACGATGATATCCTCAGGCTGCTAGCCAAGCGCATGGAGCTCGCCGAACTGGTGCTTGAAGAGAAAAAGAAACTGGGCATACAGATCAACGACGAACGACAAAACGAGATCGTGATCAAACGAGCCATGGAACGCGCCATCGAACTAAACGTCGATACTACAGCAGTCAAAGAGCTATTTACGCTACTGATCCGCATGAGCATCGAACGACAACACGAAATGGCCGGGGAAGGCAACTTGCCGTAGACACACAGCTATTTCTGGCAAAGATATATACCTGCTATCGAAAACCCCAGCCACGACTTTTTTCTTTCAACCACAAAAAACAAAAAAACCCGACAGGAGCCATAAAAACACAAAAGCATAAAGGTTTAATCGAAATCTATTTTACCTCGTATCCGAGCCCCCAGATGGTTGCCAGCACCCGCTGCAAGGTTTCCTCGCTCTGACCAGATTGCACGTCCACGGCGAACCTATGAACGACAAAGTCGGGGCTCATAGCATCGTGGGTCTCGTGACGGACGCCGATGACGCCTTCGATCTTAGACAGCGCCCAACTCATGACCCTGGCATCAGCGCCGATGGGCATTTTCACCAGTATATCCCGGCCGATGCGCGGCGAGCCATCCTTAAGCCCCCTGAGGCTTTCCTGCTCCAGCGGGGTGACAGAGTCGTACCGTAGCACCAGCGTTTCTGAAGGCGTTTCAAGCACGAAATCGTCCCGCCGAGCCTCTTTGATCACCCCATAGATCTTCCGACCGCCAGCAAGCGAGAACGCCCTCTCCATGCCCGTAGAGCGCTTTATTGTAGCGGACTCCTCTTGCTCCAATCGAACCAGACGATCCGACCTAGCCTTAGCTCCCTCCGTATCACCATAATTCGCGGCGATTGAGGAGAACATGCCGGCAAAGCCTTCCGTGTTACCGGTGTCGATCAGCGCCGAGATTTCTTCGCATGATTCGATGAATGCCCGTCTGACCGGCCTGACATCAGGGCCGGACTGGATGAGGGCATACATTCCTGGGTTCCTGGAAAACAACCGCCCTGCCATATCTTTGGTGATACTAAAGATTGGAGTGCGATAAGCGTCGAGATCGCTGACATTGACGCCAAGGCGCTCGATAGTACGGCCCCAGCAGAGATACATGTAATGAGTAAGGCCCTGAACTATGGCCATCCTGCGATCGTGGTCTTCCGGAGTGGAGAGGACAATGCTTGCCCCGATACTTTCAAACACATCCTTGATTATGGAAAGCCACCGCTCGCACCGCTCCGTAGGAACAAGCACGATCGTCCGCCCTTCCAGCGACTCCAAGCCAGGGCCGAACAACGGATGCGCACCGATGACTTCGACCTCCGGGGACGTGTACTCGAGCATGAGGGCGACAGGCCCGGATTTCAGGGAGGATACGTCCATGAGGAGCGAGCCCGGCTTCAGAAGCGGGCCTACATGTGCTGAGACATCCTCCACCGAGTCTATCGGCACGGACAGCACAACCACATCGAACTTGCCGGCATCTTCTAAGGAGGCAATGCCCACGCCCATCGACGCGGCTGTAGCACCGACATCCCTACGGGAACTGATTGACACCTGAAAACCGGCGCGCTTCAGCAGCATGGCACACCAACGCCCCATGTCCCCGCCGCCGCCAACGATCAGCGCTTTAAATGGCATCCCTCGCGCTCCGCTCCATCACATCAACCGGAGGCTTCACCCCGGTCCATATTTCGAACGACCTCGCTCCCTGTCTGGCCAACATCGAGACGCCATCCACAGTCTTAGCGCCGGCAGCACGGGCTTCCTTAAGGAGGGGAGTATCCAGCGGCTTATAGACAAGATCGAAGACCGTCTGGCTCCTGTCGAGCATATCCCGTGTGACCGGACTCCGGTCATCACGGCCCATCCCTACCGGAGTAGTGTTGATAATAACATCCGCTATCCGGACCTTCTCGCCGAGGCCCTCCAGACTGGTGCCGAAGACAGTGCCGAAGCTGCGCATGTAAGCGGCGAGATCGGCCGCCTTCGAGGGAGTGCGATTGGCGACAGTCACCGAGGCCCCCTCTTTTGCCAGGCCATAGATCACCGCCCGCGCCGCACCGCCCGCGCCCAGCACAAGCACATTAAGGCTTTTTACATCTATGCCACTATCCTTCAACGCATCGACCGCTCCCGCAGCATCCGTGTTGTACGACTTCATTCGTCTGAAATCGATAGTGTTAGCGGCACCTATCTCCAGCGCGGTCCTGTCAGGCTCGATCATCCTGATGACCACCTCCTTATGGGGAATGGTCACATTTAGACCCCCAAAACCCAGGTACCTCGCCCCGATGAAAGCATCTGATAGATGCTCACCTTTGACATCGAACTTGTGATAATAAGAGTCGATGCCCAGCGACCTGAAGGCCGCGTTATGCATCACAGGAGATAGGCTGTGCTCGACAGGGTATCCTACTACGCCATAGACGGTCATCATATGCTGTGAGGTTGTGGGTCAAGGATGATAAATTTAGTGATAATAGAGCCTACATGGGTCATTGCCGATCAGGGAAGGATAATGAGTGCTGTACCGATAGGGTCGCCGGCTATACCAGGAACGCCAGGCCCTACTGAAAGGCACATACACACAGTTACAATTCGATCTAACGCTTGGCATAGCTGGCGACCCTGATAATCATCGTTTGAGCTCTTTGAGTATCCGTAAGAACACTTCATCCGCAGGCCCGTTTCCATCTACAATGATCCAGTTGCCAGTAATCTGCTTTGCCCTCTCACACACTTTTTCCATCTGAGACAACGTCTCAAACATCTCCTCTTTTTCGCCCCGGAGTTTCACCCGGCGCAACGCCTCCTGAGGCCGGACATCTAAAAAGAACATCTCGTCCGACATGGGTAATATCGACCCGACGAGCCGGTACACTGGAGTGATGATCGGCCCCGGCAGATAGGCGCAGGCCAGAAGGTATCTGACGAAGATCACGGTATTATCGCCCTTACAGTATAATAGTACTGACCGTACCACGTCCAGTCCGTAGAATAGAGTGGCCGCGACGCGCATCAGGCCACCTTTTTTAGTCAGCGCTTTCCGGGAAGCGGTTCCGAAAAAATTATCCTGCGAAGGATGGGTTCGGACGATAACCTGATCACAATTCTTCGCTAGGAAATCCTTTAGCAGCAGAGCCTGGGTATCCTTTCCCGAACCATCAAGCCCGTCGATCACGATGAAACGCGTCAACAACCCCACCCTAAAGGACGTGGCTTGTAGGAAGTTTGCCCTTGTGCCCTTTTCCTACATGTCGGTTGACACGGCTACTACCCGCTATCCATAGGGGACTAGCTGGCTACGTTTGTCGGCTCCCCCGTCCTCGATATATTGTGTGCGAAAGGATTCGCAAATACTTGAGAAGGCAAGTCTACCTTAAAAGAGAGTGATTATGATGCAAGATATAGTTTACTACGAAAGAGGTGAAGCGGAGCGAGGGGTTCTACCTAGTTGAAGTCCGGGGTTCTCCGCCCCTCTGCGCTCCCATTGTTTATGAAATAACATGTACTCATAGTTTACTATACAAGTGATTTAAGAGGGTACAATTACTCCTCACCCGAAGTCAGGCTCCTTGTACCTCTTAACGCTCAGAAGATGAAAACACCGACCGTTATGGTATTAACCGGCTGTCCAAACGGGGAGAGCCTGAAAAGCTATAGGACGATGCCATCAGGTTTTTTCCGCCTTTTTATCCTCTGCTCGATCTCCTTTACGCTCGATGGCGAGTACACCATCAGGGCATATCTCCACGCATATGAAACACCTGATGCACCGGTTTCCTATGATGGGACCGGCCTCGTGCAGGGTAATGTTCTTTACTGGGCAGGCTTTTTCGCATAGGCGACACTGCCTGCAATGCCCGTCGATAGTGATGCTGGAGGGGTCAGCTTCATTCATTTCTCGACGGGCCTCTTTCAGCGTGACCACGTCGTTGCCATAGATGCGCCTGAGCAGTGGGTGGGAAACCCGATTCAGTCGCTCATTCGACCATGCATCCTGTGCATATGGTATGATCCTTCCCAGCGGATCCTTTTTGATCTTCAGGCTGGCATCCCGGGCGTTGCCGATCGTTCTCGGGTCGATGGTGCCCAGGCCCCGGGATGCGGCGATACGCACCATCTCCACAGCATCCGGATCGACCTGTACGACGCGGGCCGCTGTTGAATCAAGTGCCACCGTATCCTTGCTGACCATGATCATGTTGAGCTTCGATACGGACCTGGCCACTGTCGGCCCATAATACGGACCGGACGGACGGACGGACTGCGCGATGTAGGTGGCGTCCATGACATTCAGCGCAATTTTCGGACGCAGGAATGCATATAGATCCACCAGCGGCTCGTCGAGCCCTAGCACGTGGATCCTGGGGCGGAAGTCAGGCTCCACCAGGCCGAACAGGTTCTTCATCCCGCCCGAGATATGAGTGAAGAAGTGGTATTTGAGCACAGGCACGTTGATGATGCAGTCGGCCTCGATAGCCGGCCTGGCTATCCTGACCTTCTTGAGGACCTTGGAGTCGGCCGGCTGGATCTCGACATGGGCGTTGCGCCAGTCAAGCAGCCTGCCCCCAGCCTGTTCTATCGCCCTGATGCCGGTCGCGTCAAACACCTTTCCCGGATCCCAGCCTAGGATGGGCAGATCGCCAACGACGGGCTCTGCGCCCTTGCTCGCGACCATCCTTACCACCGCCTTTACAACATCAAAGTTCGTGACTAGGCCGCTTCCCGACGGTCGGGCACAGCTCAGGTTGGGCTTGATCAGCACTGTACCGTGAAGCTCCACGCCACCGACGAGCTCGACCGCATCGGCGAGCGCCTTCGCAGGGTCCGGGTTCTTCACGAGCGAGACGATCGTCATAAGCTATCCACGCTAACGCTATCAGGTTAATTAACGGCTTCGAGATTATATAATCCTTCGGTGAGCGCGCGGTACAGTCAGGCGCGGTATCAACCGATAAAAATGATCGACAGCAAGCTCCGCACATGCTACGCTACCCGAGATGGTAAGAAAAGCAAAAGAAACAGTTCAACAAAAAACGACAAAAGGAGACGGATGCGTAAAAACTAAATGCAGTGCGGCTTATGCCGACGCCGAAGATGTGTTCTCGACGCTCCAGGTGGTGCTCTTGGAGTAGCTCCACTTCTCGATCCGTAGGTCGTGACACTCGTCTGACAGGATCTTCATGTTAGTGCCCACTTCCTTGGGGCTCATGCCTAGGTCCCGGGCGATATACTTGGATTTAAAGAAGCGCTTGCCCTCCTTGATGCCGTTTTTCAGGTACTCAATGATGGCTTCCTGGCTATGGTTGTACCCTTCCTTCAACGAAATTTTCTGTAGCATATTTTTAGTTCCCCTCTGAATATACATATACACCATCAAGTATTTAAATACTTCGCCTCTGACAAAATTTTTTCAACTTATCGTCTCTGTTCAGGAATAATCATTACCCTACATATTTATACCCTGAAGTTTCTTTGAAGCCGCCTGAAGTCGCAACAGACGCACAAAAGCTTTTTCAAGCACCAGCGACTAAGAGATAATTGATTGAGATGAAGGCGGATAACGGAAACAAGCCGAAGACCCCGGCATCAAAAAAGGAAGAGAAAGACAACCTTCCGGAGGAAACTGGGCTTTTTTCAAAGCTCAGATTCCCTGAGCTTCCCATGCAACAGGCTATCGGCCTGCCGCTGGCAATCCTATTTGTGTCATTGCTTATAATAGGATACACGCTTGTGACGGTGAACAGCCCGCTACATCTCGGGCCGGACTTCAAAGGCGGCACGACTGCTACCATCAGCACCGACAAGACCGACCAGCAACTGCAGGCGGAATTTTCGCAGTACGGCCTGACATCCGTCACCACAGTCGGCGGACAAAAAGAGCACCAGTTCAGCGCAGCCAGCGCGACCGAGCAGCAGAAACTTACCGCCTACCTGAACTCGAACTACGCCAACGCCACGATCGCCCAGACCGGCAGCCTGATCAGCGTGGCCAACCAAGGTCAGGCCATCATCGCGATCATCATCGCCTTCCTGGGAATGGGCATCACGGTGTTCGTCATCTTCAGAAACGTGATCCCGTCGCTTGCGGTCGTCATGTCCGCCTTCTCCGATATCATGTTCGCCATGGCCATGATGAACCTGTTCCACGTCGAGCTATCCTTCGGCACGCTGGCAGCCCTGATCATGCTCATCGGCTACTCTGTGGACACGGATATATTGCTGACGACCAAGGTGCTGGGCGAACGCAAATACCTCGATAAGAAGATCAGCTCCTGCCGAACCACCGGGCTAACCATGACCACCGCGGCCATCATCACGTTTGTAGTGCTGTACATCTTCTCCACCTTCGCCTACCTGGTGGGACTCGCAGCAATACCCACGCTCTCGGCCATCGCGCTGGTCATGATCTTCGGACTGATCGCCGACGTCTTCAACACTTGGTTCTTCAACGCCGGCCTGCTGAAATGGTACATGGAATCCCCCGCGGGGAGGGCGAAATATGGCTGAGAAAGAATCGGGCTTTTGGACGAGGATCCTCACCGATTACCGAGTCATAGCGCTCATCATCTTCCTGCTTCTGTCGGCCATCCTTATATGGCCGGGATACTCCAACGGCCAACCCACATCCCACCTGAAGTTCGGGCTGGACTTCGAAGGAGGCTCCTGGGTTCGGCTAAAATTGATCAACCAGACGGGCAGCAACCAGTCGATCACTGACGGCCAGATGGAGCAGACCAAGAACATCATGAACGCCAAGCTCAACGCGCTGGGCCTGTCAGACATACCCATCAAAACACAGAGAGACAGCAGCAATAACGCGTACATGTACATCCAATTCGCCGGAAAGAACATCAGCGAGGCGATGCAGGTACTGGGCACGCAAGGCCAGTTCGAGATGCGGATCCAGAGCAATGGCAATGAGTCCGAACATATCTTATATGGAAACGACGTTGCTGGTCAGTCTGCCGCACAAGACCCAAATAACCAAGTCTGGGGCGTTTCAATCCGACTGACATCTGCGGGCGCAGAAAAATTCCATGAAGTGGCCAGCAAATATCCCATTGTCAACGATCCGAACAATCATGAAATTATATTCCTGCTCGACGGGGTAGAATTCCATCGGGCTCCGCTGGACCGTGATCTTGCCTCAAAGCTGATGACGTCGCCGCAGAGCCAGGGTTTTGCTATGACAGGTACCGGCGATGCAGGCTATCAGAAAGCCAAACTAATCAGCGCGCAGATGAGCGCCGGAGCACTACCGTTCGGCGTCGATATGGCAGGCTCAGGCCAGGTATCCGCGCTACAGGGCTCTCAATTTAAAACAGTGGCGATCATCGCCCTGGTGCTGGCGCAGCTGGCGGTCGGAGGCCTTATGTACTTCCGTTATAAGGAGCCCAGGATCATCATCCCGATGTTCCTGACCTCGCTGTTCGAGCTGTTTATCCTGCTGGGCTTTGCGTGCAATCCATTTGTTCCCTGGGAGATCGACATGCCCTCCATGGCCGCCATAGCGGCGGTCATAGGCACCGGCATCGACCAGCTGATCATCATAACAGATGAGGTAATGACCACTGGCAGAACTCCGACCACTAAGAGGATCCTTCAGCGGATGACCCAGGCCTTTAAGATCATCTTCGCCTCAGCGGCGACTGTGATCGTGGCCATGATCCCGCTGTACTTCCTGGGCTTTGGCACGCTCAGCGGCTTCGCGCTGACGACCATCATTGGCGTTCTAATCGGAATACTAATCACCAGGCCGGCGTACGGCAAGATTATCAGCGAGATCATCAATAAATAGGGCTAAAGTCTTGCAGAGTTGTATGCCGAACTGTTGATAGCCTGATTGCTCAGAATATGGTGAGACATGATGACGAATCGCCTGAGCATCTGAGCAATCAATCTGGAGACGGGAGCTCTTTAAGGGACTTCAATCCCGGACAGAACTCCTGCTCAAGAAGCTTCGGGTCCGTATATTTTCCAACGTAGAACGGAAATTTTTCGCACACCCTTGGCTTGGTATCATGGATGATGCAGGTGTGGCTGTCCCCAGATAAAAACACGCACCGGTTGTCCTCCCGGCCGGTGTAGACGGCGCTTTCCACCAGATCGGTGACATACAAAATATGGGTAACGAGTCTCCGTAGCGGCGCGGCCATATCGATGCCTTCGGTGGCTGCGGCCGCCCGATCCCGTGCCATGGTGATAGCCCCTTTTCCCCAGATCGCCATCAACGGCGTCCTGGCGCGATCGATCACCAGCCTCTCCAGGATATCCCACCGCTTCTGCATGACCCAGCGTTGAGCGTCAGCATGGCATACAGGGATAAATCTGACCGTAGAACAGCATGTGCCACACCGCCGGCATTCAAATCTGCTTGCGTCGACGGCCTCGCCTTCCGCGAGGAGTCTCACCTTGTCTGGATAGAGATTATGGATCCGCCGCAACTGCTCCAGATCGTCCTCGGAGGCCTCCGTATAGACGCCCGGGTTCCTCCGGAAAAACTCCTCGATTTCTGCATGATACATATGTATATCCTGTCTCCAGGCGTTCCGTTAAAAATCGACGAGGTACAATATTAGCTTTACGGCATGTTTTGCAGGTAATTAAAAAGAAGGTGATAAATGTCCCTTATGCCATCTTGTTCCCGCATTCGCCACAAAATCGAGTGCCAATCGCTATCTTGGCGCCGCATTTAGTGCACTGGGTCAGGCCCAGCGGCGCGCCACAGTTATTGCAGAACTTGCCCTCCCCGGACGGCTTGCCGCACTGTGGGCAGACGGTGGTCCTGCGCTCGATCTGGCCGGAGAATACGCTGGCCTGTTGCGCCTTTTCCTGGACCTCCTCCTTCATGCGCTGGGCCCTGGCCTTAGTAACCTCTACGTTCTCCCTCGGGGCGCACTCCACACACATAGCATCATCCTCGTTCCAGTCTGAGTCGCAGACATATGAGCGGCAGCTCGGACAGCGATGGAAGTGGCCCATGGCCTCGTTCTGGGCAAGCATGAACGCCTTCTCGTACTCCTTATGCCACTCCGGGGTCATGCCCTGGTGGCGCTCGTTATAGATATCGGTCCCGCGCGTCACAGCGCTGCCCACGCTGTGCAGGCCCGCGACGTCGGCGGCAAGGCCGATTCCCTTGCCGATGCTATCAAACAGGCCGTGTCTCCGGTAGGTCTTTGATTCGATGAACTTTGTCTTATACCCATCGCCGCACAAGTCACAGTTGAATACGAACTGGAAGCCGGCTTCGGTGCAGAGGTCTTCATAGTTTTTGGTAAATGCTTGCATTTCCACCATGTTATCGACTCCATTTTTACGTTTTGAGCAGTTTGCCACATTTCACGCAGTTGTCCCCTGTCGGCAACTGCTCGAACCCACACTTCGGATCTGGGCACTTGACGGTAAGCTTGCCGCCGCAGGCATCGCACTGGGACCCGAAGAAAGTGGGTTTCCCGCACTTCGGGCACGTGAGCTGCAGCCGCTGCCCACACCGGGAACAGACATTAAACCCCGGGTCTACAGTGGCCCGACACTTCGGGCATTTCATGGGCCCATTCGGATCTGCCCTGGCGCAGTACGGACATATGGTTGAGTCCGGAGGCACCAGTTTGCCACAATATCGACAGGGTTGTTTGTATCCAGCCATGAGTGTAATGGTTCCCCTTTTAACTATTAAAGCTTAAGGTTCGATCGATCTGTTATGGGTCGGCAAGGCCTTGTTCCACTGGATAGCATCTGCCTCACAGGCGTTAAAGAATAGTAGATTGGCCGGGCCTTTCTTCCGTTTTGAATGATTTTAGATTAACACGGCTTCGAAGAAGGGGGGTTTATTGGCTGGTAACTTGTATCATCGAGGAGTCGAATTCCATCGGCGCTGAAACAACCGGGTTTACACCGACCCCGCGGCTCCATCATCTAAATTAGGGTTCGAAGTGATAAAAATATGCTCGTTGCATCTGTTCCATCTCGGCAGCGGTAGAGACCAGCTCGTCCAGCCTGCCGTCACCA
>DATHCY010000152.1:0-3615 GCA_035319305.1 Methanocella sp.
AAATTGATAACCCTTTCCAGGGCATTCCATAAGCCAAAGGAACTTGTGTAGAATTTTTCTGATGAATTTCTCTGATGAGGGCATCATTCGGACACTTGCGGGCTGATCGGTTAGTAAATATAGGAAACTACATGCATGATGATTTAGTAATTAACTAACAACCGTTTACAAAAGTATATTTATATTACATAATACTTGTATAGTATACGTATTTAACCACAGAAGTAGTGGCGTGTTGTATCATGTCACAGCGACATTCTGGTTAATTTGAGGTTAATAAACGAGAGGAATGGATATGAAGAAAGTAATAGCAATTTCCGTAGTAGCCATGATATTACTGGCGCTCGTGACGGCCATTAGCGGATGTACGGGCGGTACAACAAAAACTGACAACAATACGAGTGCATCGCCTACTGACAATGGGACTGTATCGCCTACTGACAATGGGACTGCAGCATCGAGCGCCGCATCCCCAACGGCTGCAGCAAGTGATGTCGCAACATCGGGTGCAAACACGACGGTAACATCTGCTACTCCGACTGCAACTCCATAGTTGTATTGATATTTCCGGTCCCGATAGTTTACTGGACCGGACAAACCTTTTTAGATCACATATTTTTAGTCTTTTTCGATGGTATCCGAAACAATTGGAATGTATCGGAGCGAAGTTCGGATCTGGTTAACCTGCGTAACCCTGACATAATTGCATGTGTAGGGACTTCTGCTGTCGTAGTCTGAATTATCATGCCATTGATAGGTAACCGGTTCAGTTTCAAGGGATGACGCCCGCTGATCGAATCGGGCAGCGCGTGTTCATTTTTTCTGTGTTAATTATAAATTCGAAAATAGTCGTCAATTGTCGATGTTGACTACTACAAGGCTTATATACCAGGAGTACGTTGTATAGCGACAGATGCATAATGATATTGTCAGCCTGAGGGCCAGGCTTGCCGAGAAGATGGCGGGCGAAGTCACTCTCTCAGACAATCCAGGCGAGACGATCAAAAAATGGCGAAAAAATTTTGGAATTTCCCAGATAGACCTCGCAAGCAACATCGGAGTCTCGCCGTCGGTCATAAGTGACTACGAGAGCGGGAGGCGCAAGTCCCCCGGGACGACGATCATCAGCAAGATCGTTGAGGCGATGCTCAACTTAGACGAAAAGGCCGGTTCGCATAAGATCCGGGCTTATGAGACCATGTTCCTCGATCGGTATGACTCCGACGTGATACTGGACATCCACGAATACCGATCGCCGGTGCCGCTGGCAAAATTTGCCAAAATCATCGAAGCTGAAAAGGTCTCAGGTGGCTATGAGAGGACGATCAACGGCTATACCATAGTCGATAGCCTCAATGCAATTTTTCAGATGACAGCCAACGAGTTCTACCGGCTCTATGGGTGGAGCACCGAACGGGCGCTGATATTCTGTAATGTTTCTACAGGAAGATCGCCTATGGTGGCGCTGCGAGTATCAATGCTCAAGCCCGCCGCTGTTGTACTCCACGGGCTGGAATCGGATAGGATCGACCCGGTGGCACGTAAGATCGCCTCCATTGAGTCCTTCCCGCTGATGACCTCGATGATGGACATCGAAGAGATGAAAAAGACGTTAAAGGGTTTGAAAGAATGAAACTCGGAATAAGTTCTTACGGAGCGTATGTTCCCCAGTACCGGATCAAGGTCGAGGAGATCGCGAAGGTCTGGGGCGACAACGCTGACGACTACAGGAACGGCTTGATGGTTTCTGAGAAGTCGGTACCAGACGTCGACGAGGACACGGCGACCATCGCAGTAGAGGCTGCAAGAAACGCGATCGCTAGGGGAGCGGACCCGAAAAAGATCGGAGCGATATACGTGGGATCGGAAAGCCACCCCTATGCGGTAAAACCGACGGCTACCATCGTGGCGGCAGCCATCGGCGCAGGACCTAAGATGACCGCCTCGGACTTCGAGTTTGCCTGCAAAGCGGGCACTGCGGCTGTCCAGACCGCTATGGGAGTGGTGGCATCGGGCCTTGCCGAAACGGCGCTGGCCATCGGCTCAGACACATCCCAGGGCGCTCCCGGCGACGCGCTAGAATACACCGCGGCAGCCGGCGGCGCTGCGTTCGTGATCAGCAAGACGGATCACATCGCAGAGATCAACCATACATGCTCGTTCACCACCGACACACCGGACTTCTGGAGAAGAGAGGGCGCAGACTACCCGAGGCATGGCGGCAGGTTCACCGGAGACCCCGGTTACTTCAAGCATGTTTTATCGGCATCGAAGATGATGCTCGAATGCCAAGGCACCAAAGCATCGGACTATAACTACGCAGTATTCCATCAGCCTAACGGCAAGTTCCCCTCCAAGGCCGCCCAAACGCTCGGCTTTACGAAAGAACAGCTGAAGCCCGGCCTCACCTGTCCAAAGATGGGCAACACATATTCAGGCGCCAGCATGGTCGGTCTAGCCGCAGTACTGGACTGCGCTAAACCGGGCGAAAGGATTTTCGTCACCTCGTTCGGCTCGGGCGCTGGCAGCGACTCCTTCGACATTACCGTGACAGATAGGATCACCGCCGTACAGGACTTAGCCCCGAAGACCTGGGAGTATATCAACAAGGCGAGGTACCTTGACTACGCGTCATATGCCAGACACAAAGGCAAGATCAATACGGATAACTGATTAGAGGGTGACAAAATGAGAGACGTTGCAATCATAGGTGCAGGATGCACCAAGTTCGGCGAAATGTGGGACCGGTCGTTCAGGGACATCTTCGTGGAGGCCGGAGCGAAGGCCATCGAGGACGCCAACCTTACCGGAGAAGAGATCGAGGCTATGTACGTGGGTAATATGAGCGGCGGCCAGTTCGTGCAGCAGGAACATATACGCTCGCTCATCGCCGACTATGCCGGCCTTGCTAAGGAATTCAACATCCCCGCCACCCGCGTAGAGGCGGCCTGTGCCTCCGGCGGCCTCGCTTTAAGGAATTCGGTAATCGCAGTGGCATCGGGCTACCACGACATTGTGGTAGCGGCGGGCGTTGAAAAGATGACTGACGTGGAGACAGGGGTGACGGTCGACGCGCTAGCATCGGCGGCAGACAGGGAGTGGGAAGGATTTATGGGCGCCACATTCCCGGGACTGTATGCGATGATCGCCAGGCTCCACATGCATAAGTACGGCACCACCAGAAAGCAGCTGGCGGAAGTCGCGGTCAAGAACCACCATAACGCGGTCCATAACCCTAGAGCACAGTTCAGAAACGAGATCACCGTCAACGCGGTCCTGAACGCCTCGATGGTGGCCGACCCGTTCACCCTGTTCGACTGCTCCCCCATCACAGACGGCGCGGCCGCGGTGATCGTAGCGCCAGTTGAGGTTGCGAAAAAGTATACGGACAGCCCAATCTATGTATTGGGCGCCGGCCAGGCGACCGATACCATCTCGCTTCATAACCGGAAGGACTTCTGCACCTTTGGCGCGACCGTCGCCGCAGGCAAGCGAGCATATGAGCAGGCCGGAGTGGGCCCGAAGGACATCGACCTCGTAGAGGTACACGACTGCTTCACGATCGCCGAATTGCTGGCCATCGAGGATCTCGGCTTCTTTAAGAAAGGAGAGAGC
>DATHCY010000153.1:0-8824 GCA_035319305.1 Methanocella sp.
ATAGTGCAGAGACGATCATTGGCACCAGCGTGTATCGGATGGATTTGATCAGCAGCTTGACTCCCCCCTTGTCGATCTCCAGCCCCCGGATCTTCTGGGCGTTGCTCACCGTGCTGAACTCCAGTTCGAAGACGGGCGCGAACCGGAGCATGGTGACCACCATAAACCCATACCGGTACGGGATGCCGGCCATCATCAGGGCGTAGGCCAGCTCGGTGGGATCGGTCGTGGCCACAAAGAGGTAGCTAGCCAGAATGATGGTCAGCAGGCGCAGTACCATAAGCAGACCCTTGATGATGCCGAGGCTGGTGATAAGAATATCGAAGAAGTGCAGCGGTATCGTCAAGTAGACCGTTCCCGCTGGCGTGAAAATCACCTGCATAAGAAAGATGGTCAAGATCATCGGCCCCGCGAACTTTGAGGTTATGATCGAGTATACCTGCCAGGATTTTGTCGCGGCGGCCATAACTAGGATGACCGCGAGGGCGGCGGCCTCAAAAGCGAGGCTGTCGAAGGAGAAGATCAGGATACAGTATGCAATTAGCACCGCCAGCTTTGCCAACGGGCTCAGACGGTGCAACAGGGTATTTCCAGGACTATAATGCGCCATCATCATATATCAATTCCCGGCAAATAATTCGGCTTCCCAGCCGCCCGTATCTTTTCGACGGCCGCCTCGGGGGCATCATCGACCACGATCCGTCCCCGGTCGAACATCACGATCCTGTCACAGTATCTGAATATGATATCGATGTCATGAGATACGATCAGTATGGTTTTTCCGGCCGCCTTCAAACTGATCAGGTCATTGATCATTCTGCTACAATTCGCAGCGTCCTGACCTATGAAGGGCTCGTCCAGAATAATGACATCCGGATCATGGGGGAGCACCGAGCCCAGGTTTAGGCGTCGCTTCTCCCCATAGCTGAGCCTGAGCGGATGGGATCGCGCGTACGTGGCCAGACCATAGCGTTGCAGCACGTCCTGGGTATATCGTAAAGTTTTAGCGTCGTCAATTTTAAAATTTGAGCAGGCGAAGGTCATCTCTTCGATAACGGTCTTTTCGAAAATTTGGTGATTGGGGTTCTGGAAGACGAACCCAACTTTTCTTGCAACGTCTGAAGTTTTCGCTTTCATTACACTAACCTCGGCAACCTGGAGATACCCTGACCCAGGGTGGACGAGGCCTGTCAGGCAGGTCAGAAAAGTGGTCTTGCCCGATCCGTTCGGGCCGATGATTCCAATGAATTCGCCTGAGAATGCCGAGAATGAAATATCATGCAGTATTTCCCGGCTGCCATAGGAAAAGCAGAGATGGTCTACCTGGATACGGGCTCCGCCGCCCTTCATTGCAGACCGAAGCATGTCTATTCCCGAGCTTGGACTGGAGAGCATCTGCCTATAAACGGGATAGATCTCCTGTGGTTTTCCATCCAGTAAAATCTGGCCAGAGTCCATGACGATTAGCCGGTCAGCTAACCGTGCCAGCCGGTCGAGCCTATGCTCCAATACGATGATAGTGATATGCCGATCGGCGGTTAGATTTTCTATAGCTCGGAGAACTTCGGCTGCGGAGTCAGGATCCAGGCTGGACATAGGCTCATCTAGCACGAGTACGTTGGGTTTCATAGCCAACATCGAGGCGATGGCTATTCGCTGTTTCTCCCCCCCGGAAAGCTCCGTCACATGTCTGTGCAGGAGGTGAGACGCGTTAACCTCGGCGAGCGAATCATGCACTCTTCGGGCCACCTCGTCGGCGGGCAGTACTAGGTTTTCTGGTCCGAAGGCCACCTCGTCGTACACGCTCAGGGTACAAAGCTGGGATTCTGGATCCTGCTGACACAGCGAGATCGTAGCGGCAAGGTCGGAGAGGTCGACCATTCGGGTGTCCTTGCCTTTGATATATACGGCGCCTGACATCTCGCCCTCAACTACATGGGGGATGTAGCCGCCCATGGCCATTGCCAGCGTGGATTTGCCGCAGCCCGACAGGCCCGTGATCACCACAAACTCCCCTTGCCGGATCTCTAGGTTCAAGTTGTTCAATGCCTGTCGGGCGCTGTTCCTAAAAGAAAAAGAGAGGTTCCGGACTGATATGATGGGGGTGCAGCCTACCCGATCAGGATAGACTATTTTTTGCGTGCTGCTTTCCATCATGTCACCCGTTTGCTCACACAATTAGCTGACCTTGATGCTGACCACATCCCTGATCCACTGCTGAGGCGAATACCCGCTCGCCGCCAGCGAATATGTCTTATTGGACGGGTAGAGCACCAGGTTGTTGCCCGTAATTTCGGACAGCGTGAAGGCCTGGGAATACCCGTCGTTTCCGGTGATCGTCACGCTGGTGCCGCTTTTATCCGCGTCAGAGTCCTTCAGCAGGTAACTGACAGGGATCCCTGTGTAGCTCGATTGGGCGCCCTTGAACGTTGCATTAATGGTCACGTAGTTGCTTTTCAGAGCGACCACGTCGTACTTTTTCATGTGTCCAGAGCTATCGGTGACGTTGATCATGTAGCTTGTCGTTGCGCCGCCGGATGTGCTATTCGTCTGAGGCAGGACGAAGTTGGCGGTCGCCAGCAGGATAAATGCACAGACGAGCACGATCGCGGTCACTTTATAGAGAGAGTAGAAGCCTTTCTTCTCGGTCGCGTCTTTCTGGCTGACAACCCCGGCGTCCTGCAGTATCCGGACGATGCCGATCACCAGGCAGCCACCGAGTACCATGCCTGATACGAAGGCGAAGATGCTTATGGTCCCGAAAATGTAAATGTCGCCGAATCTATTCAGAAGGACCTGCATCACCAAAACATTGGCAAAGGAGCTCAGACCTCCCGAGATCACCAGGGATAGGGTCCTGTATTTCTTGAGCGGCCAGTAGCCGAGCTCGGCGAAGACGCCTTGCATGATGCCGACGGGTAAAACATAGATGCCCATATGGCTTCCCAGCAGGAATTGGACGATGTTATCCAAGGTTCCTGCCAGCACGCCTGATCCTTTCTTGTCCACGAGGACCAGCACGAGAACAAGCCAGAAGATGTGCATGCCTGATAATAATTGTCCTCCGAAGGGTATTCCGGTTAGACTGCCGAAAGTCTGCCCAACGTAGCCAACGTAAGTCGATAGAATCGCTCCGAGCAGGCTCAGGATCGCTATGGTCAATAGATTTTTTGTGCTAAAATAGTATTTTTCGGCCATTTTACATCACCTTGATGGCGGTGAGGTTCCTAACCCAGTATTTGGATGTCTCATTCGGCAAACAATCACGCAGTCCGTCTTCCTGTGTGAACGCGATCATTGTATTATTATCTGATGTGATATTAGTCAGGGGTAGTGTC
Organism: Methanocella sp.; assembly: GCA_035319305.1. GTDB lineage: Archaea > Halobacteriota > Methanocellia > Methanocellales > Methanocellaceae > Methanocella_A. The sequence goes on from DATHCY010000153.1 coordinate 3,339, forward strand.
GCGTTGTAATTGTCGGCACCGATGAACATGATGTTCGCAGCGCTGCTGGACGGTCCCGCTTTACTCAGCACCTTGTTCAGGGAAACTGCATCGCAATCGACGTAGGTGGTATTTCCGTGAACTTTCAGCGTATAGTTGATATGGGTTACCCCCATGGCCTGAAGGTCTGCCGTTGACATCGTAAGTGGGCTGCTAACATTTCCATTGATTGAGAGCGTTGATGATTGTTCGGAGGATTGAGTTGTGGAACATGTCTGGGCCGTGGAGGCATTTGTTGGCATAGTTGTCGATGCTGTTGGGGTAATCGCGGGAGTGGCCGTCGGAGTTGCTGACTGGCTGGGTGATGTGCATCCCAGTACCGCTGATGTAGCGAGCAATACGAATAATACAGTTAATATGGCTGTGATTTTACATGATCTCATGTTGAGTCACCTGAGTGAATGCTGGCGTTTTTGTGGGCGGCAGGCTAAAATGGAAACGCCTACGCTTTGACGATTTCTATCTTTGTCGGCACCTTGATCCACATGGGTCCGCGCTGTCCGGGCATGACTAGGACGATCGCGTTTTTAGCGTTTACGTCGTCCGTAGAAGGGGCTCCGTCCTGCTTCAGGCCGAGTATGGCGCTGGCAATTTGTGTCTGCGAATAGTCCATCTCATATCCATCAGGTGCACTGATCCTAAACGTATTGTTGCCTGATGGTACTCCAGCACGGGCTAATATTGCTGGTATCGGCACGCCCGCATAATCGGCTGTCGTCTCGATGCCGCTGCCGCTCATTTTCATCTTTGAGACGTTGCCTGTGTCCACGAAGTCCATCGATAGCAGGTCCGCGTAGGTCAGCGTGACTGGCGAGATGTTGCCGCCAGTAATGACGATGCTGTAATTTGGGATGTCGCGGAGGCCGTCCTTCAGGCTGTCGGAAGGCTTCTGAGTTACAGTGGTCATTGGTGTTGTTGTCTGTTCTGCGGTCTCGTGGGCGGTGAAGCATCCTGATATGGCCACTGTGAAGAGCAACGAAAGTATCGCCATGGTAATCGCCGATTTCGTCTTTATCATGAGGAGTTTGCCGCCTTGATTGTCGGAAGCGTCCCTATGGGCTAGCTATTTATTTATTGTGTTGGCTGTTGTGCCAGATGTGGGTGTGGTAATCCGACTATCAGATATACAAACGTAAGAGCACCAATCTCATTTAATACTTTCGTTTAATTTTATCATTCAGTATATCAATTATGTTTAACAACTGTGTGAAAAATATTGAACGATAACATAAAAACTCGGGATTGCAGAAGATCACACCATCCGTTACTCTGGCAGTGATCAAAAGCGCCTGACAAAGATGGGTATATACATGTCATCGGGCAGCAGCGTGCCATGATCGCCAGCGTTGCCGGACTGGTGGCAGCCATGATCCGCCCAGACTATCAGCACCGTGCCCGTGCTCATGTTACTCATCATCTCGCCTACCAGAGCGTCGGCCAGCTTGACCGATGCTTTACCCTGCGGCGAATAAGGACCGTACCGGTGCATTGAGGAGTCAGTATCGTCTAAGTGGACGACGATGAGACCGGCTCCTTTCCGGTACTCCTTTACTGCGGCATCCATTGCCTCGTCATCTTCCGTGCCGTTGCCATTGGCATCCATATTATAGATAGTACTGTTGACGCTCACTGGCGCCGTGATTCCATCCACCCATTCGGCCTTCTTGCCTTGATCGTTGATCACATCCAGCACCGTCTCCCCTGAGGGATTGTAGGATCGGAAATCTCCTTTGACAAGATCTGCAGGCAGGCCGGTTACCATGGCTTTGGCGTTGACCTGTGATACAGATGGATACTCACAGATCGCTTTGATGGGTTCGCCCAGCGACGAAATGTTAGCGATCAGCCCCTCATGCAATGAATTTTCATAGCGCTGATATCCAAAAGCGTCGATGTATACTAGCACGACCTGTCGTTCTTCTGACGGAACTATGCCTGACCGTGTCTTATCTATACCCAGCGCATAGGATATTGAAGGCTTAATATCAAGCGTCGAAACCCCCGGACGGGCCGTCACCCCCGCATCCACATTACCTACACGCGTTACGTTTCCATTAAAGTAGATACTGCCATTCTCCGTAACTAGAACGACCCGATCTTGATCGGCGCTCAGAGCCACGTTCGTCCAGTTGTACGTCGTTCCGCCAAATGATACGGATGTCACCGGATAAACGCCATAGTAATACAGAAAGATCTCCAGCGGGATGCCAGTTATCCCATCGCTGTCTTGGCTGCAATTGATCAGTCGATCGTACAACGTATCATTGACGATCTGCGACAGGTTACCTTCGATCGTGAAAGACCAAGCCTTTTTGCTACCCGCACTTACACAGCCCGATATGGCCATCATAGCCATCAGGATAAGTAGAACGACAATGATCTGTTTTTTCATCCTCATGATACCACATCTATTGTGTGGATTGTTTTCCATTCCGGCTGCAGGGTACTATTGGTAGCCAGTTTGACCACGCCCTGGTATCTTGTCAGAAACAGGCTGCCTGAGAGCACTTCCGTCCGGTTATAATGCTCCGTAGTTCCGCCGCCTGAAACGGTCACATCCGAGAAATCGGTGTAGCCCTCTTCGAATAGAAGATCCTTCATCGTGACGCCCTCAGCTACGCCTCCTGTTTCGACGTCAAACTCCCGGCCTCCCGTCACAAAGCCCGCGTCGCTCCGGGCGAAAGGCAGTGTAGTAATGCCATCGTCTAGTATGCTCCCGTATGAAATTGGGCGGCCATTAAGCAGGATTGTGCTTCCGGCTCCGCTGCCCACGACCACGATGTACCTGATGTTTTTCACCCATGAGCATACCGGCAGATTGCCGCTAACCAGGCGTGCCGAAGTATCATCGGGAACCAGGATCGTTTCATCCGTCACCTCGCTCGCTTCGATGACCGCCTCGTAGTCGTCTGCGTAAATCACGAGCGAATCATAGTTCGCTACCCCATAGGCAGCCAGAAATCTGTTCAGCGGCACTCCGGTTGATACAGATCTCATCCCGCTCCTGTTCTTAAGCGATGGAACTTCAGACCATTCGAGATTGAAAATGTTATGGGCCGGTATGAAGAGGTCTTTTGGCGTGTCCCCTGTGAGCAGGATTGTCCCATTAATACCATATTCTCCAGGCATGGTATCCCTATACATCATACCAGCTGACGCCCAGCCGAACACGAATGCCGGTGCGACCGCGAGCACGGACATGATAAATAATCTGCAGACAAGAGCCCTGCACCCCCATTTCATTCCATATCCTTCCGAGGTCCAATCAATGACCCGATATAAGTGGATTCGGTCATGGTTTTGCTATTACAATTTTTGTTGGCACCTTGATCCACTCATGGCCTGTCTGATCCGGAGCCACCAGCTGGATTGGGTTATTGTCGTTCACATCGGCGTTCAGGGTGGTGCCGTTTTTCTCAAGGCCAAGCATCGTACCTTTGAGCTGATCAGTGGTATATGTCATGACATAGCCATCAGGGGAGTACATCTTGATGGTAGACGTCCCGGCCGGCAGCCCAGCTTTTGCAAGGATATCCATGGTAGATACCCCTGTCCAGTCGCTTGTCACCATTGCGCCGCTGCCGGTCTTGATCATGGTCGCGTTTTTCATGGTGGTCCGGTTCATGGCTTCCAGGTCATTATACGTAACTGTAACTGGAGACCTGATCCCGCCGGTGATCTCGATCGTGTAGTTCTGGGCGGAAGGCGATACTATTGTTGCGTTCGTTACTGTATGCCCTGAATTCTGTGATCCTGTTGTGCAGCCCGCAACAGATATTGCGATAAATAGAATCAGTGCAGTGGCCGCAGATAATGGTTGTCGCATCATTCATCCGCCTGTCAAGGGTAAGTAGATAATGGTGGCGTCGACGTGATTATGCCATCATACGCTCCTGTAAGGCTTGTTTTCAAGGCGCTTGTCACATGAGCATTACTGGTAAATGGGCTTCCACTATTTATATATTTTGTTAAACAGTAGTGAAATGCTCATCAATAATTTTAAATCATCTAAAGATCATTAGGAGATAGGAGCGATTAGATGACAAGCATCAATGGTGCGGAGGGCATCACACCAGATATACCCTCTTTTTCGGACGTGGAAAGATACCACGGGCATACATGTCCAGGGATAATCTTCGGCTACCGCATGTCAATTCTAGCGATGAGCAAGCTGGCAATAACTAATGGCGATGATTTTATCGTGATCGGCGAAACCGGTAGATGTCCTGTAGATGCGGTACAGGTGGTGACGGGATGCACCATAGAAAACGGCAGGCTGACGGTATTCGATGTCGGCAAGAGCGCATTTACATACATAAACCGCAAGTCCGGCCAAGCCCTGAGGATCTGGGTCAAGCCCGAGATCGAGATCTCAAACATCAACCCACGATGGGACAAGCTGCGGAAAAAGCTCGCTTCCAGCGAAGCTACCAAAGAGGAAGCCGAAGAGTACGATCAAATCAATCGAAATGTGGCCGACACCCTCATGGAGATGACTGACGAAGACATGCTTATCGTACGGCGGGCGGTCGTTCGCATACCCGCTACCGAAAAAAGCGAAGGCTTCGTTATCTGCTCGGACTGTGGGGAGAAGCTTGCACGCTCCAGATCTGTGGAGATCGAAGGCACGACCTGTTGTATTCCCTGTTCGATGAGAGAACATAACTAACTGGTAGTGGCAAATTGATCGGTGATTGTGTATGATGAGTCTGGACTGGAAAACGCTATGGAACGAGTCGCAGCGTGGCTCGTTCATGGAGAAGGGAGCGCCTGAGGACGGGAAGTGGCTTGAGTTCTGGAACCAGGAGGCCGGACAATACCTGGATAGAGTCAGGAGAGACGAGGCTTTCTACCAGGAGATCGTAGGCTACCTATCCCGAGAGATGGCGTTCCGAAGAGGCGATCGGGTGCTGGACATCGCCTGCGGACCCGGCACTTACACCCTCCAGTTCGCGCCGGAGGCGGCGTCAGTCACAGCGCTGGACTTCTCAAGCGGTATGCTCTCCACGCTTATGGCTGAAGCCGGCCGCAGAGGGCTAGGAAACATTCGGCCGCTACAATCGACTTGGAGCCAGTTTATAAAAGCTGATCTGTTCGACTTGGTCTTTACCGCATTATCTCCAGCGGTCAGAGGTCCGGACGACCTCCTCAAGATGGAGGAGTACTCGACCCGTACCTGTTGCTACATTACCTTCGGCGCGGAGGAGCAGTCCCGTATCAGGAACGACCTGTGGAATATACTGGCAGGAAAGGGGCCGGATAAAAAGGACTTCAACGTCTCCTACCCGTTCAACCTGCTTATAAGCATGGGCCGCAAGCCTAACGTGAGGTTTTTCGACCACGTATCGCAGGAAAGTATGACCGTCGATCAGCTGACGGAGTACCACGCGAAATTTTTCGGGAACTTTTTGCAGATGGATGATGAGAAGAGGGATAAGATCAGGGAG
>DATHCY010000154.1:0-10115 GCA_035319305.1 Methanocella sp.
CTGTTGGGCACGATCATCTGAAGCAGGTCGTGCATAGTCACAATACCAACCATCCTGCCGTCGGACATGACCGGAACCCGAGAAATGCCATGCTCGCGGATCACATTGATTAGCTTGCCGACGTGATCATCCTCATCCAGCGTTATCACATTCTCGCTCATGATGGTGGAGACTGGTTTCCTGCCGAACTCCGTCTCAGCTGCCTTCTGCATCAGGCTCTCGGTCGTGATCACGCCGATCACCTTCGCCTTATCAAATACCGGCAAATGCCGCAGCTGGTTCTCTACCATCAGCCGGGAGGCTTCATAGATGGTAGTGTTTGGGGTAATCTTTGGCGTTTTATTGACCATCCCGCTGATGCCTGTCTTTAGATTCTTAATTGAGCTTACGATCGACCTCTCAGTTAGCATTCCAGCATATTCTTTTCCGTTAAACACGAGTACTGCCGGCTTGTGCGTCTTCCTGAGCAGAGGGAGCGCTTCCTGCAATGTAGCTTTGATGTCGACGCTCTCGAATCTGGTTGTGATAATTTCTGAGACGTTCATTTTCTTACCCCTTTAAGCCGTTGATACAGCTTAATATGTCCTGTATGCATGTGAACCGTCATAATCATTTCGGGATCGGCAGATATCGGAAAGTTTTTTACATAGAAAAAATATGACTTCTATCACTACGGTCATTTTTGGAGAGTTTTAGACTGTCGCCGCGCGGGAAACCTTGCAGAGTCATGTGGTCCGCCCTTTTGAGTTGAGTCAGGACTATAAAGGTGACTTCACGATCTCGAGGCCTTTGGGTGGAGGAAGCCCATGACTTTAGTCGTTGGTAATTGACTTTATGTAATTTCAAATTAATCACAAAAATGTTATAAGCTACTTTCCGCTTACTTATATCAGATATCCCTAAAAATCGCAGGGCAGCTGACGGGTATCCTAAGCTTGAGGGCAGGTAATATGGAAGAAAAACGAGATTTCATTCATGCTGCAAACGGTATATGCCCGGATACTCGATCAACAAAGGCCGTGGACGCCTCGATCGATGAGCTTAAACAACAAATCAGGGAGCTGGAGCATGCGCTTCAGCTGAACGAAAAGGAATTGCTGGAAAATAAGAACCACCTCGACAAGATCCAGAAACTGGCCCATATCGGCAGCTGGATATGGGATATCAAGAATAATATACAGGTATGGTCGGATGAACGGTACCGGATATTTGGCATGACCCCCGGTGAAAGGGAGCCTACGTATGAAGTTGTCATGAGCCTCATTCACCCGGATGACAGGGGTTCTGTCGAGGAGGCTTTAAAGGCCGCCGTCCTTGGGTCCAGGCCCTTCGATCTGGAATACCGTATCGTCAGGAAGGATGGTTCTATCAGATTTTTATACGGCTTGGGCGATATCAATTTTAACGAGAGTGGAGAGCCCGTCGTAATGCACGGGATCAGCCAGGATATCACGGTTGACAAGCAGGTCAAGAAAGAGTTGAAAAAGCTATCCTGGGCCGTAGAGCAAAGCCCTGCGGCCGTCGTGATCACCACTCTAAATGGCAAGATCGAGTATGTTAACCCTAAGTTTACCCAGCTCACAGGTTATTCCTCGGAAGAGGTCATAGGCCAGAACTATATCGTCTCATTCGGACCGGGAAAAAATCTCCAGACGTTTTTTATGAAGCTGTGGAACACGATCCTAACCGGCAAAGTCTGGCGGGGAGAGTTCAGCACAAAGAATAAAAACGGCGAGCTGTTCTGGGAGTCCGTGGTGATATCACCGGTGAAGAACGATAGCGGCATCATCACGCACTTCATGGCGATCATGGAGGACATCACCGAACGCAGGCAGATGGAAGAGGCGCTGCTGGCCACGAAAAATTTCCTGGCTGAGATCTTCAACGAGTCGCCGGACGCCATTATCACTATGGACCAGCACTGCAATATCCTGTCGGTCAATAAGCGGACCGCCGAGCTCTTCAAATATGACATGGAGGAGTTTACAGGCATGAACCTTAAATCCCTACTGCCGGATAGCGAAGAGATCGTTCTCACCGGGAAGAGGAGTTTCATCCGGGACTTTATGAGGAAGGATCGCATCAGGATTTCGCTCAATATCACAATATCAAGGTTCGCATATGGGGAGGTGCCAAACGGTTTTATTATCACGCTAAAAGATCTTTCGGAGATCACAGGATTCAACATTATACCGATCACCGAAGCTGCCAGCGATAAATCCCAGGAGTACCATCTGGAGAAGGGCGTGATCTACTTCTTCGATAAAAGCAAAGGCAGTAACCATATGGATGTGTTTTCCGATCAAGTTCGGCACAGTGTATCAGGGCTGTGTATCACCCGGCAAAACCCGAGCCGGATCAGGGCGAAATATGGCCTCACTAAGACGCCGATTATATGGCTAAATGGTAGCGACGCGACGACCGGGGAGACCTGCATCAAACCCGACAACCTCGCAGGTTTAAGCTCCATCATCTACAAGTTCATGACGGAAGCGAAAAATGGTTTTATCATGCTGGACGGTATCGAGTATCTCATCACAAGGAACAGCTTCGAGTCCGTCCTCAAATTCATCAATACTATCAACGATCGTGTCATGACCTTAAACGGCCGGATGCTGTTCTGTATTGACTCTCGGGCCCTCGAGATCCGGCAGTACCGGACGATCATTTCAGAGATGCAAGAGTTCGAGGAGTATAAAAACCGCTGATGTATCGATTGTCTACAATGGTTATGTAGATACAAGGAACCGACCGCCCTTCGTATAATCCCCGGGAATTTGCTATACTTATCCATGATTTTCTCGATCACCTCCGACGCGCTGAGCCCCACCAGCTTTGCCTGAGGCTAAGGGAGGTCGAAATAATCGTAAAACGCCTGGCAAACTCGATTCTGCTGTCTCAGATCACCAGCAACACGCTGGCGCGCATGTTCGAAATTCGGTAGGGCAGTCCCTGCATGAGCTGATCGATCGGATCGATTTATACACATCAAGAAAATATATACGACAGAAGCGTAAAGTAAATAACGGCAGGTTCCCATGGATAGCGATTCGAATCAGAGCTCCGAGCACATGCACAACTGGCTGAAGAAGCTGAAGGAGAGCCAGGAGCGGAGGCGAGACGAGAAGATTCGTCGGTATAACGACGTTGTATCCAAGCTGATCATCCTGCTTATCGGAGTGTGCATCGTCTGTATCATTATTATAGCAGCGCTGGGCGTCCAGAATGAGAACATGAGAACTAGCTACGATCGGCTGGAGAAGAGCTACAATCAGCTGGCTGTGAATAACACAACATACTACAATTTATCGCAGGGACAGGCCCTGCAGCTCGGAAAGATCGAAACTACCGCTCATACCATATATATCAATAAAACCGGCCATGCCAACCCGAATGTGAGCAGGGTCATCTATAACTTCAGTTATGCTACCATAGTCTTCGAGGATGGCATCAATTCCACGACCCAGTTCGCGGATGCGAACTCGAGTTCAGGCCGATAGCCTCCTGTGTTTGCTATGGTGGCTGTACCTGTATGGGCGGTCGTGCAGTCTTCCCTTTTGCTGAGGGTTCCAGTGGGGTAGTACGAAACACAAAACACTTTTAGAGTGACACTAAAACTCGAACAGTTCCAAGCTCACGGTCAAACCACAAACTACAAAGACACAATCAATTCTCTAATTGGCACTAATACACGGTCTTAAACGCGAATAAGCTCCCCTAAAACTATAAGACACCAAAATAAAACACGGTTGATAAAGTAATAGCGACAACATTCTATAGCTGATTGGCCTTCAATGGATTATGAAATGAAAACAATTTCTGTTGTAAGCCACCATACCGCATACGCGGGAATACTATGATCTATCTTAACCATAAGAAAAAGATGGCATCATGGGCGCAGTCGCCCATGATCAAAGGTTATTTTGCAAACTTCTGCTTACATACTGGGCATGCTTGGCATGCTTCCTGGGGCGGGGTTCTTGATTTGTGAGGCGGCTAGTATATCATCGATCCGCAGGATCATGACGGCGGCCTCCGATGCGCTCTGGATTGCCTGGGTCTTGATCCGGAGAGGCTCGATGACGCCTTCCTTGAGCATGTCCACCGGCTTGCCTCGGTACACATCCAGGCCGAAGTTTACGCCCTCTTTACCGACGTGTTTGCTCTTCAGCGAAACGATCATGTCCAGTGGGCTCAGCCCTGCATTCGATGCTAGCGCCCGGGGGATGACTTCCATCGCGTTTCCGAACGCTTCAATGGCGAGCTGTTCCTTTCCCTTAACGGTTCCCGCGTACTGTTTCAGCCGCAGGCTCAGCTCGATTTCGACCGCAGCGCCGCCGGGCACGATCTTGCCGTCGATGATCGAGTTCTGGACCGCATGTAGGGCGTCGTCGATGCCGCGCTCGTACTCATCCAGGATGTGCTCGGTGGTGCCTCGTAGAATGACCGAGATGATCTTCTTTTCCTTGCACTTGCTGATCAGTACCATCTCGTCTTTACCGACCTTGATCTCCTCTATAAGGCCGGCAGTTCCGATATCCTTGGAGGTGACGTTAGCGAGGCTTGTGACTAGGCTGCCGCCGGTCGCCTTAGCGATCCGCTTGACGTCAGAGGATTTGAGCCTGCGCAGCCCGATGATGCCTGCCTTTGCCATGTAATGCTGTGCCAGATCGTCGATGGCCTTGGTGGTGAAGACCGCGTTGACTCCCATCTTCGCGATCATATCTACTTGGTCCCTGATCTGCTGGTCCTCCATGTCAGAGAACCGCTTGAACTCCCCGGGCTTTTTAATTTTGAACTCGGCGTCGAACTGAGTGTCCTTCGCCTCAATGCCGATGTCCATCGCCAGAACCTTCGCGTTTTCCATGCGTGCGGGCATCTGGAAGTTTACCCGTCCCTTGTCGACGAGCACGCCTTCCATGATCTTGGAGGTGGATACATCACCACCGGTCTTCTTCTCGAAGACCAAGTTCTCCCGTTCTACGTAATATTTGCCGCCGGCATCCTTTTCCATGGTGGCCGCAACGGATCTGACCACCAGATCGCTCAGGAACTCCTTGGCGTTCTCGGTGTCCTTGCCGGTCATCGCGGTGCTGGCGATCTTCTTCAGCATAGCTTTATCCTTATCAGAAATGTTGATGGTCATCTCTCTTACGAGTTCCAGTGCCTTCTCTGCCGCAAGCTGGTAGCCCTTGATAATGGATGCCTTGTGAACCTTCTTTTCCGTGAGCATACCTGCTTGGCGGAGAAGTTCCCCGGCCAGCACCACTGCCGTAGTCGTGCCATCGCCCGCCTGGGCATCCTGGGTCTTGGCTACTTCGACGATCATCTTAGCTGCCGGATGCTCAATGTCCATCTTCTTCAGGATCGTCGCCCCATCATTGGATACGACGATATCGCCGGTTCCGTCAATCATCATTTTGTCCATGCCCCTTGGTCCTAAGGTCGAAATGACTGCGCCGGCAACGGCCATAGCCGCCATGATGTTATAGGTCTGTGCTTCATAGCCACGGGTAACCTGGCTACCCTCGCGCATGACGTAAGATTGTCCTGCTTGCTGTGCCATGTAAAAATGCCTCCAGTGATAAAGATTGATGCTGTTATGTGATTGTAGTTCTATATATAGTCTTCTGAAATATGGGCTGTCAGGAGGTACCTAAGTGACGGCTCCGGAGGTTTTAACCGTGGGCTTTTATGGTCTTTCCCCTTCCACGCTAAACAACCGGGTTTCCTCCACCCCACGGTTCCATTCCGATAAAAGATCGATGAGTATGGTGGTCGATCACCCCCCTCCTCATGTTATCCGGGCAATCTGCCTGCAAAAATACCGTTCGTAGTGACTACTCCTACGGTTGAAGCCTGTGGGCTTCTATGGGTTTAACCGACGGACTGTATGTAGCCCCAGTCTGATAATACATTCAACAGTATCCCAACGTAAACAGTCTGCCGGTAACCGATAGACGTGCTGGGCACGCTCCATCCTGCTAAAGCTGTGGGGTTTCGCTACCCCTGCACCCATCTATCCTAAAAATCGCCTGGGGCTTATTATTGTAGCAGGCTGTATGTAGGCTTATTATTGTAGCAGGCTGTATGTAAAGGCATAGCTCTGTTCTTCGGCATCTGTATCCCATGCTCCGATGTTGCCGTTCACTTTAACGGCGATCGATCTATTTTCAAGGACCTCTCGCATTCCTGCACTGGCATCGTCGCCTTTCAGCCCCCGGATCGCAAGTACTCCGATCCGGGCGTCGGGTTTCAACTGTGCTTTTTCCAGATATCCTCTAACAGGGCCTGGAGTGCCGCCAATATATGTAGGCCCGATGACAATGATGATATCATATGCCGTCGCGTTCTGGATGCCTTCGCTTCTGATACCCGAGACATTAGCCTCGTAGCCTCTGACCTGCAGATCGTGTCCCATCCAGTGTGCTGTTTTCGCGCCCATACCCATCATACCTGGGTCGTAGACGATGAGCGCCATGCCTTTTGCGTTATCGGCCGGCAGGATCTCATGTCCTGTGGCCGTATAGCTCATGAGATCGAAGTAGCTGATGATCCCCACTATAATAATGAATATCAATAGTAGAGAAGCTATTGCCCTGATCATTCCTCTGAAGCCGTTTGTGCCCGTCATCGATCGATCTGTTTTGCGGGAACCAGATATCTTTATCTCGGGGGAATATTATCGCGAGCTCATCCTGTAGTAAACAAAAAGTTTATTAGTGCGACGCAGCGAGTAAAAGAAAAGCGAGTTTATCCTATTTATTTAATACAGGGGTTCTCATGTACCTGACTAGAGAGGAAGAGCGCATATACAACGGTGAGCAGGGCCCGACGCTGCAGAAGATGATCGAGATACTCGTGGCGCTTGGCGAGATTTACGATGCGGAAAAGCTTATACCTATTAAAAGTGCGCAGATCGCGGGCGTCTCCTACAAGACGATCGGCAATGCGGGGCTGGAGTGGATCAGGGATCTGGAGGGTACCGTCAGGGTTCCTGCGGTACTTAACCCCATGGGCATGGACCGGGAGGAGTACGTCCGGATGGGCATCGATCCATGGTTTGCAACGAAACAGGAGGAGATCGTCAGGGCTTACGAAAAGCTGGGCATCATACCGGAGTGTACATGCACGCCTTACTACCTGAAAAGGCCTGCGTTCGGCGATCACCTCGCTTGGTCTGAGTCTTCGGCGGTCTGCTTTGCGAATTCTGTGGTCGGCGCTAGGACGAACCGGGAGGGAGGTCCGTCGGCGCTGGCTGCTGCGCTGATAGGCAGGACCCCGTACTACGGTCTTCACCTGTCCGAGAACAGGTACCCTACCGTTACGATCAAGGTCGACGAGCCGCTGCGTGGGGCGGAGTATGGCGCGCTCGGTTTCGTAACCGGGTCTCAGATCGGTGATGGTATCCCTATCTTCAAGCTCAAGGCCGTTCCAACGGAGGATGAGTTGAAGCATCTGGGCGCGGCGCTCGCTGCGTCAGGTGCTGTCGCCTTATTCCATGTTTTACATGTTACGCCGGAGCAGTATGTCCTGCCGTCGGATAGGGTGGAGATCGAGCGACAGATGCTCGAAAGTGAAGATGACTGGCAGATACCTGAACGTGTTTTCCTGCCTCGGGCCCGGGTGGAGGTCGACTTGGGCACGCTTAGATCGCTGGTCAGGGGAAGGAGGTCCGATCCAGATATCATCGCCTTGGGGTGTCCCCACGCCTCTAAGGAGGAATTGGAAGAGATCTTACGCCTGCTTCATGGTCGCAATGTCAGGAAGGATGTCTGGGTGTGCACAGGGCGCAGAATGGGCGAAAAATTCCCGGAGCTCATTGCCGCTCTGCGGAGCCATGGGATACACGTGCTCTACGATACATGCATGGTTGTTTCCCCCGCCGCAAACCGGTTCCGGTGCATGATGGTGAATTCTGGCAAGGCACTGAAGTACACGCCTGCCATGTGCGGCGTCGATGCCATCCTCGGATCCACTGAGGATTGTATCGAAACTGCCTGTAGAGGAGGTGACTGAATGATCGTCAAAGGCCACCGGGTCTGTGGCGGGCGGGCTGCTGGCCCGGCCCTAGTCTCGCGGGATACGCTGTCCTTCCTTGGGGGCGTGGATCCTGAGACTGGTATTGTCATCGAGAAAGGCCACCCACTCTACGGAAAAAATGTGGGGGGTAGGGTGCTGATCTTCCCAGGCGGCAAGGGCTCGACGGTAGGGTCGTATGTTATCTACCAGTTGATGAAGAATGGTGTCGCGCCGGTCGCGATGATCAATGTCCGTGCAGAACCTATAGTCGCAGTGGGCGCGATCATCTCGGGCATCCCCATGGTGGATCGACTGGATCAAGATCCCCTGGAAACCATCAGGGATAACGATACAGTTACAGTAGATGGTACTGCTGGTACCATCGAGGTATCATGATAGAAAACGACGACCTTGCAACGGTGAGCCAGGTCTTCAGGGTTTATGAGATCCAGGACGACGGCCCCAATACTCGCCTGTTTGGGGAGCCATTGGTAGATTCCAACGTATTTTATGGCAAAGTGTATGATCACTTCCGGGCGAAGAAAAAATCCATCTTCATTGAACATCGCCTGGGCGAGTATGTGCTGACGGTCGCGCCCGAGCGTAAGGAGCCGATATGGGTTAACGCTATGCTTGCCGTGGCCACTTTTTTATCGACGATGCTGGTAGGCGCGATGATGTATGGTGTTGATCTGACGGCTGCGCCGCTAGAGCTTTATAAGGGGTTGCCGTTCGCCGTAGCTATCATGCTGGCGCTGGGGTCGCATGAGCTGGGCCATTATCTAGTATCGAAGAAGTATGGTGTTGAGGCAACTTTGCCCTACTTTCTCCCGTTTCCCTTATCGCCCATTGGCACCTTGGGCGCGGTCATCATGCAAAAAGGCCCGGTGCCGACGAGAAAAGCGCTGTTCGACGTGAGCATCGCCGGGCCATTGATAGGCCTCTTCGTATCCATCCTCATCACGATCGTCGGGCTCTTGTTGCCGACTCCTTCCATCGATCCATCCGGCGGCTCCTTCATACAGATCCAGACGCCCTTGCTTTTTGACTTCCTTGCATGGGTCTTACACCCTGCTCAGACTATGGCGACGATCAACCCCATCGCATTCGCCGGCTGGGTGGGCATGCTAGTGACCGTGATGAATATGATCCCGGTCGGCCAGCTTGACGGCGGTCACGTTTTCAGGGCGATATTTGGGGAGTGGGCTGATAAAATTTCTAGGGTCCTACCATTGGCCCTCATGGCATTAGGGACTATAGGCACCTTTGTGCTGAACCAGCCTGGAGAAATCTGGATCTTCTGGGGGTTGTTGACGATGCTTATGGGCCGGGCTCCGCACCCAAAGCCGACCGATGATGCTCAGCCTGTGGGTAGGCTGAGGATATTTGTCGCGGCAGCGGCTTTCGTGCTGGCCCTGCTCTGCTTCACGCCCTTTCCCATATCGATGTGATGCATGGCTGGACAAATGTGTGCTTTCATCGATCACGTGGCCCAGGTACGCGGCCAACAGACGATCAAATTTACTTGTCTTATAACAAGATTTATTTATCTTAAGGGCTTACTACACCAAGCCGGAAGGTTCTACTCATGGTTATTGACGGTATATCCTACTTTAATGGTGCAGAAAAGTTCGCGGAAAAGATCAGGGGACGAGGCTCGTACGTACTGCTAATGGGCAACACAGATACGGCGCTCATACCAGGCATTACGGCGGCTGGCATAAGCCCCGAAATGACCCCCTATACTCCCCCGCTTGACGCGGAACTGGTTCATACGGGACGTATCCTAACGCTGGGGGAGATGGCCCTGACGCCGGAATTCATACCGACGCCCGGCCTGATCACCCGGGCGGTCGTTACACTGTCGGATTTCAGAGAATTCTATGTCGATGCCGGGATCAGTATTTCGCCGCTCATCCCTCACTTCAGGGTTGGAAACGCCCCTGGCAAAGACATCCGTACGGGAAAGGCTGTGTCGAATGTCAGGGAGATCATCGAAAATGCAAAGAAAGTTGGCGCAGTCATGGCTTCTGAATCCGAGTACCTGGTGATCGGCGAGTCCATCGCCGCAGGCACCACAACTGCCCTGGGAG
>DATHCY010000155.1:0-2980 GCA_035319305.1 Methanocella sp.
CCCAGGAAGGTGAGGCTGGCCCAGTCAGCGCCATACCAGAAACCGGCCATCGTGTTCGCCACACCCATGCCGAAGTCATCATGAACATGCAACTCTATGTGTTTCACGCCCATGGCCTTGAACTTCTTGACCGTAATCGGAATCCCATACGGCTCTACACATTCCGGAAACGGCATGCCATAGCCCAGCGTATCGCAGATCCTCAGGATCGTGTCGGGGTCGATCTCGAGGAGCTTCTCCACGAAGGGATACACAAAATCATAGTTGGCCCGGGAGGTATCCTCGATGTGGCACCGCGTTCTCAACCCGTGGTCCACCGCATACTGCAACGTCGTCAAATACTTTTTCTCGGCTTCTGCGTAGCTCTTCAGGCCCATCTTATCGAAAATGTGGGAATCAGATACCGACATTAGGATGCCTGTTTCCCTGATCCCGTCGACCTTGAGGATTTCGTCGATATCTGACGGGTTTGCCCTAGCCCAGCCGGTGACCTCCGGATACTCGTAGCTATAGTCGATCATGCTCCTGCAGGCATCTTTGTCCCGTGTGTTATAGACGAATGTCTCGAGCTTTTCCACGCCCATGTCGTGGAGGTGCTCGAAGATCCTGAGCTTATGGGATTTCTTCAGCACCACGCCTGGCATCTGGCATCCGTCGCGGATCGTCGTGTCGCTGATCTTGATTTCCGCCGAATGGGGCATCTTGATTTTCGGCATATCTTTATATGTTCTCATCATCTGGTTGGTCACCTACCGCAGAATTTACGGATACATACTCTGTACTAGTTTAAAAGATTTATGTCTGGAATCAGGCGAGTTTAATCAATATAATTCTATTAACGCTGATAATTACGAATATTGTAGTGATAACTGCCATTAATAACGGTTGAATTTGGTTAAAATGCAAAATAAGTGGTATTTTAAAAAAATATGTGGAAAATTGTCTTATTGTCTTGATGTTTTAAAACGAATGGTTTTGATCAATAATAACCTGTACTCTGCCGATACGGCCATCCCGCAGCCTCACTTTGATGCCGTGCGGATGGCTGGAGGAGTTAGTGAGTATCGCTGCGACGATGCCACGGGTTAGCTTTCCCGTCGACTGGTCTTGTTTGAGTACAATATCCACTGTGACGCCGATTTTCACGTCCTTTCTGAGTTTCCCGTCAGGCATGACAGAGACTGAAGTGGGCGTTGGATGATAAAAACCTGCCGCCTACGAGGGGGCATACGGCCATGCATCATGCCCTAGTCATTTTGGGGGGTTTCAGCCTATGCCCTAGCCTACTACCCGGGTGAACTATCATGCCTTTAAGGGCTGCAGCTTCCTGTTTCATAGGAAAAACACTTGCCACCCATGGATTGGTATATGCGTAATCCTCCAGGCGTAATCCTCCAGGCGTAATCCTCCCTTCAGGTTTAGGCGGTTCCTGCTCCAGTTCAACCATTAGTACTTTCAGTCCTTGCGGAGTGACGCTTCTGAGCGTCGCTATAACCTGATTGGGTGGGGGCGGTTAAATGCCAAATACCTGAGCCAAAGGGACTCTATTCGGCGAGGCGCTAAAGTGACCGGGTTTTCTCTCGTTCCATGCTCGTTAACTATAGGTGATGGCATTTTTCCAGGTTTCATTAAATAGTGTTTTCATCATCCCGGCTATGTTGCTCTGATTGGTCCAGATGCCGGTCTCTTTGCCGGTCTCGGCTGTGAGGTGGTCCTCTGGATAGTCGACGAACAAAACCTCTTTCCCGTCGATCAGCACGAACCTGATCGGGGGCGGCGTGTCGATCCGTCGCAGCTTTACCAGTCGGGGTAGGTTAAGTGCGGTCTCATTTATCTCGGGTGTCATGGAAGCGATGAGCTTCATCGATATTTTTTTGCCGCTGAGCCGGGAGGTCGCATCAGCGAAATAATTGTTGAAACGGACTATGCCGCGCGATGTGGTGATGATCTCTGCTTGGTCTTCGCATCGCTGGAACATCTCGTCCATCAGCCGATAGATGTTCCGGTTGCCGTGATATAGCATGATGATCGCTTGGCCTTCCGATGGAATGGCTTCGTGGGGTCGGATCTCGGAGAGTAATGTGTCCCTAGTTTGTTTCAGTGATAAGAATTGCCGTTTCTTTTCCCTGAGGAGTAGGTCCAGTCCTTTATCGAGCGGTACTGCCTGGTAGCGGTTGATCGATCCGGGGAGGATCAGGACCAGTCCGCGTGCCTGCATTGACTTGAGTACCGAGTAGGTATGCGGCCGGGGGATGCCAGAGTGTCGGGAAACCTTGCTTGCCTCCTCTGAACCTTTGAGGAGCAGGGTCAGATAGACCTTGGCCTCGTACTCTGTCAGCCCGAGCATGCCGAGCTTGGATAGCGCCTTCTCGTCGAAGTGTTGTTCCATATAGCTACGTACAATCAAGTTACACTGGTATATATAGATTCTACCTCGACCTTTTAATTAAAAACAACTAGAAGATAGATGATGGAGTCTAACTATGGTTGCTATAGATTATGCTGGTTTATTGGTTTCTTTGCTCCCTCTTATAGTGGTGTTTCTGGGGATCGTACTGCTTAAAAAATCGGGGTCTATTATGGTCGTCGTGGCGCTTGCGTTGACCGCTCTTCTGGCGTGGTGGTATTTCCACACCGGCGTCGGCCTTATTGTGGGCGGGATCGAGATGGGGATTCTTAAGTCGCTGGGCATCGCCGTCGCTATTGTGTTCGCGATGTTTCTCGTCTTCCTTATGCAGATCACTGGCGCGCTAAAACGGATATCGGAAGCGGTCCATAACGTCGCCGGCACCAAGGAAGAAAAGGCGTTGTTTGTGGGAATGGGTTTCGGCTCATTCGTCACGGCGTTGGGCCTGGTTACCCCGACCCTATTCCCTCCGCTGCTGATAGCGATGGGCTTTACACCGCTGGCGGCGATCGCGATCGCATGTCTTGGCTACGACCCGCTCTGCTCCTTCGCGCTGCTGTCGCTGCCGATCAC
>DATHCY010000156.1:0-3065 GCA_035319305.1 Methanocella sp.
TGTTACAGAAAACATAGCTTCGACTAATATCCTTTCTATGCAAATTCGCAATGGAAACAACCTGTCCGGGACCGCAGTGAGGAGGAAGGGAGAAGAAATTGACATTATCCCGGACGACAGGGAGGCGCTGAAACGTGGAAACACCCGCTATATCAGCCTAACCTCTTATGATATAATAGTTAATCGACAGGAGTGAAATAGAGTATGCAGCAGATGACACCACAGATGATGGGCTATGATCGTGCTATCACCGTTTTTAGCCCTGACGGCCGGCTGTTCCAGGTTCACTATGCTCAGGAGGCGGTCAGGAGGGGGGCGACCGTCATGGGCCTGAAGTCCAGAAATGGTATCGCCCTTCTGGTTGACAAGCGGATATCTACCAAGCTGCTTGAGGCCGAGTCAATCGAGAAGATCTTCAAGATCGATGACCACGTCGGAGCGGTCGCCTCCGGTCTAGTGGCAGATGGCCGCGCACTGGTCGATCGTGCCAGGGTCGAAGCGCAGATCAACCGTGTTACCTATGACGAGCCGATTAGCATCGGGATCTTGGCAAAAAAGATCTCGGACCATATACAGCAGCTTACCCAGTACGGAGGCATGAGGCCGTATGGTAGTGCGCTGCTCATCGCCGGCATCGACGACTCTGGCCAGAAGCTCTTCGAGACCGACCCATCCGGTGCGCTGTATGAGTATAAGGCGGTCTCAATAGGAGCCAACCGGAATACGGTCATGGAAATGCTGGAAAACCAGTACAATAGCGACATGTCTCTCGATGACGCGATCATCCTGGGCATCAAGGCGCTCTATAAATCCATGGAATCAAAGGGCGAGATCCCGACCATCGAGATCGGCATTATCGACGCGGAGACCCGCCGGTTCAGAAAGCTGACCGAAAGCGAAGTCAAGGACTACATCAGCAAGGCGGATATCAAGAAACCCGAGGCCGAGCCTGTCGCCAGGCCTGAGCGAGAAGAGTGATCTGCATGGTGACACTTGATCAGGCCGTCATAGCGAGGCTGAAGACTCACGGCGAGCACTTCGAGATCCTGGTGGATCCCGAGGGCGCGCAGGAGTTCAAGCATGGCGCTCCGATCAAGCTCGAGGACATCCTGGCGGTGGAGGACGTTTTCTCCAACGCGTCCAGAGGCGACCGGGTACCTGAAGAGGACCTGATCAAGGTGTTTGGCACCACCAGCGTACTGGAGATCGCCCGCAAGATCATCAACGAGGGCGAGATCAACTTGACCGCCGAGCAGCGACACCGAATGCTCGAGGAGAAGAGACGCCAGGTGGTCAGCTTTATTTCGAGAAACGCGATCAACCCGCAGACCTCCGCCCCCCACCCGCCAGCGCGCATTGAGCGGGCGATGGAAGAGGCGGGCATTCACGTCGATCTAACCAAGTCCATCGAGGAAAACGTCAATCTCGTAATGAAGGCCATAAGGCCCATCATACCCATACGCTTCGAGGAGGTCAAGATCGCTGTGAAGATACCTGCGAACTATGCGCCACGTGCATTCGGGGAGATCTCGTCCTTCGGCAAGCTGGTGCGGGACGAGTGGCAAAACAACGGCACATGGATCGGCGTCGTTCAGATACCGGCGGGAATGCAACCCGAATTTTACGATCTCATCAATAAGTTAAGCAAGGGCGAGGCGGAGACAAAGTTGCTTCGCTGATTCGACCTTGATTGACTGACCGAGAGGAATAGCAATGGCAGAAAAGGAATTAGTTGTTCCCGGCGATATACTGGGAGAGGATCCAAAGCTGGCCAGCCACGGCACATATGTGCAGGATGGCAAAGTATATGCGGCAAGCTTCGGGCTGGTCGACCGTCGGAGCAACATCAAAGTCATCCCATTATCGGGCAGGTACATTCCGGCCCGGGGCGATCTAGTCATCGGAAAGGTCGTCGATGTGACCCACTCGAACTGGATCGCAGACATCAATTCCCCCTACGAGGGCTTGCTCCACGTATCCGAATACCCGGAACGCGTGGACCAGAACAACATGAGTAAATATCTCCATGTGGGCGAACTGATCATCGCAAAAGTGGCCGATGTCGACCCATCGATGAAGGTCGAACTGACCCTCAGAGAGGAGCATCTGAGAATCCTAAAAGAGGGCAGAGTCATCGAAATCTCGCATGTGAAGATCCCGCGAGTGATCGGCCGCAACGGCTCCATGATTAAAATGCTCATGAAAGACTTGGACTGCAGCATATTCGTAGGACAGAACGGAAGGATATGGGTCAAAGGTAGCGACAGGAACGTGGACATCGCGATCCGCACCATCTTCAAGATCGAGCGCGAGGCACACACGTCAGGCCTGACGGATAAAATCAAGGACTATCTGAAAAACGAGCTTGAAGTTATGAGGAATCAAAATGAGTAAGCCAGAGAAACTAATAGTTGATGGGAAAAGGCTGGACGGAAGAGGGCCAAACGACTTACGTCCCATCAAGTTCCAGGCGGGAGTGCTCAAAAGGGCAGACGGCTCCTGCTATCTAGAGTTCGGCGGCAACAAGGTGATGGCTGCCGTGTATGGACCGAGGGAAGTGCACCCGAGGCACCTGCAGCAGGCCTCGAACGCGATCGTGCGCTACCGGTATAACATGGCATCATTCTCTGTGGAGGAGCGGAAGAGACCCGGACCGGACCGGAGGAGCATCGAGATATCCAAAGTCAGCCGTGAGGCGCTCGAATCCGTCGTCCTCAAGGAACTCTACCCCAGATCAGCCATCGATGTCTTCGTGGAGATCCTTCAGGCAGACGCAGGAACCCGGGTAGCGGGCATAAACGCCGCATCCGTAGCCCTTGCTGACGCTGGCATACCTATGAGATGCCTGGTATCGGCGTGCGCAGTCGGCAAGGCCGACGATATGCTGGTGCTTGATCTAAATAAGGATGAAGATAACTACGGTCAGGCTGACCTTCCCATTGCGATAAACCAGTTCGGCGAAGTCACCCTTTGCCAGATGGATGGCCACCTAACGACCGATGAATTCAGCACGGCACTGGAAATGGCGGTGGAAGGCTGCAAGAAGCTCCACGAGCTGCAGAAGC
>DATHCY010000157.1:0-15519 GCA_035319305.1 Methanocella sp.
GGAGAGTTCGGGTGTTGCACCTACAGGGGTGCGGAAAACGCCGGAGGCTGGGGCTGGGCGATCGTCGATTTCGCGGAGGGTTCGCTGCGGGTGAAGGAGGACTTTATCCGGGACGAAGACGTACAGGCCCGGGAAGTGAGCGACATGCTGGGCATTTTCGACGCCGCGGGCATCTTCGGCACCTTTGTGTTCACCTTCGTCTCGCCCCATTTGACAACGAGCGAAGATCCACCACACGATTTCGACATGGCCAGCTACAGCCTAGTGAAAACCTATAGCGACAGGCGCGGTACGACGTACCCTGACATGCCCTGGGAGCCGAAAGAGGCGTTCAGAGCCGTGGCAGATTACTATGACAAGCATGGCGGAGGACGACGATGCCATCCATGAAAGTCAACGACCTCAGCATGTACTACGAGGTGTACGGCGAGGGCGACCCACTAGTGCTGATCGCTGGACTCGGAAGCGATTCGCAGGACAACCGGAGTCTCATCAGAGAACTTTCTCTAAAATACCGGGTGATCACGTTCGACAACCGGGGCGTGGGGCGTACGGACAAGCCCGACAGCCCCTACACGATCGAGATGATGTCGGAGGATACCGCGGGCTTGCTTAACTCTTTAGGCGTCAAACAAGCTCATGTGCTCGGCATCTCCATGGGCGGACGCATCGCCCTTGACCTGGCCCTACAGCACCCGGAACTGGTGAAAAGCCTGATCCTAACCTCGACCTACGCGAGACAGGCGATCGGCACCAGTCTACCGTTCCAGGTTAGGCTCTGGATACGAATCAAGAACCATCCGCTGAAAAAATACCCTCAGCCATACAGCGCATTCCTCCGGCAGCTCAAGGCATCGCGCGGCTATGACTGCAACGATAGGCTAGATCAGATCATGGTACCAACCCTCATCCTGCACGGAGAGAATGATAAACTCGTACCTTGCTGGCTGGCAGAAGAAATGCACAATAGTATAAATAGCTCCAGAATGATCACATTCGACGGAGGCCACTCATTTTTCGTGCCGGAGAATAGGCGATTTGCCGAAGAGGTATCTGCGTTTCTGCACAGCTTGTAATGCAAGCACATCCTACCCCAAGAAATCCCACCATATTCATACGTCGAGTTGTAAGAAACGCTACGACATGCACATATGCAGGCAGACGACCCACGAACGACCGCCGTTCGAAAGGCGGGCAACCAATGCGATCAACAAGATTTAGAATGTCAGCCCGATAAACACATAATAATTATGGAATACCAAGACATAGCCAAGACCAACGCGACACTGAACCGAACGTGGAGCTGACAACAACTATCCCCCCCCTCCGCGGGATCGTCGCCCCGGTACCACCAACTGATCGCGGCCATTGCGGGTCTGCTGCGACCCGACTACAGCCAAATAGCCAATTGTCAGCAACCCCGGCTTCGACCAGAACGCGATCATCCAGAACGCCAATTTTCTGGATCTTCGACCCGCTAGCGATTGACCTCTAGCTCGTCTATGGGGCGGCCTGCCAGCTCCGAAGAGTGGCTTCAACGGCTAATATAGCACCGGCCGCCCTTTTCGGCTCAGACACACTGCCGGCAGAAGCCTTCCCGAAGAATGACACAAACAGGATACATACGCTACTGACACACCCCACAGCTAAAGCTTGTGAGGTTCTACAGTCCGTACCAGGGAGCCGCTTAGAGGTGTCAGCCCCCCTCCTTTGCAACAATCCTCCTCTTGTTGCAATCGAAGTGTACTATCGGCAACGATCGCAGACGAGCACCCCCCGATTAGTCCTTCAACGTATCAGAAACCCCGAAGAATTCTGTAGGATGCAATTCCTCTGGCATTAATGCCAGACAGATGCAAGTGCGCAATGACCTGATGTGAGATCATAAGTAAATGGTTTGCGATGATGGATTTGAAGGACGGACCCATCCCAACTAAAGCATGGGTTTTCTCCGTCCCGCGGCCCGAGATCGTAAGCTCCCTCGCTTTCGTCTATTATAGTTGCCCAGCTGCTGATCTGGTGGGGAGTGAGAAAAGGAGACCGGAAGGTATGGGGCCGGTATCGGATCTATTCGCTGATCAGAGGCCTATTGTCTTTTCTCATGCTCGTCGGACTGCTTCAGGCCGTGAGCGGTGACTAATATGGCGCTGTCAAGAGGGCCTTCTTCGCGGTATCTCAGAATTGGATCAAGGTGATCGGGCTGCAACTGTACTCCCAGGACCGAGACCGTCGTCCGGATAAAAAAAATCTGAGAGGATCTCAGATCCCCAGCTTCTTACGCTTTGTCTCGATGTGAGTCAGCATCAGGTCTGCGGCTCTATCCGGATCTTTCTCCACGTTCAGGCAGCCGCCGGTGATTCCTTTCAGGTCTTCAGTCAGCAGTTTGACCAGGTTCGGGCCTCCTGTAACGGTGGGAGCGGGGTACACATACGTATAGAGCCCGAGGGCAAGCGTGAAGACGGCGTCGATGGTCGCCTTCTGCTCCATGTATTGTGGAGCTGCAGCTACTACTGGCAGATCGGGGATGGGCACCCCGCCTAAAGCGCCTGAGATCGCCCCGATCAGGTCAGCACAGCGCCCGGTGTCTGTGCACGTACCAAAACTGAGGACGGGCGGCACGCCCAGTGCTGTGCAGATCTTGTTCAGCCCGGGTCCTGCATGCTTTTTAGCCTCTGGGTCGCAAAGCCCGGCGACCTGGACCGCCCCGTTTCCGCAGCCCATGGAGAGCACGAGTATGTCTCGTTTAATCAACTCTTTAACGACGTTGATGGTATGAACATCCTGGCCGTAATCCCTCAGGGTCGTGCAGGATACCATGCCGCAAACGCCACGAACTGCCCCGCTCTTGATGGCGCCCAGCAGCGGTTCCAGGGTGCCCCCGAGCGATTCTATGATGCTCTCGGATGAGAAGCCGACGACTGCTGTAGCCACCGGAAGCCCTGTAAGCGGTTCAACTGATTTTCGACGGGTTCGGAAGTTGTCGATGCCGATCTGGAGGAGCTTCTCTGCCTGTTCTTTGGCCTGCTCCGGCAGGTAGTCCATCCGGTCCGTGATCCCTTCGAACGCGACCAACGGGCTGACAGGGATCATCTTGAAGTGGTACTTCTTCGCATAGAGAGGATCGATCGGCATTGAGCAGTTCATATCGCTGACAAACAGATCCACGCAGCCGCTGGCCAGCACAGGCTCCTGCATGATCCAGTTGCCCGTAAATCCGTAGAACGCATCGTCCATGGTCCATCGCTGGATCATCTCCTGGCCGGTCTCGATGCATGCGATGATCCTGAGGCCTTTTGCGCCGGCGGCCTTCGCTTTCTGCTGCCATTCTGGTTGTCGGGCGAGCTGGACCAGGGCGAAGCCAATGAATGGTTCGTGTCCGTTGGGCAGGATGTTAACATAATCCGGCTCCAGCACGCCCAGGTCCACTTTCATGGGGTGTGGCCTAGGTATCCCGAACAATATATCCTGCAGATACTCGTTGACGATCTGGCTCTGATATCCCATGGCGAGGGCCATTCGCATCGCTTTGAGCGCCAGGCTAACGTAATAGCCGTCCACATTGGTCAGGCAGGAACTGGTCGCGAGCAGCATCTCGGCGTATATACCGCCCGGGAATATCCCCAGGTTTTTCCACAGCGCTTTTCGCTCTGGCGGGGCGAGGGCTTCGACTATCTTGCTCGGTTGCTCTAGGTGTGTATTAAAGTCTGCCTCGCAAAAGTCGCAGAGACGCAGCGCGATCTCGGAGTCGACACCAGACGTGCTAACTCCAAGCCTGCCCGCAAAAGCCTTCATCTTGCCAGGTTCCACGATCCTGTACGGTGTTTTCCCCCTCGCCGTCTCACGAAGCGTCCGTATCGTCTGATCCGTGTGATACTGGTATGTGGATGCGCCCATAACGTTCCTAAGAAGCATCATGCGCATGGCCATACCATCCCCGGTGATGCCGCAGACGCCGCGCTTATCACGCCCCACATCAGCGCGGCAGGGACCGTTTGAACATAGATCACAGCGCATGCCGGACTGACAGAACGTGCAGCGCCGATCGGGATCGCCACCCATTCCCTGCGCCTCATAGCGATCCCAGAGGTTGGTTATCCCATCTTTCTTTATCCGCCCGTAGGCTTTTCTAACAGATTCGTGGTATGAGATTCTATCTGGCTCCATATCGATCATAACCTAACTAACCGTATTTCTTAGCATCTCATCTGGTGATACGCCTCATGTCTATTTGGCTATTGCCCGTGACTAATATGCCCAAGGGGACCATCAGAAAAGAGATAAAGCAGGATTGCATCTGGATGGTTTGTGGCCATCAACGCCGATCCCGTCTATATAATCAACGCCCTGCTGAGCTTGATCATCATTATCGTCGGGTACATGGTGTACCTATCGAATAAAAACCAGGTAGCTCGGTTTATCTCCATCGCATATTTGTTTTACTTCGTCTCCCATGTCATGATCATTCTAGGCATGTCAGATTCGCAGAGCAACGCCCTCATCGCCCTCCGGATCGTCGGATACCTGACGATCATCATCGGCCTCTACGTCAGCTGGAAGCTGGTGAAGACACAGCTGGAGATCATGGCAGAGAAAAACCGCCAGCTTAAATGCGAGATCGCCGAAAGAAAGCGCCTTCAGGAAATGCAGGCGATGGCGGAGCAAAAGTACCGCACGGTCTTCGAAAATGCGCTGGTCGCCATGTCCATCGTGGAGGAGGATATGACAATATCATTCTGCAATACAGAATGCGGGAAGATCCTGGGCTATAAAATAGAAGAGGTCGTAGGCCGGAGGAAGATCACCGACTTCATCGATCCTCGGGATATAGCAATAGCCTCGGAATACCACAGGGCTCGACGCGATAACCCAACGACAATACCGGGAAGGTATGAGATCCGCCTGATCGCCGAAAATGGCGCCGTGAAAAATGTGCTGCTCAATATAGCCATACTGCCCGGTACCTCAAAGAGCGTGGCCTCGTTCCTGGACATCACCGAGCGCAAGCAGGCTGAGGACCGGTTGAGGGCGTCCCTCAAGGAGAAGGAGGTGCTAATCAAGGAGGTGCATCACCGTGTCAAAAACAACCTGCAGATCGTCTCAAGCCTGCTGAGCCTCCAGTCGGGCCAAGTGGTTGATAATAAGGACCTGGAGCTGTTCGTGGAGAGCCGGAATCGGGTCAGATCGATGGCGCTGATCCACGAAAAACTGTACCAATCGGACGACCTAAACCGTATCAATCTGAAAGAATACGTGGATGGGATTGTCGAAAACGTGTATATTGCCTACGGCGGTGATAAAGAAAAAGTCAGCGTAACCAGCGATATACAGGACATATATATCAGCCTAGAGAAGGGCGTCCCATGCGGGCTGATCATTAACGAACTGATCACCAATTGTTATAAGCATGCGTTTCCACAGGATAAAAAAGGGGAGATCCGTGTTAGCGTTCGCTACGAGAGCAATAATTACATTCTTACCGTCAGTGATAACGGCATCGGCATGCCCGGCGATTTTAGCATGGGCAGGCTCACTTCCCTCGGCATACAGCTAGTCTCCATACTGACGGATCAGCTTAAGGGAACGATCAATATTTCGGCAGGTAATGGCACGACTATAAAGATCGTGTTTCCCGAGTAAACAGGTACTTCAAACCACGTGCGCGCAAATTTCGCTGTAAAATTCCAGTTGGCTTCTCCGATGATCTTGGGTTACCTAGAACTTTACAGCAATTGGGACACGCTCCGAACCATATCGTCTCATCCGTTAAGGGATCCTTTTATACACCTGGGTCAGCGGCGCTCCACGTACAGTTGCCTGGTATACGATCGCATAGCTTGTATCGTCCAGCGTGACATTCTTATCTTCGGTCATTTTCTGGTTGATGATCACGTAGTCTGGCACAACGGGGTTAAATGTGCCGTCCTCATCCATCATCATGTAAGGCTCGGTTGAAAAGTGGCATGTCATGTTGATGATCTGAGGGACGTTATGCCACGGGTAGATGTAGTGTCTGCCCTGTGTATAGTAACTGGTATAGGAGGGGTTCTCAGGCAGGGTCAGCAGCCCGTTGTACCTTCGTGCTGATGGCCAGGCCGAAGGAGAGCGCGGAAGCTATGAAAAGGTTCTTGCTCTCGTATTTCACGATAGCATGTAAAAGTACACGGCTATGGTGCAAAACATGGCGAGAGGAGATTCAAGCGTGGCCACCTGGGTGTGTGCAATAAACGTAGGCAACAGCGCGAGTATTATCCCCGCGGCAAAGCCCGTTTTATGCCCAAGGAACTCCCGGCCGATCAGGTATACCATACCGCAGGTTAGCGCTCCCATGAGAACGCTGGCCAGTTTACGAAGTCAAGGGTTTCCGGAGTGTGTTGTGTGGCGGGGTTTGATGTTCCCCCCCTTGTTAGGCTTCCGTGGGGTAGCACAGAAACCCAACGAGGATGTCACGAGTAGCGCCTGAATTTGAGAGCTTCACGGCGGAAAAGCTCGGTTCTTGAATGGGCGACCGCTCGTTTACTTTGTCTTCCTAGTGCGGATCGTCGCCGAGGCCAGTTTCGGAACCGCCATGTTTAACGGAGATTTCTCCGTGGATTTGAGCAGTAGGGCGATACTGTCCCGCATATAGAGATGGATCTCCTCGGCGCTTTTCGAACCGTCCACCACGTCGAACCCATATTCCTGGGCAAGCTCATCAAACTTGTCCTTGATCTGGGACTGGTACTTGGTGAAGCTGTCGAACATGTCGCTGGAGAGACAAACGTCCATCCCAGATTCCCAGTAGTCCAGATGCCCATATTTGAGCAGCGCCCGGTGGAGAAGCACGTCGGTATCCACGCTCATATAGAAGATATGATCGGGGATGAGCGCGTATCCGAACAGCTTTTTCAGCCATTCACGGTCGGCTCCTCGGACTAGGTCGCGTACCATAAGGGTGAAAATGTATCGGTCGGCGAGCACAATGTAGCCGGCCTTGAGCGCCGGGATGATGTTATTCTCCAGTTGATCAGCCAGATCGGTCGCATATAGCAAGCTCAACGTGTTTTTACCCAGCGTGTGTCCCTTCTTGGCTTCGTCGATGGCCTCTCCCACCAGGCCGGAGCGTCGCAGCCCCGTGTCTAGCACGGCATGGCCACTTGCCTCCAGCCACTCCTTCAGCATGGTCACCTGTGTGGAACGCCCGGAGCAGTCCGCGCCTTCGATAACTATTAGTTTACCACGCACGGATTTTTTGCTCAATTTTAGATAGGGAAGGCCGATGCCGTAGAACAACAGATTTGCGTCGGTCATGCTAATCCCCTCCGCAGACTAGTTGCGGTCGCCTGGACAGGTCGATGGGCGACCTGTATCCTACCAGCGTTTTTTCAATGATGGCTCGCATCTCCGTCTGCTGCTGTTCGATGCTCTTAGTCGCATCCATAATGATAAAGCCTTCCTCCTCTGCCATGTTATCGTACTGTTCCTTGATGATGCCTTGGAAGAGTTTGAAACTCTCTACCGGATCCTTGGATAACCCCAGATCCATGCCGGCCTCATGATACTTGATCACGCTCCTGCCGGTGAGGATCCTGCCTAGGGAGATATCCAGAGGGGCCTTAAAGTAGAATGCTGTAGTTGGTCGGACGGCAAAGTTGTACAGGTTATGCAGCCACTCGGGATCGCAACCCCTGGCGATGTCCCGGGCATAAGCTGTATAGACATACCGATCGCACAGCACGATATGGCCTGCCCTAAGATGGGGCTGGATCAGCTTTTCATATCGATCGGCGAAATCGCATGCGTGGATAAGGCTGAACGTCGTCGGGGTCAACAGGTTTTTGCGCTTGGCTTTCTTGGTATAGGTCTTCAGCAGGTCGGAGGAGTTCCACTCGGTGAAGAATACGAAGTACCCTTGGCTCTCCAACCATTTTTTCAACAGGTAAACCTGCGTGCTCTTGCCGGAGCCATCGCAACCTTCCACGATGTACAGCCGGCCCGAAAAGTTCTTTTTAAGCCCTAGGCCGCGCACTTTTTTCATGTAAAACAGCATTATTGCAGATGTGTTAAATACTTAATTATTGTGACTGCTCCTACGGCTAAACAGGTGGGCTTTTTACGATCTTGGGCGTAGGGTGGAGAAAATGGTGGAGAAAATCCTACAGTTAAAGCCGTGAGGGCTATCACATTGCGCGCGGTCCCATGATATCGTGATTCCCTTCTGAAAAATAGCCTATGTGTGATATGGCTTGTGGGGATAGTTATTCGGGCGTGTCTATAGCCAGCGTCAGATCGAACGCTTTTTCGAAATGAGGCCTGACCGATTCCGCGCTCTTGCGCTCAATCCAGCAGTCATCCTTGCACGCAGGCCGGATCTTAACCGTGTTTTTATCGATGGCACAATCCAAGCCAAGCACCCGGCCGCTGCGGCGACGATCGAACGCGTCGGCCAGCGCCAGCAGTACACCCATCTTACGAAGCGCCTTCGCCTCATCCTTGTCCAGCATCGAGACTAGGCCGTCGCGGCCTTTAATGCCTCCAGCCCCGTAGAATGCGGCGATCAGCCCAACTTTGTAGGTTTCCAGTTGGGTGAGCCCGAAAATGGTATCGTTCATGATATTATAAAACGTGTTATTGTAGCGGTTATGGTAGTTATAGAGGTACCCGGACTCATGCAGCCAGGCTGCGGCCCAGAGGATCTGCCTGGAATCGGATCCGAGCCGATGGACCTCTTGCATGGCGTCGAACAATGATAGGGCCAGATTGGCAACCTGTCCGGAGTGTGTGCTGTCGAGCCCGTAAATTTTCACTTTATTATCAACGCTAAATGCTAGCACGTTCTCTGCGACGGGAGGCTGGAGTAAGGTGCTGAAAAAAATGCCCTCTCGCAGGCCATAGGTGGAAATACGTATGCGGGGCGTTTTGAGGAGCTTGAGCATGATGACGATGGCAGCCATGCCGCCGATGATGATATCCGCCCTGTCTCGGGTCAGTCCCGGCACGTTGTGGCGATCGCTCGGTTTCGAGCTTTTCAGGTTGTTATAGATGAAGGCGACCTCGTCCGGGCTCATTACGTAGTTATGGAGCTCGTCGAACGGATAGTTGACCAGTCGTTGGTGGACCTTCGCGATCGTTCGGTAGGTGCCGCCGATGCCTATTACTTCGCTGCCTTCCCAGGAATGCAGCCAGGGCACGGACTTGAGCGTGTGCTTTACGTAATCTTCCAGTGCATTTAGCTGGGAGTCGGAGGGCTTTTCCGAAGGTATAAATCGCTCTGTCAGGCTTAACGAGCCAAGGGGAAGGCTCACGCTCTCCACGACCTTGCGATCCCGTATTCCGGTGATCTCCATGCTGCCGCCGCCTATATCGATTACTATGCCATCTCGGAAATCGGTGCTGTTTGCCACGCCCAGGTACCCGAAATATGCTTCCTCCTCACGTGTCAGCACTTTAAATAGGATACCGCTACGCTCGTCCAATGTCCGCAATATTTCCTGTTGGTTTGCTGCCTCGCGAATGGCGGCGGTAGCGCATGCAGTAATACCGGTGACGCGGTGGTAATCGGTGATGCTGCGGAATAGCCTCATGGCGTCCGTCGCCCGGTTCAGGGCGGAAGGCTTGATGGTATTGTCAGGGGCCATCTGCTCTGCAAGGCGTACGGTCGCTCTGGCATCATCAGCAAGCCGGTATCCCCCATTATCCAGTACCTCCATGATGATCATGCGGGTCGTATTGGAGCCAAGGTCGATGATAGCCTGTTTTTTGCTGGTCATGGGAAAATCAAATCCATAGTGGCTGCCTGGTTAATTATTGCCTGTACATTAACAGGAGTAGTATTTATGCGTGACGCGGTCGGTCGGCGTAAAACTGTTATTATTTCGCTGGGTTATCCTATTGGTAGCATCTGGCTGGGTCCCATCAGCCAGGCAAGCTCACACTTACCCGGTTTGATTTGCCCGTTGCAATTGATCAGCGCAATGCCGGCCTTTTTTATCCTGAGAAAGGGCTGGTTGCTTTGAGAAAGACAGTATGAGACAAAGCCGCTGAGAAACGGCTCGTGGCCGACGATCGCTATATGATCGGATTTTTGCAGGTTAAGATAAGCGATCAGCTCAGAATATGAGCCGTCTGGGCTGAGCAGGTTAGTTACCGCGATCTTCTTGGGGGATGAGCACTCCCTGCAGACGATCTCCGCCGTCTCCCTCGCTCGGACCAGCGGGCTGGAGATGACTGTGTCGAGCGCGATGTCGCGCGACCGCAGGTACTTCGTGGTTCCTATGACTTTCTCCCGGCCTTTCTTAGTCAGCTGTCGCTCTTCGTCTTTACCATTGTGCTCCGCCGCGTCGTCGGCAATGCCGTGTCTGATCACATATAGCTCTATCAAAGTAATCTCCTTGCCTTTATGAATGGTGATATGATCAATCATAGCAAGGTTATGAGATATTAATCGTTCTATATAGAGCATAGGTGGCATGTCTTGCCATGCTATTAATCAGGCGTAGCCGGGCGACTCATGGGCTGGCTGGATACGATGCTGCTGTATCATGGCCCTGTTGACCGCGCTAATGAACGCTTTCAGAGAGAATGGCTTCTGAAGTATGCCCACTATGCCGCTTACTGTAACAGGGCTCAGCTGATCCGAATCGGCGGTGGCGAACAGGAAACGTGCGCTGGCGTCCGAAGATAGTATTTTTATCGCCGCGTCGATCCCGGAGCCATCCTCAAGTCGTACATCCATGATAACTAGGACTGGCTTTCTAGTGCATTCTTCGTATGCCCTGACCGCTTGGTCGACACGTCCTGACATAAATGCGATCTCGTATCCGCCGGATGTCAAGGCAAGATGATACAAGGCCCTGAGCTCTGGCTCATCCTCGATAACGGCAATATTCGCTACCAATCATATCCCCAACTATACAATGATTAATATGCTTATATATTTTTCTTTATGATCAAATACAATACCTAGTTATATAACTTGAGAGATTATTTCTCGGATCATCTGCTGATTATGTAATACAAACGCTGCGCGGTTGGAAAAGCAAAGCGTACATTGTTGAACCGGATCTGAGCAATTATAGTTAACGAGCACGGAGCAAGAGAAACCCCAGCTGCATTATTTAGCGCCGCGTTGAATCGAGCCTCGTTGGCTCATCAGGTGTTTAACACTTAACCGCTCTACTCCTTATCAGGTTACAGCGACACACAGAAGCGCCCAATTAGCAATGACTGAAAGTGTTGGCGGTTGTAATATTGAGGGGCCGAGAACCGGCCTCAGCCCGAAGGAGAATCACGCCTATACTACCAAAAAAAATTGGTGGCAAGCATTCTATGAAACAGGAAGCCATAGCCCCTTCAGGGCATGAGTTCGCCAGTAAATGTGCCGGATACTCTATGCGCCTTTTTCACCGTAGTCGTCATCGATTCCAGGGTCTGCGAGTAGTGCAGATGTGACTGACATCGGCAGTCGCTGCAGCCGAAACCCGTGATACGGGGCAGAACCGCGTCGATGCCTTTTGCCACGCTACATTCCGGACGAGCAGAGGTAACAACCGAGATCACCTTCACATAAGGCAGCAGATAGTCGATGTGCCATTTCCTGGTGCGATTCGATCCGGCCGAGACTTCGAGGTGTCTGCGGATTCGGCAAAATCCCCCGGCCCCGAGTGCAGAGCCTGTATACGCGTAGTAGCCGGACTCGAAATAGATCTCCCCGAGCGCTCCAACTCGGAGTTTTCTACCATCCTGTAGATGCATGATCAGCGTATAAGTGCCTTTACCATCCAGCGATACCGTCTCCGTACATGCTATATAGGCAGTTTAGGCTCAATTACCTTGTGCCCGAGAGCTTTTTTACAATGGTCACACAACATTTCGGGCTTCTGCAGCGCATCGTCGATGGACTTTGAGAAACGCATAACACAAGTGTTCATACAGTGCCGAAGTCCCATCACATGGCCCATCTCGTGGATTGCCTCCTTAGACACCATCTCCGGCGAGCTGAGTCTGAAGGTGGAAACGACCGCCGCCACATGAAACATGGCCAGTCCGAAGACAAAGTTTAGGTTCTCGCAGTACATATCCAAGTCCACGATCCACAGGGCAGCATCCGACATGACACACCTGACCTCGTAATCCAGCAGTTCATACGAGTTGAACTGTCGCCTGTTGCAGTTGTACGCGCGCTCGAATACGGGCAGAACTCCTCGATCTTTAACCTCGACTCCGAAAGTCCGGGAGATCTTCCGCGCTACAAGATCCCTGAATTGCCTGCTTTCCGCCGTATAAAAAAGATCCACCAGCATATGTTACCCACAACCACACCCGGATATGCGGGGTACCGTTAAAACCGTTCTTCGATGACTGCACGACCGGGGGGTCGGGAACGGATGGGATTGGCGGTCGAGTCAACATGATTGCTCAGGTTTCAGGTGACTTGGCAGGCAGTACGAACGCTACGATGAGCTACCTGAAACCTGAGCAATCATGTTGACTCGAACCCGTACTTACCCAGCATAGGCACGAACGCGACCCAGCCCTTATTGTAAGTATTGACCCGACCGCCCTTCTTTTCCACTAACACTAGCTCCTGTATGTACCGGCCGACGGGTAACACTAGAAGCCCCGGATCGCCAAGCTGATCTACCAGCGGGTCGGGGATATTAGGCGCGGACGCCGCCACACTGATCCGGTCGTAGGGGGCGAAATCAGACAGCCCTTCACTACCGTCGCTGAGAAACACTTTGACGTTATTGTATCCAAGATCGTGCAGGGTCTTGCGGGCTTGTTCTGCCAGCTCGGGAATGCGTTCGACCGTATAAACGGTCCCGGAGCCCGCGAGTATCGACATGATGGCTGCATGATACCCCAGGCCAGTGCCGACCTCCAGGACTTTGCAACCGTCCGTAATATCAAGGAGCTGACACATGATCCCAACCATGCTGGGCGCGGAAATGGTCTGGCACTGCCCGATGGGCAGCGGGGTGTCATCGTACGCTAGGTCATCGGCTTCCCTGGGGATGAACCGTTCCCGAGGAACCCGCGCCATTGCGTCAAGCACCCGGCCGCTGATGCCCTGCCGTCGCAGCAGTTCTATCAGGTGTCGTCGCTGCCGGTCCCACGATATGCTTTCCGTGACCGTAGCCTGAAACCTCCTCCGCTTCTGCCCGCTCGTGGATGGGTTGAGATAATCTTCGAATAAATACGTTTTACATCCTTTGCCCTGACAAACTGTCCCTCTCGTTTAGCATGCCCACCATCCCGTGTCTTGATGCTTGTTATATATACATCGTAGCCCTGAAGCCTGATGGTTCCCCCAACCTCGAACTCATGGTCGCCAGCGATCTTATAGTTGATCGACTCGGTAGTTGGGCCGTGCTGGACGGCGATCTTAGCGACGACCTCGTCGATAGTGCGAGCCCATAGCGCGTCGATGTCGCCTGCGACCGCCTTATCGGGCCTCGCCTTGGTTTTCGTCTCGATCGACTGCACCCGAACTCCGCTGACCTCATCCGCTGACTCGACCACGAACTCGTCACCGACGCGGATCATATCGGACTCGTCCACCTCGATATACTGTGTGCTTGACTTATCCTGCCTGCTGACGACGACCCTGAGCCTGACGAGCCTCCTCTTCCTAACGGGAATGGCGTGAACGTAGCCGCATTCCTCGCACTTGACCAGCCCACCCTTCTTCAGAACGACATGCGTCGTGGGCTCGTCCGGGCTGCACGAAGGACATTCTGCCTCCGCTATCTCGATCTTATCCATAATGGTTCTCCACATTTCCTGAGGCAAACAGAATACTTATAGCCTCCGTATGCTAAATGGGATGCAATGGCAACAGCGATAATCAGGGCGCGCGGCCATAAAAACGTGACCGCGACGCATTCGTCGACATTCGAGATAACAGTAGAAACCGAAATATCGATGACGGCAGACTGCATCATCGCCGTAAGCGCCGACTTAGGCGCGGCCGGGCTCGGAGAGGCCTTTAAGACCATAGCCAGTGACGATGATGCCATAATCACGGCGACGATCACCTGCGACGGCAACACTGACATCGTACAGGGCAGGGGCTCTGCGAGGATGACATTCACGGACGAGACAAGCATGGTGTTCAGGATAAGCGATTTCATCTGCGGCCGCACCGTGATGATCAGCGCGGATAAATCCGCATCCAGGCTGAACAGAAGTCTGATCAGTGCGCTGGCCGACGGAAAGGATGCCCTGATCGAGCTGCAGGCCGAGAAAGGCGCTAGACGACCTGAACCGTCGCTAAGCCTGCTATTTGAGGAATAAGCATGGGAGAGAAAGAGCTGAGTGACGCGGAGATCGAGACATACAGGAAGGAAGTCGCCGAAATCAGAGATGAAGCGATACACAAAGAGCTAGAGGAGATCAAGAAAGAACGGCTGAGAAAAGAGCTAGAGGAGATCAAGAAAGAGCGCATACAGGAAGAAGAACTTCCGCAGCAACACAAGCCCGTTCGCCACCCGACGGACAATAACCTCCAAAGACCGCTCTGGACGACTACGGTCATCGGTATCATCGCCTGTCTCATGTGTTCTGTAGCCACCTTCATACTGGCGATGCTGTATTTCTCAGACCGGCCAACACCGATCGACGACCTCGCAGCAAAGTATGGCTTGCCAGTCAACGGGACCACGATCCTGACCGCGGTCTCAATCATCCTAGCGGTGGCAGGACTTTGGATCATCACAACCGTCAAGAGATAAAATAAGCTTACAGCCTCGCTTATGCCTGTACACCACGTATAACCATATTTTCACAAGCTCTTCTTAAAATCTTAAACGCCGAGGAGGAGACTTGAACTCCTAAGGCCTTTCGACCGCTGGTTTTCGAGACCAGTCCCTTACCGTTAGAGTACCTCGGCAGGCAACACAACTGAGAAAATTCTCCGTTCCTGATACTTGCCATGAGTATTTAAAATTTATGCCATGCGCCTGCCTCACCTATCCTGCCTATCCAATTTTGTTTAGATCTGCGCAAAGTAATTATTCATAACGAGCAATATTATCTATGTGATTCGCATGCCTGGAAAGTTTAGGAAACGCGATGTCGAGCGAAAAGGCGCTGAAAAGGAAACGGAGAAGGAAAAGATATTGCTTGACCGCAACGCAATTGACCTTGCTCATCCCGAGCGGATAAGCCAGGAGTACGAATCGAAGACATCGCCCGAGAAGTCCGAAGAATCGCCTGAAAAGCGCAAGCGCACTTAATTAAAATAAATAAATTAATCGATGATCAAAGTAAGATGATGGCGGTGAGGGCCCTGAGACTTACGGTGATCCTCCATGCAGGAGGGAAGAGTGAGCGCGAGATCGACCTGCAGGAGGGCAGCAACTATTTTGACCTGCTCCGGATACTGAAAGTCAACCCCGAGACCGTCGTCGTCTTTAAAAATGGGGTTCCTGTGGCCTTCGACTCCATGGTGGAAGGCGGTCCCATCGACGTGATGAGGGTGGTTTCCGGGGGCTAAGTACTAAGTAAGTAAGTAAATGGATATAGGCTTCTTTTGAGGCA
>DATHCY010000158.1:0-2157 GCA_035319305.1 Methanocella sp.
AGGTCAACGGGCTGCTCAAGGATTTTCCGGATATATACTATTCTGGGTACGTGGGCAACGCGCAAACCGAATATGTTGAGGTATCAATCCTCAGCGCTACACTTCAGGGCCGACGAACTCCGTCTCCGGATGAATTAGAGGTGGATTACGCCGCGTACCTCAACGGCATCGGCGATACCATCGGCGAGCTACGGCGCCATATTCTCGACCTCATCCGTACCGGTCGGCCTGAAGCTGGGGAGGAATATCTCGGCATGATGGATGAGCTCTACACAGAGCTCATGTCCTTCGATTACCCCGACGCGATCACCCATGGGCTGCGCAAGAAAACCGACGTGGCTCGATCGCTGATCGAGAGAACCCGGGGTGATCTGACCAATGGGCTGCAGGTGAAAGAACTTAAGAAAGCCATGAGTGATTTCGAGCGAAGGATCGGGTAAAATCATCAAATCATCATTTCTCGCGCATCTTCAGATACATAATGCTGCCCCAGAAGACCCATCCAAGGACGGCCCAGGCGTACAGCAGGAGCGACCCCAGCACGACTATCGCAGTAATAATACTACCGGTGACGGCAAAGAACGCGATCGGATCGATCGTCGGTCCGGAACCCCCGATCGGCGAAGGCGTAGGAATTGGCGTTGGAGTCGGTGGTGGGCCATACTTGACTGTAAATAAATCGAGGGCGATGAATGACAGGAGCACGCCTATGAAAAAACCGATGAAAGCCTCGATCACCGCGACGATCATGGCAACTACCGTGACGACACACTGGCTGATTAGCCCAAGCATGAGGTATTTTTTCGCGAGGTCGATGATCGACATCATCACTTCTTCTATCGTATGCTTATTTAACGCCTCTGGTCCCTTCCCGGATCGCTTTCATATGGCATATGACCGGCTTTTCTGTTTCCATATCCCAGAGGTGCAGGCTGTTGCCCATGCAGTGCGGCCACCATTCGCAATCCAGGCATTCCCCTGTTCTTTTCCAGGACGAATTACGGAACTGTCTGAACCTGCTTCCCCAGACGTCTTTGAAGCGATCTGTCCTGATATTGCCCTGCGTCAGCGACGCCGGCAGGTTGGGGCAGGCACCGATGCTCCCATCATGCAGAATGCTGGCGATGTTGATGCCCGCCGGACAGTAGAATAAATGGTCACGGACCCGCCCTTCATAGTCCGGTCCCAGGAAGCCTTCTTCCTCAAACGTGATCCTGAGGCCTTTCCCGGGGCGCCTCCGGTCTGCAATGAAGTTCAGCAGGCCTACCAGCTGGCCGGGACTCAAGTTAAATCGGAGGTCTGCCTTCGCCCTGCCAATGGGGTTGATCGTCAGCAACCGCCACTCGTCGATGCCTATATCGCAGAATAGATCGTAGAGCCCTTGCAGCTCTTCGAAGTTATAGTCGCTCACGCAGGTGGTGGCCTGGATGATGGCGAAGTGGTCTGAGGCTTTGAAGAGCCTCAGCGCTTTGACAGCCAGATTGAAGGCGCCCTCAAGCCTCCTGATGTGTTCGTGGGTTTGCTGCAGACCATCGATACTGACCGTCACGGTGCTCATTCCGGAATTGTGGCATTTTTGTACGACGGACTCGTTGACAAGCATGCCGTTGGTTACCATGCCCCATGGGAAGCCAAGTCCGGCGGCATATCCCATGACTTCGAACAGGTCATCGCGCAGCAGGGGTTCGCCGCCGGTGACCGCCACCATGATCGACTTTGCATCGAAGTCGCCGGAGACCGACTTAAAGGCGGCCTTTATCTCTTCGGTGTTGAGTTCTCCTGTCAGTCGCGGCCCGCAGTCGCTGCCGCAGTGCCGGCACCGCAGGTTGCACGCGCGGGTGCACTCCCAGAACAGGTAGTTGAGCCTATGCTCGCTGCGCATCTGCTCGACCCGTCCCTTCCACCACCGCAACTGGCCAAGGCGGATGATCCTTTCCATCGGAGAGGCTCTCATCCTTATCATGTTTGCGCAACGGGTATATAACAACATATACATGCTTACTCAGATGCTCTATCCACGGACCGTTGCCGGCTATAGGGGCGAGTGACGACCCTGAAACCGATATTGATAGATAGCCTTACGGAAACTTTCAGATGTGGACAACATTTTTATATGTCATCGCTCCTTACTTAACCTGTTATAGTATTAGTTTCACC
>DATHCY010000159.1:0-6892 GCA_035319305.1 Methanocella sp.
CATCAACAAAGTTTCCAAGTTTAGCACCGCGACCAGTCTATACACCACATACATCGTGGGAGCCAGCGGAGACGACAAAAACTTCCAAATGACCAACGGAAACGGATACTTCGTATACAACAACGCCACCACAACAATAACTGTGACGATATAACGAATATGTTCGATGGTCGTATCGGATGCGGGCACTAAAAACGCTGGTATGCCCGCATCAAAATTTTTTAAAGGCCGTTAGTATGATCTCTGCTATGCGAACTACTATGCCCTGAATGGGTTATGGTTTCCTGTTTCGCGGGAAACACTTGCCACCAGTTTTGGCGGTATAGGCGAATCCTCCTTTAGGTTGAGGCCGGTTTCTGGCCTTACAACCGCTGGTACTTGCATGACTTGCGTAGGACGCTTAAGGCGTTGTTATAACCTGATATGTGTGGGTGGGTTAAATGTTAGATACTTGTCTATCCTTAAGGGGTCGGATTCAATCCCTGCGCTAAAAAAAAGGGGGGTTTCTCCATCCTATGATCTCACTCTGGTAATGAGGCGATTTGCCTTATTTATTCGAAGGTATTTTATTTCCCGAAATGGGTTGCGATAT
This sequence comes from Methanocella sp., assembly GCA_035319305.1. Taxonomy (GTDB): domain Archaea; phylum Halobacteriota; class Methanocellia; order Methanocellales; family Methanocellaceae; genus Methanocella_A. The sequence continues at coordinate 593 of DATHCY010000159.1, forward strand.
CCTGGAGCGTTTCTCTAATCGGTAGTCTTTGGGGGCATTTTTCCTCGCACTCGCCGCATTCGGTGCACTTTGAGGCACAGCCTTCCGCCATGTACGTGTTGTATACCATCTTCATCTGCGCAGTGTCGTCATACATATAGGAGTTGTTGTATATGCCGAGGCACCCTGGGATATCGACGCCGAATGGGCAGGGCATGCAGTATTCGCATCGGGTGCATTCAACTTTAGTGCGTTCTCGATACGTTGTCCTCATCCGCTCGATTAGCGCCAGTTCACTCGATGTCAGCCGGTTCGCGTTGGACTCGTCGGCGTACTTCAGGTTCTCCTTCAGCTGGTCTATAGTACTCATGCCGCTGAGGACCACGTCCACCTCAGGGTGATCCCAGACCCATTGCAGGCCGAAGGATGCGGCTGTGCGCCCATTGGCTTCCGCTCGTATCTCGTCTATGGCGGGCACCGGTCTCGTCAGCATCCCGCCCTTCAGCGGTTCCATGACCACGACGTCCAAGCCTCGGTATGCGGCGTACTTCAGGCCTACGGTACCAGCCTGGTAGTCCTCGTCCATGAAGTTATACTGGATCTGGGCGAAGGTCCATTCGTAGCCATCTACGATATTCTTGAAATTATCCGGGCTGTCGTGATAGGAAAAGCCAGCGTACCTGATCCTGCCGTCGGCAAGGGCATCGTCTAAAAATTCCGCTACACCGAGATCGGTGATATGATCCCATCGATCTTTTCCCAGTCCGTGGATCAGGTAAAAGTCGATGTGATCGGTTTGCAGTCGCTTCAGCTGCTCGTCGAGATACCGGTCCATGTCATCCTGTTTCCTTATAAACCAGGTAGGCAACTTGGTAGCAATGTTCGCCTTCTCCCGGTATCCGTCCAGCAGCGCCTCGCCGAGGATCGTCTCGCTCTCGCCGCCGTGGTATACGTATGCGGAATCGAGGTAATTGATGCCATGATCGATGCCGTATCGGATCAGCTGGATCGCCTGTGGGCGGTCTACTTTGCCTTCCGAAGTAGCGGGCAGTCTCATGCAACCGAAGCCCAGGATCGAAAGCTCTTCACCGCAATTTTTGGTTTTTTTATAGCGCATGCATACACCTGTAATACAACATATTACAGGTACCTGCCTCTCGCCATATACTTCCTGGTTATATAATCTATAGTGGGCTATATAGAGGGATGTTTCATCAATTTTTTACCGTCGTTCCATGCTCTGCCTGCCTGTGCGCCGAGAGCCCAGTAGGTATTGTCGGGCATGGTCAGCAGCAGTGGGTTGATCTTCTTCATGTCCGGCCTCCCGTTCGATAGGGAAAGCTCCTCCGCGTAGGAGGCCACGATCTCCCCGACGAATATGTAGTGTGTTGGCAGATCGATGGTCTGAACCAGCTTGCACTCTATGCAGAGTGGGCAGTCCTCAATCATCGGGGCGGTCTTCAGGTCTCCGTAGAAGACCTTGAAAACACCGGACTTGTCGGTGTTCTTTCCCGATGCTATCCCGCAGTAGTCGACCTTCTCTAACTGCTTTGCCGTTGGGGTGCAGATGCTGAACGTGCGATTTTTGATGATATGCTGCGGGGTATAGTGCGATTTGCCTATGGCGACGGTGGCCATCGGCGGGTTTATATTTGCTCGGGAGACCCAGCCTTCTGCCATGAAGTTCGCTTTGCCGTTCGCCTGAGTCCCTACCAGCACTACCGGCATGGGATAGGTGAACACATTGGTTCCTGCGGAAATTTTACTCATTTGAACACCTGTGGCAGGACGATCACCAGTTCATTGAGCGAGCGAGCGCCTTGCTAGATATACATAATACACTAACGGTATTTATAGCAGATACAATCAGTAGTGTTATATACTATCAAAAAGTATACCATTGAACAGCATGCCGCTGAAAATGAAATACCACTGCCCTGTAGAGGCTGCGATCGACGTGCTGGGCGGGAAATGGAAGCCGCTGATCCTCTGGTCGCTGCGATACGGGACGCTGCGGTTCAGCCAGATCGAAGGAGAGCTGCCCGAGATCACCCAGAAGATGCTGACCAAGCAATTGCGGGAGCTGGAGAAGGACGGACTGGTGGCCCGGAAGGTCTACGCCCAAGTGCCCCCAAAGGTGGAGTACTCCCTGACAGGGCCGGGAGAGTCGTTGATGCCGATCCTGGACACGCTGGGCGCGTGGGGGAAGCAGCACATGGGAGACCGGATCGAGTACGAGTGCGATGGGACAAAGTGACATGTGTGAAAGCGATCGTATGCACGAGATATGGGCCGCCGGAAGTCCTTAGTCTCGAAGATGTGGAAAAACCAGCTCCTATAGACAATGCAGTAGTGGTCAGAGTACACGCGACAACAGTAACGGCAGGCGACCTCGAGATTCGAAAATTCAAGTTCCCCCTATGGTTATGGCTCCCGGCACGGATAGGCTTTGGCATCCGGAGGCCGAGAAGTAAAATACTGGGGCAGGAGCTGGCCGGGGAAGTCGAAGCCGTGGGGAAAGAGGCGAGCCTCTTTAGACAAGGCGATCGGGTTTTTGGCACCACCGGCTTCGGTTTCGGCGCCTACGCCGAGTACATCTGCCTGCCGGAAAACCCCCGGGGAGGAGTACTAGCGATAATGCCCGCCGGCGTTACCTATGAAGAAGCCGTCGTCCTCTCGCTCGGCGGGCTCGAAGCCCTGCACTTTCTCAGAAAAGGGAACGTCCGGAAAGGAGAAAAGGTTCTGATCAACGGCGCGGGCGGAAGCATCGGCACGCTTGCAGTGCAACTCGCCAAGCTCTTCGGAGCAGAAGTGACCGCTGTGGACAGCACTGGAAAGCTGGATATGCTGTGTTCGATCGGGGCGGACCACGTCATCGATTATACCCGGGAAGACTTTACCAGGAATGGTGAGACCTATGACGTCATCTTCGATGTGGTCGGCAAGAGCCCGTATTCACGGAGCCTCAGATCGCTAAAGCAAAACGGGCGCTATCTGCTGGCCAATCCAGGGCTATCGCAGATAATCCGTGGGGTGTGGACTTCGCTGATAAGCAGCAGGAAAGTGATCTTCGGGGCGGCCCCGTACAGGGCTGAAGATCTGATTTTTCTCGAGGAACTGGTCGAGGCGGGGAAGATCAGACCTGTGATAGACCGAAGTTTTCCGCTGGAACGAATAGTCGAGGCTCACGAGTACGCCGAAAAAGGGCACAAGAAAGGCAACATCGTAATTACTGTGGGCGAGGAGACAGGATCCGCCGCGCGTATCAGCCGGCGGGCAGAAGGGAATATGGGATAGTCGATGAAATCGCTGCTGATAGTATACTCGTATCATCACCACAATACGGAAAAGATCGCGAATGCTATTGCTGGAGTCCTGGGTGCACAAGTCAAAACGCCGCAGCAAATACTGCCAGAAGAGGTCCGGGAACACGATCTAGTGGGCTTCGGCTCCGGGATTTACGATGAAAAACATCATACAAGCCTGCTGAAATTCGCAGATGCCCTGCCAGATGTCGACGGCAAAAAGGCGTTCCTCTTTTCGACGGCCGCCCTCACCGGGGAAGCCAAGATCGCCAAGGATCACAGGCTGCTGCGGGAAAAACTTCAATCGAAAGGGTACACGATCTCGGGCGAGTTCGGCTGCAAAGGCTTTAACACCAACAGTTTCCTCAAATACATCGGGGGCATGAACAGAGGGAAGCCGGATGCAGAAGATCTTAAACGGGCGGAGGAGTTTGCTCGGGGTTTGAAGAAACCGGGAATATGACCATATGGATTTTATGGGGGATTGGGAAACAAGCAAAAATGAAAAGTGAAAATAGCGGTGTCTCTCTAGTGCTTTATTTTAGATAAAGGCCTGCCGCTCAACCCGATGCAATCGGGACTTAGCTCATGTATAAGCACGATCATCGCTTCCGGCGGCAGCCCGGTCGCCTCGCAGGCATCGCGGGTAAACGCTTGGATCAGCTTCTCCTTTTGCTCCGACGATAATGGCCCGGTTTCCATAGTAATGATCGGCATCAGTTTATGCCTCCTTGCCTGTATCTAAAGTACGTATCCATAGTTTCACGCTTCCTATAACGGCGGATTCTCGTTGTTCCGCTGTCATACAAGATATAAGCCGGCAATATTTAACCTGAACAGAATACAGGATGATATATACTATCAATCTGTATACCTGGTCAATGGCAGGGATACCATGCCCACGAGACGCAATAATAAGATCTACCATAGCCCAGTCGAGGCGACTGTTGATGTCCTCGGCGGCAAGTGGAAACCGCTGATCCTCTGGGCCCTCAGGAATGGGACGCTGCGGTTCAGCCAGATCGAAGAAGAGCTCTCGGCTGTAACGCCGAACATCACACAGAGGATGCTCACCAGACAGCTTCGGGAACTGGAGAGCGACGGCCTCGTAGTCAGAAAAGTGTACCCGGAGGTGCCGCCCCGGGTGGAGTATACGTTGACTGAACGGTACCATTCGCTGATTCCGATCGTCGATCTGCTCTGCGCCTGGGGCAAAAAGTACATGGCCGATCAGATCGACTACGATGTATCACAGTGCAACTGCTCGCTGGATGCTATCAATAGGCATGATCGATCGGAGATCACCTAGGACGGGGAAGCCAACGCATGGGCAAAGATAGCAACAGGCTATGGGAAAACGCCGATAACTATAATGACTGGGAGCTTCGGAGGTACCGTTTCACGGTTGAGATGAGGGAGGCATATTTCCATTACCTCCGCATCAGGCCTGGGAATAAGGTTCTTGACGGGGGCTGCGGCACAGGCGTATTTACCAGGTATATTGCAAGAGGCCTTCAGGATGGCGAAATCGTCGGTTTTGATCTGAGTCGCAAACTCGTAGACTACGGAAATGATAAGATTAGAGATGAGGGATTATCCGAAGTCGCCCAGCTAGTGGTCGAGGACGGGTTTAACCTTTCTTTTGAAGATGGTTCTTTCGACGCGGTCACAAGCTACACGTATTTGGGCGTGCTGTCAGACCCAGCGGCCGGTTTAAAAGAGTGTATCAGGGTATGCAGACCCGGAGGAGCGGTATCTGCGGTGATGGTCTCGGCTGGGATGCCGGCAGTCCGCTGGAAAGGGGAGTATCCGTTCGATCGTAACGATAGGCTGAATGAGCTGTACGAGAGACAGGATGCTATTTCTAAAGCCAAGATAAACACGACCTCCAGCCTGCTGCAAAGCGAAGAATGGCACGCTTTCCGGTACCCGAAGATGTTCGAGGAGTGCGGGCTCAGGGACATCAGCATTTACCCGGTAGCTCACGGGTTTTCGTACGATGATAGGCGGTGGTTGCCTGAGCTCAGAAGATATCAGATAGACGTGGGACTAAAAAGAGAAATTGAGCTGATATCCGAAAGAAGTAAAATGATAGAGTTTAATGATCAGTACGGGTTCAGCCAAAAAGACTTCGGCGAGCTAATTGAACTACTAAAGGCGAAAAGACGATACCTCCTGGAGAATATCGAAGCGGACGCCAGCTGGGAATGGTTTGCAGGACTCGGATTAGTGGTGGTCGGATTGAAGCCTGCTGATAAGTAGATCATGTAAAGCAAAAGTCACGGAGATCGAATGAAATGCACGGTAACATAGAGATCATCGGTCAATTTTTCGAGGCATATGGTAAGAGAGATATGGATGACCTCAGCCAGCCGTGACGCGCTATAATGCCGGCAGCTCCTAAGCCGCTTTCCGGTAGATATACGAGCTGACCTCGATGCCCAAGCTCTTCAGCCTTCCGGCAATCTGTCCGACGGCCTCATCGGCCTCCGCTATCGAAAGCCTTGACCGCATGATCCGGTTGAATCCGCCGCCTGGAGAGCACGCATTTTATCTCCGGGCTGTCCAGGACTTCGCAGCCGTTGAGGCAGCCGAGGTACAGGAGTACTCTGCTGTGTTGCCCTCGATCACTTTGGAGATGGGTTTGCAAGGATTGCCATTCGTGATCGATAGATTTGAAAAAAGTCGATGAGAGATATTGCGATGAACGAGTTATGACCAGTGGAGACTTGGAAAAGCCTCTGGGTTATCATAAAATTTTAAGCGTGGTAATGTTCCCCGCCTATCGCCCTCTGCGCAGGCGACACGGACTTCTCCTGCCCTGGCACGCCACACGCGTCCGCCCGGCACTGTCTGCAAAGCCGGAACTGGGGCAGATATTTTTCCGCGATAGCCCTGGCCTTCTCCAGATCGGAGCACTCCGGAGCCCTCAGGTTGGCAAACTTATATAGCGGGATCATCGGAATGATGTTCATGAGCACGGCGCCCTTCTCTGCCGCCATCTTCGCTATCGGCT
>DATHCY010000160.1:0-4704 GCA_035319305.1 Methanocella sp.
GTCCAAGAGGGATAGGGATAAGAACGCAGCGGTGAATATTCTCAGACTGGGATTGCAGTCTGTCGGCGTAAAAACCGTAGAAGCTCACGGGATTTAACAATGGGGGCAGTCACATCCTTCGAGTGAGAATAACCAAAACCATAAATTGCAAAAAAACGCAATTAAATCCCTATGACACAAATAACACTGCCTTAAAACACGAACAATCGTCTCGAAGACCATAATACACCAAACTAAAATACTGCCAGCGAAAACAATGGCGACAGCGTTATTATTTAGGATAGGGTTAGCTAATCATGGATAAGGATAATAATAGATAGAAATATATATTATAAAAACGAGATAGGTATGGATCACTAAGCAAGCGCCGTCAATACACCCGTAAGACGACTGGTAGTATTCCTATCGCGCCAAAACACATGGAATTTTTTTTATCGCGGAATGGCACGTACGTGCAAATATGCATGCAAATGGCAAAACGATGTAGCTACCGGTCAGCCACATGTAGGCATATCATGGAGGAATCCAATGGTCAGCAGAGACAAAACTGTGAAAGAAGCCATAAACTGCCTGGCTTTGGCAGGAATGCTACTATTTATCATCAGCAGTTCCACTGTCTTCGCCTGTCACATCTGGGCAGATAAGAGCAGCTATAGGCCCAACTCAGTAGCAACACTAACTTATGATACTGACATGATAAACGGTCCTCATACAGTCGTAATCCAGAAAGATGGCGCTCCAGTCGCCACATTCGACATGGGCGAGAACAACAACAATTCAGTCACCTGGAACTGCGGGCCCGAAGAAACCAGCTACCAGGCGAAGCTGATAGTAGGTGACGAGGAATACAGCTCTACCTGCATAAAGGTGAGCAACGACGATATTGCACCGACAACAATCTACTCGTTCTCAAAACCACAGAAGCCCGACGGTTCATACGACCCGGGAGTAAAGCTCTCATTCACCGCGATCGATAACCCCGGCGGGTCAGGAGTGGCAGGCATCTATTACTGGTATGATGAATGCGACCCCAAGCAGTATTCTTCGCCACTTGAGTTTAACCAACCAGGTACATATACCCTGACGTTTAAGGCCGTCGATAAATCCGGAAACTTGGAGATGACAGACAGCGGATTAAGAACGCTTACTTTCATAGTAACGGCGCCGGAAACGGTGCCGGAGACGGATTCTGCATCGACACCGACCACAACAACACGACAGAAGATAACACCAACCACAGTCCCATCGAACGATGAACCCGGGCGCCAAACGATGCCCGTATCACCCAGTGCCGATGGCAACAACATGACAGATACAGGATCGCTCTACACGATCGGACGGACAAACGAGTCCAAGCCGAAGAAAGACGCGTCGCAGGACAACGATTTAGGCACCCTGATCAGGGTTTCGGCAATATCCTGCATCGCGATCATCGCAGGGGCTGGACTGCTAATAATACGCAGGCCATAGTGACAAATACAATGGATAGCCCTACCCTAAAGAGACCTCCTATTTCACGGCTGAAAGTTTGCAATCAGCATCACTGCTGAATAAATATATCGACTATCCGCCCGGCAGGCAAACCAGCATATTCCACGCCCTTCCAACCAGATACTCACACCAACACTCCGAATATTCAATGCTTGCGTTGAAATCCCTATCCAGCTGAACTCTCGATTGGGATAGAATCGATACTTGTAGGATAATCGCATCGTTTATCTGACATACTGCCCTGAAACTCAAACTTATCGTATGCGGACCGAAAGTAAAGGCGAAAGGCTTATCCATCCCCAGCCTGAAGGCCGAAGTCCCCCCATCTCTGCACTACCTGTCAGATAAACCTATGCGCACCGTTTTGATCATTTTCACCGTTGCAGAATGGATATGAAAGACTATTATTGGAAATGGGGCCATAGGTGGAGGAAACCCGATTGTTTTAGCGCCGACTGAATCCAACCCCTTGAGGCTACGACAATTATTTAACCTCCGACCTCTTTCTACCTATCAGGTTACAACTATACCTTTGAGCGTCTTTCGCAAGGACTGCGAGTGCCATCGGTTGTACAATCGAGCCGGAAACCGACCTTAGCCTGAAGGAGGATTACGCCTATATCAATTCGAGGAATTGTAAGCGTTTTTTCTATGAAACAGGAAACCACAGCCCCTTCACTCGAGGCGTGGTAGTTCATAAGCATGGGCCGTGAGATCGGAGCAAACCCAGTCGCTTCAGCACAGGGTTAACCCGGTCCATCGTACCCAGATTGCGAAACACGACGAATGGGTATATGGTATTGAAACATTTCGTGAAGAGGCATATATCTGGGATCGATGCGGTGTGTGATGTCATCGTACAGGTACCGGGCGTATCCTAAGGTAGAGATCGAGGCCAGGAATACGACCCAGTATGCAGCCGTTGCGGAGAGCTTATCCTCAAGGACATATAACAGTCAGGACACATACGTGTCCATAATATGGACCCGTCGAATTGAACAGGTGAGGATGAACGCTGCTCAGAACATCCTCCAGAGAGGATTAGAAACCATACGGGCCGGAAACCAGCCCCAGCCTGAGGAGAAAGGCGCACCTATCGTTCGCAACAACGGCAAGCACCATTCGCTGAGACAGGAAGCCATATATAGGGTGTGACGGTTCACCGTTGGTTAAACGGAGATATGCCGGACAAGCAGTATGAGGGGGGTTGTACGATGCCAAAGAAATCACAGAGAAAATGGAAAACTTCTTCTATCGTTATGGTAGTAGCCTTGCTGGCCCTGATCGCTCCGGCTAATGTGATAGCCAGCACTCCAGCCCCTCTGCCGAATACGATCACCGCTTCTCCTGCAGCATTCAATGACAATACAGGCCAGACGAACATATATTACAACTTGAATAACAATAATGGTTCGACCACAATCGATATTCTTGGCAGTAACGGTGTGCATATCAAGACAACAGATGTAAGCAAACAGACTGGGTTCCAGAGCCAAACTTGGGACGGTACTGATGACAAAGGTAATAAAGTGCCTGAAGGAACCTACAGCGCGACTTTAACGGTCACGACAGACAAGACTACATCAAGCTGTAACATCGTCGTTGATAACACTCCCCCAGTCACCACCTACTCACTCTCCAAATCGAAAAAGCCGGACAGCTCGTATCCAATGGGCGTCAAGCTCACCCTCGAAGCCACGGACTCCGGCTCGGGAATATCCGGCATATCCTACAAGATCAACAGCGAAGAATGGCAGAGCTACGGAACACCGGTTGCATTTAACAGCGCAGGGACGTACACGGTCGCCTACAGATCGGTCGACAATGCCAACAATACAGACACAGCAAACGGCAATGATCACATCCTACAATTCACCATTACCGGCTCCGCCACCGCCTCACCCACTCCACTATCAACGCCTTCTTCGATGCCGACGGCCATGCCCTGCGCTACCCCGAATGCTACGCAGACGATTGAACCTTGCGCTACCCCAGACGCTACAATGACAACGATGGAAACTCCACTGCCTACACAGCGGGATGTGACAGCCACCCCGTCAACGGATGCAACCAACGGCGACCAGAGTCAGTCATACCAAGCGACCCCGTCAGCCACACTGGCCAATGGTAAAAAACCGGTGAATAGGACCTTGAATACTGGAATCATCTCGGTAATCACGATCGTTTCCGCAGTGGTACTAATGTTCCTCAGAAGACGGTGAACGAGCCCAACAGTTTAACATTGCAGCATGAGAAGGCCCGCAGGTAGAAGTTGATGTACTGATCGCCGACACCCCCATTATTCGCTGTGATAGCTGCATCTATGATCGTGTTTTCACGCTACCCCACTGGAAACCCGGCAAGGGGCAGACCACACGATCACAAGCACAACCATCAACACAACAAGCACAGAAATAATAGACTCCACGGATAACTGCCACGGATTTTATCTATATCACAGCAGGTTAGAGGTTAAAAAATAAGACGAAGAGCTTTACTCCGGTTTCTGTTCTTCCGGTTTCTGTTCTTCCTGTTTGGTTTCTTCAGCCTTCGGGGTCGCCTCCGGCTTCTTAAAGATCTCCTGGTATACGACCTCTTTAAGTCCGGTTTCGAAGATCAAGGACGAGATGATGCTCTTGGCCATAGTCCATCGCTGGTTATACGCGTACTCCTGGGGGACCTCGATGATGACGCTATCCCCGACGATCCGATGCTCTAGGTCTTTGCCTGCGTACATCTTTATTACGGCCACGATTTTCTCGGCCGTATCCTCGATCTGGCCCTCAATGGTGTACTCATAGGTCAGGGTCTCGCCTGCGAAGGGGGCGTTGAAGTTGATCCTCGCCCTGCCGCCTGCAACGCTCTCCACAATACCGTTCCTGCCTCCGACCGTGACCCTCATACCCGGTCTGACCTGCTCCTTGAACTTCTTCACGGGGATAGTCTCGATCTGATCGACCCTGCGGAGACCGAAGCCTTTCTCTGGCGGCATGGTCACAGATCCCTTGTAGCCGACATCCTTGCCGATCAGGTCTTCGTCGAGCCCCTGTACGACGTATCCTTTACCGACGATGATCGTTTCCGGACCGTAGCTCGCCTGCTCGTTGTAAAGGCCATACTCTTTGGCGGCGTTCGCATCGGTCGTGTCGAACACGTTGCCGTTCTCGAGCTTGCCAGTATATGAAAGCTTGATGAAATCTCCTTTCTGGACTA
>DATHCY010000161.1:0-17736 GCA_035319305.1 Methanocella sp.
GGGGCGAGAAGATGGCCTTCACGCCGTTGATGCTCCGGTAGAAGACGGGGAATACGCCTATGAGTGCGTTGCCTTTGTATATGCCGTATGGATATAGTTTGAAGCCTGTGTGCTTCTGGATGATCTTCAAGGCGTCCCACCGGTGGAACAGCTGACCTTGGGCGCTTTCTTCTATTAGATCATCCCATAGCTTTTTATTGTCCATCAGTGCTACAGTCATTCCTGCAACTCCATTTCCATATCTCTTCACCGCTCGTGAGCCAGGCGTTTTTTTTATAACTATATTTTAATATATTTATATATATCTTTTTCCATTCCTCCCGGAACGCCGAACTGAAAACATTATTATGCCAGAGCAGCGTCACGACACCATTACACTGCTCAACCTCATCAATGATCCCCTTAGCCATTTCAAACGCCTCGACAGGCGACTTCGAAGCCTTGAACAGAGTGCCATCCATGATAATGAGCGGGATCTCTACCAAGTCGATCTCCATCCCAGTTTTCAAATTGAAAGGCCTGAACGGATGACACATACCATTTCGACAACCTAACACATCGTTGTACCCAAGCGTAGTATCATACTTGAACCCCGCCTGAGCAAGCAGTTCCCACGTATCTGGCACCCTGAACCGCAAATAGTGATTCCTATAGCCTATGACCGACCTGTTTAACACCCGCTCCAAGAGACGCTTTTCCTTTATCATCTCTGCCAGATCGGTGCAAGCATAGAATCCGCCATGCAGCCCAACCTCCCATCCACTATCAGCGATAAAACCAAGATCGCTTTCGAGATCGGCTATATCGTATCTGAATCGCTTGATGTCCCTATCAGCGGTCATGAAGTAGAAGGACGATTTTGCACCATAGAGCCCCTCGATCTCCATGATCTCCCGAAAGTTACGGTAGGGACTAGCCTGCTTTCCGCCCGCCCTCCATAGCAGCTCCCTGCCAAGGCGACCTGGCTGCAGCCTCTTCGCGTAGCAAGCCGAAGAAAGCAACGTATGGGGAAATGGGGGATAGACATCATCGACGTCGTGGGAAAGCATAACAGCAAACTTTTTTCCCTCAGGGTACTCCGCACTCATGCCACTGGACGAGAGATACCTCGACGCGATCGGCCGTAGAAACTCCTTACGGTTCCCCGGGACGAAGATGGAACGGCAGACGTCCTCACGCGGTGGAGAGTACTCGTGCCGGAGAGTGTAAAGATCCCATAGCCTAGTATCCTGCCGAAGCAGCCCAGACAGATCAGACCCTGCACTGTAGGTGGTGTTCCCGCTTATCATACCATCAACTCGCCGTCCATGTGATTGATAATGAACTTGAACTTTCCCGACGCGGTCCTATCGATATGATCGACGATCTCGAACTCGATATTCCAGCCTTCGCTCCTAGTCCTCACGATTTCCCGGATCTCACTTAGCTGACGCTCGTCGAACGATGGCTCTGGCACAATCCGGATGACGATCCTATCAATAGCTTGCTGAACTACCTGATACTCCTTGACTCCTTTCTGCCCCCAGAAGATATACAGGAAGAACCATCCGTGGACGTGCTTCCCCTCAGGCGTCAGGAGTACATCCACACTTCTGCCTTTTACATCACGAAGCAGTTTATAGCCTCTGCCACAGGCACACGAGTCATCCAGGAGATAGCCATCGTCGGTGGTATCGTACCGGAGAAAAGGCATAGCATAGTTGTATAGACTGGTCGCTAGGATCCGGCCTTCACCCTTATCGATCGGCTCGCCCCGCAGGTCCACAACCTCCATAATGCTGCGCTCGGTGTCTATATGCAATCCCGAATGCTCCTCACACTCAAAAGCAGTGACTCCACCATCGCTCAGTCCGTAGGTGTCGAAGACCGGACAACTGAAAGCCTCTGAGATATTCTCTCTCATCGCTGGATAGAGCTTTTCCGACGTGGTAAAGACCCCCACAGGAGAGTGGATCTTCACATCGTTCAGTCGCAGCCAAGTGGCGAACAACGACAACGATGAAGCATAGCCACGGATGTATAAGGGCTTGAACGAGTTGATGATCCCGGCATAATGCCTCATCTCCCCCTCACCCATGTCAAAGGAAGAGAGCTTTTTCAGGTTACGGACCACTTCATGGGCCATCGTCACCAAGCCAGATTTAGAGCTTACGTCGAGGGATGATCCGGCAAGGAAAACCATCCGATCTCCAAGTTGATAACCACCATAGCCCCAGCCTCGATACAGGATCGCCCCGCTCAGGAACCGATCAAAGTTAGAAAGCCGGTACTTGAAAGGCCTGCCGTTCGTACCCCCAGTAGCGGCGGTTGAGTGCCTGATCCGTCTTAAGGTGATCGGCCTGAAATCCTCCCAATGTTCGTTAATCAGCTCCTTGGTAATGATCGGCAACTTTTCCAGATCATCCAGCCTCCGGATCTCACCCGGTTTCAGACCAAGACCATCGAAGAGCTGGCGGTAGAACGGCACATACTTGTAAGCATAGTTTACGATACGGCCCAGCTGCGCTTCCTGCTTCGCCTTGAGCTCATCATAACTGTTCCACTGATTCTTCAGCAGTTGCCTGTAGGTGGGATAAAATTTCAGGTCCCCGATCTCATGGGCCATCGTAAACAGGTACTTGTTTAGCATAGAGATGCGCCTTCTAAGCTGTAAACTCTTCCAGAAGCTGTCTGATCTTCACTCGGGCATTGCCATCACCATAGGCATTCCTTGTGCTGGTCCCAGGCCGGAAACTCTTGGAAGCGGTGACGATCCGATCCCTGTTACTGCCAACAAGCATATTCCAGCCGTCGAAGACTGTCTCAACCCACTCCGTGCTCTCCCGAAGGGTCACGCAGGGCACGTTCAGAACGTACGCTTCCTTCTGCACTCCGCCAGAATCAGTAAGGATCATCTTGGCATTACGTTCAAGGGCGATCATGTCCAGGAAGCCTACAGGCCTAATGACCTTCACGCTCTTATCGAGCTGATCCCAGAGATTGAACTTTCGCAGGCATTTCTCGGTGCGTGGATGTACCGGCAGCACCACATTGCCGATCTCTGCGAACGCATCGACAATGTTGCTCAGGTTACGGTAGCTGTCGGTGTTTTCCGCCCGGTGTACCGTCGCCAGGCTGTAATCCTTCCGTATAAGGCCGTTAATAGCCAGCACCTCGGTTTGATCTTCCGCGAGATCCGCGACCGATCGGATCGCGTCCACGCCAACATCACCAGTCAGATACACGCCTGAAGTGACGCCCTCAGAGGCTAGCTGCCTCATAGCCGTTTCCGTGGGACAGAACAGAAGATCGGAGCAGTGATCGGTTAGCACCCGGTTGATCTCCTCGGGCATTCGCCGATCGAAAGAGCGTAAACCTGCCTCGACATGAGCCACCGGCACATGCATTTTTGCAGCCCCAAGAGCCCCCGCCAGCGTGCTATTGGTATCGCCATAGACCAAGACTATGTCCGGCTTCTCGCTAGCCAGGATCCCGTCGATCCTCTTTAGCATTTCCCCGGTCTGATAACCATGGGAGCCCGACCCTATGCCGAGATGGTGATCTGGTGCAGGTATGCCCAACTGATCGAAGAAGATCCGATCAAGCTCATAATCATAGTGCTGACCGGTGTGAATGATAATCTCGACCATGCCCTTCCTCAGCTCCCTGGAAACAGGCGCCATCTTGATGAAGTTAGGCCTGGCGCCGACGACTGTCAAAACCTTCATGCGGACACCCGCCCAGCCTCTCCAGGCATAATCTTCAGACTTTCAGGGTAGCGCTCCACGAAATCGATCATGAACTGGGTGACGTCGATCTTCCCGGCCAGCAGCACAGCGAGCTTCCGCTCCCACTCCGCCTTGAGATCCGACCTCTGGATCAGCTCCGATGCCTTCTCGATGCCCTTGTCCGGGTTATCAAAGTTGAAGATAAGGCCGTACTCCTTCTCCAGTTCGATGAAGTTGCCCATGTCATTCTCTCCGACAAAGGTATTGCATCTGATCGCCGGAGTACCCAGCAGGGCCGCCTCGGTGGTCATGGTCTGGGAGTCGCCAACCAGCATCTGCGCATAGTAGAGGACGCTATGGATATTGATCGGAGAGATCCTGATCCTGTACACCTCCAGATCTGCAGGAAGCGGCAGCTCGGAGGTAATAAAGATCCTCGCATGCTTCCCCAGCTCCTTCACCGCCCTGATCTTCGCCTCATCGCTAAAGCCCCCCTTACCAAGATCGTGGCCCGCCTTCCAAGCCACAAAGCGCATGACAACATACTTTTCACCCGGACGAACTCCCATTTTCTCGAGCACCCCAGGATCCGGGGTGAAGTACTTCGGATGCAGGTAGGCCAGCTCGGTATACCCATTATAGCGGACGTGCTTTTTCCCGAAGTCTTTATGGAAACAATCCGGTGTTACAATAGCGCTGGTAAACGGAACATATAGCAGGTGCTCAATCGGAGACGGCTCGCTATCATCGAAAGCGATGGCAGGTCTGCGCATGAGATAGGACACATGTGCGTTCCGGATCGATCCGAATCCGAAGAAGATATCCGGCTTAAAGTCCCGGACCGCCTGGTACAGCTTCAGGTCCAGCACGGGGATGTTCTTTACCTTATCCACCAGCGAGATACCATAAGTGCCAAGCCTCTTATACTCCATGCCATACTCGTTGAGAAGCTCGTAGGAGATCTCCTTCTCGCTGGCAGTAATCAGCACTTCATGCCCCCGCTTTTTCATTTCTCTAACGAAATACCGGAAATAGTGTACGTGGGCGGGATGGTTGATATCTACTGCGATCTTCATGGTGTAACACCCCCCGTGTCGGATGTTATAGGATCGCCCAGCACCGCACCCAGCTCGGCCCTGGCCGGATAATTGATCAGCACCGCCCTGCGCTTGCCGTGGAACACGAAGAAGCTCCCCGCCGCGACAGCGGAGGCGCCGGATTTTACCGCCGGGGCGAAATCGTCAAGCTTGCCGGCACCCCCGCAGGCGATCACCGGAATATTCACCGCGGATGAGACAGCTTTGATCAACGCCAGGTCGTAGCCCCCCATAGTGCCGTCCTGATCGATGGAGTTAAGGAAAATCTCGCCGGCGCCCAAGCATTCCATGCGCCGGACGTGGCTTACCGGATCAATCCCCCTAGGTTTAGCGCCCCCGTTAGTATAGACCTCATACTTGCCGTCATGCCGGCGCCGGACGTCAACGGCCGCCACGATGCTCTGACTGCCGAAAACATTTGCCGCCCTACGTATGAATCCCGGATCATCGACAGCCTGGGTATTGATCGATACCTTTTCCACGCCGGTGCCGAGTATATCCCGGATCTGCTCCACCGTCTTAATCCCTCCTCCGTAGGAAAAGGGCATAAAGCACTCGTCAGAGATCTTAGAGATCAGGTCCATCCGCGGGCCCACGGCCCTAGGCCCGAAGATGCCCTTCTTCCTGGAGGCAGCAATATCGAGAAAAATGAGCTCGTCAACCTCCTTCTTATTATAAATTCGGACAGCGTTGATCGGATCCCCGACGTACCTAGGGTTCTTGAACTGGATCGTCTTCACCAGGCCGTCGCCCTGCAATAGCAGGCAGGGGATTACTCGTATCTGTAGCATAGTTACCATCTCACAAAGTTCTCGAGCAGTCTGGCGCCGTACCTGTGGCTTCGTTCCGGGTGGAACTGGACTCCCAAGATATTGTCATGCTGTACCATTGAGGTAAAGTCAATGCCATAGTTTGTAGTTGCAAGCCGGTCGGCCGGATCGTTGCAACATACATGGTATGAGTGGACAAAGTAGAATCGCGAGCCGGTTTCCAGGCCTTCGACGATGGGCGCCGACTGATCCATGGCGACAGAGTTCCAGCCCATATGAGGCACATGGAGGCCGTTGCCGTTGAAGCGGAACCTGAGAGTGCAGGCATCGATCCATCCCAGGCCATCGACATCGCCCTCTTCGCTGTGCCTGGAGAGTAGCTGCATGCCCAGGCAGATTCCCATGATAGGTGTCCTATCCCGCAGCACCTTCCTTTCCAATACCGGGAGAAGGTTCCTCTCCCGGAGGTTCTTCATGGCGGCGTCGAAGGCGCCTACCCCAGGCAACACCAGCTTATCCGCCCGCTCGAGATCCTCGGGCCTGGGTGATATCATGGCATCGACTTCCATACGCTCAAACTTATTGAGGATGGACCTCAGGTTGCCCATTCCGTAGTCCACAATGACGATCACAGCGTCACCCCAGGTACTTCTCGTAGAAGATCATAGGTAGCAGGTCGAGGGTGCATGCAACCTTGATAGGTGTGCGCAGTGCCTTTATCATGGGGTAGTAGGTAGCGTAGTCATGGAACGTTCTGGAGGGCGCTGACATGATCTCGTCGAACTGTGCTTGGGTCAGGTTAAGCTTGGAGATCGTGTACTTGACGACCTCCTTGTTGTACTCGTAGGGCTTCTCGATCTCCTTGAGCGCCGCCTCCCTGGTCATCTGGCCCGATCGGATAAGGGCGGAGTACTCTATCTTTCGCTTGTCGATCTTGAACTTCTGGGGCAGTAGGTAAGACTGGAAGAAGTGAGTGTACACGTTCTCGTGGTGATGGCCTCCATAGTATTGCCATCCCAGCTCCTGGGTCATGATCTCCCCCGCGTTTTTTTGGTCGTACTCTATATACCTGAGCAGGTTAACGAAAGTGATGCGCCGTACCAGAGTATAGTATATCAGGTCGGCCATGGACATGATAGGGAAGCTCCGAATTTTCATGAGGCCAAACTTCCTGTGGACGCTGTGCACATACCGGCCGTCCATGTAAGTCCAACCTAGGGGCACGATACCCTCCGTTCGGAAAGAGTGGCCGTTCAGGATGTAGCGGGTGCCTGCATTCGCTGCTTCCTTGTATAGTACGGAAAGGATCGCATAATCGGTGGGGATCTCTGCATCGGAGACTGACGCCTTTAAAAACGCCTTCTGCAGGTCCTTGAATTCCTCCCAGTCCGCCACGACAGTATGCAGGTCCACATTCAGTCTGGTAGTGGCCTGCTTGATGTTACTCACGGCGATCTCCGAGTTCCACCCGTTGTCAAAGTGCACCGCCAGCGGTCTCAGGCCAAGCCTGATCGCGTTGTACAGGACGTAGGTGCTGTCCCGCCCCCCGCTTACCCCCACCACGCAATCATACTCCTTCTTGCGGCCCTCTCGCTTGATCCGGGCGATCAGCTTCTCGAAGCGGCGCCTGTTCTCATCGTTCAGCTGATGTGCTTGCTCTAGCTCATCGTGAATTCTACAAAAGTTACAGACGCCCCCAGCGTCGAACTTGATGTTTGGTATCGTCGTGTCGGAGACGCACCTAGTACAAATGTCCTGTGCTTTCACCATTTCTATCATCCCATAGTCGCAATCATTGCCAGCAAGTCCCGGCCGGGGCCTGCATTTCTCGTTTTCACTTATGATACTGTGCCCGAGCCTGCTGGTCGACCTGCGCATCCAGGGCTATCGCTGATAGCAGGCTTTGTAACCCTGCGAGCCCAAGGATCGTCCCGAACAGCCCGATCGGCGCGACAGCCCCCGGGCCCAGCAGCCATGCCAGACCCAGTGAGATCATCCCGAAAAACATGCCAACCGGTAACAGCACCATTCCCACCATGTAGAATAGGACTAGCGGATGGAAGTCGAGCACAGTGTACTTGACCCGCAGCCTCCACAGGAAGCCGCGGAATAGCATAGGAGCCACTTTGAAGATAAATCGACTGTACCGGATCTTAGACTTCTCCTGGCCGTACCGGGCGGGGATTGGCACGTCGAGCGTCCTCAGACCGACAGTATTCAGTTTCACGAGCATGTCGTTACAGTACCCGTAATAGGTGTATATTGAGTCGAGGTCAAGCGTTTCCAGCGCCCGTCGAGAGATCACGGTATAACCGTTTTGAGGGTCGGTGATGTTCCAATAGCCGCTGGCGATCTTATTCAGCATGGTCAACATGCTGTTTCCGAAGAACCTCCAGTTGCTCATGCCCTTTCGCATCTGCTTGTTTAGTAGTCTGTTGCCCTTGGCATAGTCCGTTTTATCTTCGATGACTGGCATCAGCAGCTTGTGTAATTCCGTCGGGTCCATCTGGTTGTCGCCAGCCATCACCGCCACATAGTCCATACCGTCCCGCACGGCCATCCTGTAGCCGTCGATGATGGTGGCGCCAACGCCCTTGTTGACCTCGTGGATAAGGCCGGTCACTCGCGGGTTTTCGCTGGCCAGTCTCCTGAGGATTATAGGAGTACGATCCCTGCTGCAGTCATCGATCACATATATGTGGCTGACGTAGCCGGGGATGCCGTTGATGGTTTCGTCCAGCAAAGCCTCCTCGTTATAGGCGGGTACCACCACGCCTATCCGGTGCCGTCTGAGAGATGAGGGATTGTTGTTAAGGTCCAGGCGTTTGATCAGGGCATGTTCCTGGACAGCATGCTCCATCATCTGTTTCGAGAGGTCGATGTCCGGCCTCAGTCGGAACTTGTGCATGCATCTGCCGGAGGAGGCGATGTAACCGGTGTCGGCCTGCGATAGGCTCCTGCGGTTCAGCAGCCGTACCTTCTCGTCGAATCGCTCCGCATACGTTGAAGTCCCCACGATCAGATCGCTGCCGTCTTTGATCAGGTTGATCATGACTGGGATCTCAGCAGGATCGTGGGTGCCGTCGCCATACAGGGCAACGATTGCGCCTGCGCTGGCAAATAGGGCATCGATAAAACCGTCGGCGCGCCCTGGGTTCATGACGATGGCGCCCAGCAATTCGGCGAGGCGGGTGATCTTCGGGTCTTCCCTATCGGGCAGTACGTAGACGCGGCCGGCAAAGCTTTGCGCGGTGACGATTATTGATCCAAGGGTCATAAAGTCCATCCTGCCATATATTATGACGGCACAATTTATCCTGGACTCCGATCCGGCCTTGGGAACGGCTGTCGTCGCGGTCTGTCCGGTGGGTGGTAATGCGGTGCTCATGGGGTTCTCCGTTCACACAGTTGCTCTGCTTGTAGGTTCCGACGGGTGTGCATAAGACTTCGAAATGATCTTCACCATAGAGCGGTTCTTATAAGACTCGATGGCGGCGATGGCCACGTTTAGGGCGTGTATGCCATCCTCGCCGGTGGTCACCGGCTCCCGGTGGTCCTTGCATGTCATTACGAAGTTCTCCAGCTCGCACAGGAGCGGTTCTTTCTTATCGATCCGTGCGTCTCTAACCCATTCCTTGTCATGGATCGTCACGGTCTGCTGCATGTAGTCACCGTAGGCCACGCCTTCGGTGCCGATTACGGCGAATTTCCGGATCTTGTGGGGGGTGAGCCAGTTGGTCTCGACTATGCCGGCCCGATCGCCCTCGAACCTGAGGAAGATGGAAGCGTGGTCTTCGAAGGAATGGATCTCCTTGCCAGCAATGGAATATACCTCCGAAACCCTGCTGTTATACAAATAGGAGATGATGTCGATGTCGTGGACCCCGATATCTAGAATTACTCCCACATCGCGGATACGCGGGTTATATGGTCCTACTCGGCTGGTGGATATGGATACTACTTTGCCGAGCTTGCCTGAATCGATGATCTGTTTCATCTTCACTACGGCAGGGTTGAATCGTTCGATATGGCCGATCATGAGGGTTACGTTCCCGGCGAAGGCGGCATCGGTGATCGCTTCTGCGTTTTCGATGGTGTCTGAGATAGGCTTTTCCACCAGCAAGCTGGTGCCTGAGCTGATCACGTCTAGCGCTACCTGTTTGTGTAGTGTGGTCGGCACGACCACGCTGACTGCATCGAGGTCTAGCTTCAGTAGGTCGCGGTAATCGGTAAATGCTCGGGTATTGTATTGCCTGCCCAGTGACTCGACCCGATCCTTATCCACGTCCGATATGCCAACCAGTTTGACTCCATTCATCTGATTGTAAGTACGGATGTGGTTCTGTCCCATTGCGCCGGCACCTATGACGCCTATTCGCATATCATAGCCCCCTGATTGTGTCTGCGATGTAGCTGATCTCCTGTTCGGTCACTGATGGATGGACCGGCAGTGATATGACCTGTTGGGAGAGCAGTTCCGAGACTGGGCAGGAATCGGTGAAGCCCAGTTCCCTGTAAAGCTGCTGTTGGTGAATGGGCACAGGGTAGTAGACTCCGGTTCCGATGCTGGCTTCGGTGAGTTTCTGGATCACTTCGTCTCGGGAGAGTCTGAATTCTGGCGTCACCTTGATTGTGTACTGGTGGAATACGTGTCTGCAGCCATCGTGGATTACGGGTGTCTCGATGCCTCTGATGCCATACAATTTTTGGGTGAGCAGCCTAGCGTTGGCGATCCTGCTTTTGTTGTATAGTTCAACCTTATGCATCTGAGCCAGGCCGATCGCTGCGCTGATGTCGGTCATTCGCAGGTTAAAACCTAGCATTTCGTGGTAGTATCGGGCTCTGGATCCATGGGAACGGATCATTTTGGCCTTATCGATGAAGGTGGCGTCGTCAGACGTGATGATCCCGCCTTCGCTGGTTGTCATATTCTTGGTCGGGTAGAAGCTGAAGCATCCGGCATCGAATGAGCCGGCTTTTTTACCGTGGAGAGATGCGCCGTGTGCTTGGCAGGCGTCCTCGATGACTGCCAGGTTATGATTCCTGGCGATCTCCATGATCTCATCCATGGGGGCGATCTGCCCGTAGAGGTCGACGGGTATAATTGCCCTGGTATTTTTCGTGATCTTTTGTCTGATGAGTTCCGGGTCAATGTTGAATGTGTCGGGGTTTACATCGGCGAACACGGGCTTTGCCCCGGCAAACAAGACTGCATTCGCTGTCGCGATGAACGTGAATGGCGGTACGATGACCTCGTCGCCATTTCCGATGCCTTTCGCCAGCAGGGAGACCAGTAGCGCTGCCGTTCCGGAATTGACCGCAACAGCGTATTTGACTCCGATGTAGGAGGCGAAGGCCTCCTCGAACTCTTTGACTCGGGGGCCTTCGGCTAGCGTTCCTGATCGTAAGACGCTGACCACGCCGTTGATCTCTTCGTGTCCTATCAAAGGCTTTGCAATAGGTATCATAGCATCAAATCCTGTTTACGCTTTTGAGCATTTCCGGTAGCTCTACGATTTTCGCGGGGGATCCGATGGCCAGCTTCCAGGCAGGCACATCCTTGGTGACCAGCGCTCCTGCGGCGACCATTGCCCCCTCGCCGATTTCGACCCCGGGCAGCAGGGTACAGTTCGCGCCTAGGGAGGCGCCCCTGCGCAGCACCGCTCCTTTCAGATCGTATTTGACCCGGATGGGATATTTGTCGTTGGTCAGCACGGAGCAGGGTCCGATGAATACATTGTCTTCGATGACTGTATTGGTCGGAATGTAAACGTTGCTTTGAATGCTTACATGGTTCCCTACTCTGCATCCCCCGTCGATGACCACGTTAGTACCTATAAGCACTCTATCTCCGATCAGGGTGTTTTCCCGGATCAGTGCGTTGTGTCCGGTGTGCAGGCCGCTTCCGATGGTCACTCCACAGTAGATGGTGGTTCCAGGTCTGATGATCGCATCATCGCCGAGTCGAACTCCAGAATACTGGTGTGACTCGGGCTGAGTTCCGGTGGAAGCGATCTCATCTAGAATCCACCCGCTGGGGTAGCCCAGGGTGACATTTTCAAAAATAGTGCAGTTCCTGCCAATCGTATTTATGCCATACATTCGGCAAGATTCATGTATACGACTTTTAGCAATCAGTTCTGTATCGATGTTTTCAACCCCATCGTAATAAATATTTCAACATTTATATTTACCTATTAATACTTAAACATTTCTATATATATTAATTTATTAATCATCGTATGTATACTAATCATCAGTACAGGAACCAGGAATACCGAATTGCTCAGATTCTGGTGACTCACCAGACGATCGCTGCGCTATGCAAGAAGACAGATACTAAACTGAAAACGGGTAGTATAGAAGCCTTTCCTATTAGAGAATCTGTGTATATCTGTGGAATCTGAGCAATCTGTCTTCTTGCATAGCGCAGCGATCGTCTGGCGAGTCACCAGAATCTGAGCAATCAGAAAAGCATTTTTCCCGCCGGGATGTAAGAGCTAAAGGTTAATGATAAATCCGGTTTTCATCCCGCGAACGAACCCGACACGCTCATAGAATCGCAGAGTGGCCTCGTCCTTACGGCCGGTCAGAAGCATGATTTTGTAGCAGCCTTGTTCCCTGGCGATCTCCACAGCCTTATGTAGCACTTTCGTGCCATATCCCATCTCACGATAATCAATGTGGGTGATCACATTCTCGATGAGCCCGTAAGGACAGAGATTTCTGGTAAGGTTTGGCACGATCGTCAGCGTACAGGACGAAACGATCCTGCCGTCTACAGTGACAACAGGATAGAAGAGATGCTGATCATTGCATATCTCAGCCCATAACTGCTGCAGACGCGGATTAACCCTAACATCCGGGTCTCCAGGATGGAGCGACCGGTAGAGTTCCAGCAACTGATCCAGCTCATTACGGCAAATGAGCCTCACCTCCTCAACCATATGATCAGTTCATTCGCCGCGACGGCATTAAAGGTTTGCATATAGAGGTTATATTTGAATATCGCTGCGAATAGAGGTTGCTTATGCTTCCATGGAGTCGAATACAATCCATTACAGCACAACCATTCCTGGGAGAGAACGTTACCACTATTATTTTGTCGGCCGTGTTTTGGTTTGGTGTCTTTGCATTTTAGGGGACTTGTTCGTGTAAGACCGTGCGTTATTGTAGATTAGAGAGTTGATCGTGTTTTAGTGTGGTTTGTGGTTTAAAGCACAGCGTAGCGATCATATTGCCAAGCCGTATCGATATAAGGGTCGAGTTAGAACTGAGCAAACCTGGATCATTAATAGGAACTCATAGAAATACAAGGTCAGTGTATGGTCGTCTGGATCTGCTCAAGATATGCTCCGGCTGGGATCATCTCCCGTCCATCATCGTAGGACGACACTAGCTCCAGCCTGTGTACCTGTAGCACATTTTGTTGGCAGCCGATCTCGCATCGCCCGCAGCCTTTACACCGGTCCGAGTTGACTATGGGGCCATCTTCCCCGACGAGGATGGCATCGAACGGGCAGGCCTGCTGGCACGAGCCACAGTAGGTACAATCGCCGGCGGGTTGCACGATGCCAAGTCCTACGATGCCATCTATGTATGATCTCCCGCCATCCCCGATCCTATGGCTGATACAGCAACAGGGGCAGCAAGAGCATAATTCTAGTGCCCGGCTTGAATCTGCGCCGAGCCCGCGCAGCTCGCGGCTCGTCCATGGGATCATATGGACTAGACCCATCGTCCGGGCATGTCGTGTGACGGCGATGGCCTCCTCCGGAGTGATCTCGATGGCGTGCCCCTTTGCTACTATTCCGGCAGCGCCGGAGCCGAGGTACAGACATCCGAAGTCCGCAGGGTAATCTTTGCAGGCTCTTTCCTCACGACATTGGCATACTTGCCAGGCCAATGTAAGCCGCCTCCTGCACCAT
This sequence comes from Methanocella sp., assembly GCA_035319305.1. Classification (GTDB taxonomy): domain Archaea; phylum Halobacteriota; class Methanocellia; order Methanocellales; family Methanocellaceae; genus Methanocella_A. Next base: position 13,503 of record DATHCY010000161.1, read on the forward strand.
CTGCTCTGCGATGGCGGTCGTCAGGACAACGGGACGGCTTCTGATTCTGGCCTCTACTTGGACGATTTTTATGTTTTCTGATCTATCGGGCTTTGCTTTTGCGGTCATAGAAATTTGCTGCCTATACGATCCTGTAGTATTTGAGGTACTCTGAGTAGTGGCGCAGCAGGTGCACCCCCGTTTTCGCGTCGGCGGTGTCGAGTTTGCCGGCCATGACATCCTCGTCGTACCGTTCGATGCTATCGATCAATTGCTGCCTCTTTTCCACTGCTTCCAGGCCGTTCAGGGTTTTTCCGTTGGCCACATCCCACTTCGTCATATAGTAAAGGCTCATAAACCGGTTGTAGAACCTGTAGAATGCGTCCCGGTAGGGGCCATCGTCTGGGCCGAGGCCTTCGATGAGTCGCTGCTTGAGGACTACTGCTGCATCGACTGCCTCCGCGAAGATATCCCTGGCTTCGGTGAACTTCTCCGGATTTTCTGCCATCTATAGATCTCCTTATTGGAAACCTTGTCGTTGGACGATATATACTTTCTATGCAGGCGTAACAGAAAAAAGCGCATGATGAGACTTTTTTACCTCAATTGCTTGAATATCGGGGCAGATAAGGTGGCCGATCAAACCCTTAACAAACGAACGTTAGTTTTATATATGGTGTGGGCATACGTATCTTCGACGAACGTTCGCACGTTAGCTACAATAGGTGGGGTAAAAGTGAACAAAGTAAAGTCAGAAACTATAAAGAACATCCAATTTTCCTGGGTGGGGAAGAGCACTAAAGAGCGCATCATGGATGCGGCTATCGACCTCTTTTCCATCAAGGGCTATGAAGCTGTATCCATCCGGGAGATCGCCCGCGCCGTCGATATCAGGGAGAGCTCGATCTACAACCACTACAAAGGCAAGGATGAGCTCATGGATACAATCATCCAACATTTCATCGGCGAGCTATCCCGGAGCGATCCGGAGGAAACGCCGATGGAAGTCATGCTAGAAAAATATGGGGCGGAAGAATTTATGAACATAAGCGCCAGCGCATACCTCCAGAGGCTGAACCAGCCACGGATCGCGAAGATCTGGCGCATCATCTCCATCGAACTTTTCCGGAATGACAAGGTCAGAAACTTCTTCAGGACGACCATAGTAGAAGTACCCATTGCCGCCTGGGAGCAAATCTTCCTAAAGATGATAGAACTGGGCTACATCCGGGAATGCGACGCCAACACGTTGGCGAAGGAGTTCTTCTACCACTGCATATACCTCTACTTCGACTGCTTTATCATCAGCTTCGATGAGTCGACATACGAGACATTCACGAGAAACATACTAGAGGAACTGGCCCCCCATATCAAGTTCATCTTTGACGCGGTGAAGACAGAGGAGGCCTGAGGATGGAGGCCGTCACCTATTCGCTGCGGGGCGAAATAGGCAGCTCGGACAAGTACTATGCCGATGCGGCGGCATTTACGGACAAGGTGCTGGCAAAGGCGGAAGAGCTCCATCCAGCCGTGAAGGCGTTCCAAGCCTATATCCTGAAGCATGAGGTGGAGAAGGTTCGGTCCCGCGACGAATATGTGTTCGAACTGCTGATGCTCGGGACACTGTGGAGGAACTACTGCGACGATGCGCATAATTTGCCCGGGATTCCTAGGCAGCTGTTGATCGGCCTCTCCGACATAAGAAGGTATGGGGGCAGCATTAAGCAGGCCGCGGACATCGCGAGAGGCGTACTGGCAACGATCTTTCTATCGCCGGTGGATAGAAGCTGGTCTCCCCGGCCGACCCCGGAGCACCTGATCCGCCTGCTGGACTGGATGGCCGCCACCGGCGACTATATCCAGGAGGTAAAGCGGCTGCGAGCATGGAGTGACTTCTGGTCCTGCTGCCGTCCGAAGCAGACCTGCGGCGAGATCGCGGCGGCGATCGAGTTCGCCGGATGGTTCGAGTCCCGGAGCATGGAGGCACTGGGCAAGTACACACTGAACGTGGATCGGTTTCTCCAGGAGAAACAGCTTCAGCATCGGTGGAAGGAGGACGTGGTCTTCTCAGCACGCCGCAGAGTCGAGTACCACCTAAACATGGTCGGGGCGGAGATTATGAACAGGGCGTTCAGGGAGGAGTTTCTGAAGGCAGGAAATAAGGCGGTCGTCCTGCCCGCGTGCATACGCTATCACCCGAAGCCGAAGTGCCAGGCCCGCTCAAACGGCCTATCCTGCGAGTGCGCAGGCTGCGAGCCCCGATGCCAGGTCAATATGCTGGTGAAGCTGGGCAAGAAGCACAGCTTCGACGTCCACCTGGCGCCCCACGAATCTGCTGTCTTCTCGGGCGAGGCCGGCAGGCGGCTGATCGGCGAAAACACGGGCATCATCGGCGTCGCCTGCGTCACCAACCTGATCTCCGGCGGATGGAAGGCGAAGGGTATGGGCATGCCACCCCAGTGTGTCCTCCTCGACCACTGCGGGTGTCGGAAGCACTGGCACGAGCAGGGCATCCCTACCGATATCAATTTCGACAGGTTGAAGAAGATCCTCGACATCGCCCCGGATCCTGACCCGGTTATAAGGACCGGGAGGGATATCTCGGTGATCCCCGCCTAGGGAGGTGCCTGGCATGAAAGTTCTGGCTATAATGGGCAGCCCTAAAGGTAAGGGAAACACGTACGATGTCGTCCGGCAGATCGAAGAAAAGATGAAAGGATCCGGCGATGTAGAGTTCGAGTATCTGTTCCTCAGGGATGTGGATCTTCAGCCCTGCAGGGGATGCTTCATTTGTTTCGACCAGGGTGAGGACAGGTGCCCGCTGAAGGACGACCGGGCTTTGATCGAGGAGAAAATGCGGAGCTCTGACGGGTTGATCTTCGCTTCACCGACCTATGTCATGAATGTTTCCGGGCTGATGAAAAACTTCATCGACCGATTCGCGTATGTGTGCCATCGCCCGCGATTCTTTAAACCGACGTTGATCGTTTCCACAACCGGGGGTGTAGCCGTGCAGGTCACCCTGCTCCTGCTCCAGTTCACAGCGGAATCATGGGGTTGCGATATCGCCGGCAGACTGGGCGTGACTGTAGATCCATACCTTGAGAAGCTCCCTGAGGCCGAGCGGGCCGGGAGGGCTGCTGCGCTGGAGAAAAAGGCGGCCGCAGCCGCCGGCAGGCTGGATGCCGCGCTGAGGTCGAAGCGGGCGGCGCCGGGAACGATCAAAGTCGCCGGGTTCATGCTGAGGAAACAGGCCTTCGGAAGCGATAGTGGCGCCCGGCTGGACCACGGCTACTGGGAGAAAAACGGGTGGATACAGCCGGACACCCACTATTTCTACGATGCCCGCATAGGCCCCGTGAAAAAGCTGGCCGCACAGCTTGCGACAATCATGTTAAGCAGATTCTTCTGACAGGTGGAAGTTCATGAAAATAGTGGCGATCATAGGCAGCCCGAAAGGGAAAGGCAGCGGCTACCGAATAGTGCAGATGGTCGAGGAGCGGATGAAACAGATGGGCACGGTGGACCTGGAGCTCGAGTATCTCTTCCTGAAAGACGCGAACCTCGGCCTCTGCAAGGGATGCTTTGCCTGCGTGACCCGGGGCGAAGACCATTGCCCGCTGAAGGACGGCCGCGCAGCGATCGAACAGAAGCTGCTCGCCGCCGACGGAGTCATCCTGAGCTCGCCCGCCTACGTCGAAAACGTGAGCTGGCTCATGAAGGGCTTCATCGACCGGTTCGCCTACACCAACCACCGGCTTCAGTTCTTCCGGCAGAAGGTCATGCTGACGGCCAACTCGGGCGGCGCCGGCCTGAAACCGACCCTATACGCCATGAGGAATACTCTGGGCGGCGCGAGGGTCGTCTGCGAACTGGGCGTGAGCACGCCCCCATGGCCTCAGACAGAGCATGCGGTCGCTAAGAAGGAAAAGGCGATCACGGCGGCTGCCGATCGATTTTACCAGGCCTGCCTGGACACGGGGATGCCGGCGCCCACCTTCAACGAGTACATGCGGTTCGTCATCCAGAAAAAGGTCTCCGAAGAATGCAGACAGTGGCTCCCCGCCGACTATGAGTACTACCAGGGCAAAGGGTACCACTACGAGACGAAGATCGGGCCGGTCAAGAAAGAAGCTGCAGGGGTGATAGTCGGGCTTGCCATGAACATGATGAAGGACATGGGGCCCGGCCCGGTCAAGTGGCCCCGTGGCGCAGAGGAGAGATGATCGTGGCGCAAGAACAGGTATATAAAATG
>DATHCY010000162.1:0-3193 GCA_035319305.1 Methanocella sp.
GGTCGGCTTATTGTTTGACATAACAGAGGGAACGAAATAACATAAATAGTTTCATATAATGGCTATCTTATATAATGGCTATCCTTTTATAATAGCGAGCCCTTGTGGCGGAGAAAGCCCGCGGCTTCAGCCATAGGAGCAGCCGCAATAAGCCATTACCACTACCACATCATTGGCAGCAGTCGATAATATACTTGAATATCATACCCTTGATATCCAGCTGGTTCATCCCTAAACGTCCTATCCCCCAGATACGTGAGCAGAATAAAGGATGAAATGGTGATGATCGCCGGAGCAAGCGATAGGCGTGAGCACGGATCAAAAGTGTGACAACAGGCAACTGGCGGCAAATCCAGTATAGCTACATGAACATATCCAGCGTCGACCTAGTCTTCACCTTCTTCGCCATATCTCTCTGTATCACTGGCACCGCTTGCACAGCCGGCTTTTCATCGGAGAACAGGTCCAGCGTCCTCTGTGAGTTCCCTTGCATAAGCGTCCTTTCGTCGCATCCGAAGGCTTCCGTGATCCTCGCCAGCCCCATCGCGAGCCGTTCCGCGTAATACTTGTAGTCTGGCCTGGCGGTGAACTCCAGCCCTTCGATCACCGGCTCGGCTTTGATCGGCTGTACCGAACCGTTGGTGATGACAAACGGCGTCTTCATTCCGGGGGTAAACTCATAGCCCATCTCCTGCAGGCGCTTCGCCACATTGACATGGACCAGCGAGTCAGGGTTATCATACGAGCTGAACTCGGCGACGCTTTTGGAGATGACCAGCTTTGGCAGGTCGATCTTCCCTTTCAGCGTCCTATCGATGGTATCCTTGCTGAATCTTACCGCCTCGTCCGGCTTGCCTTCCAGCACAATCTGGAACACCCGGGTCATGGTCTCGCTCTGAAGATCGAATGAGTCGGTCCTCCTCGGCTCGTAGCCCCGGACCAGTAGCGTCTCTTCAGGCCAGACGATCTTACCGAAATACCTCTTCTTCGCGTGCGCGAAGAACCGCTCCATAACCTTTTCTAATTCCAGGTGCATGTTGCCCGCGGAGAATTCCGCCTGGACATGGAATCCCAGCAGTTTGCAAGCATCAAGATCCCGGTGCTCTTTGGAGGTGAAGAACACCGAGTCGGTATCGCCGGCGATGACTGTAAATCTCCGACTTTCTAGCGAGTCCACCACCGTCCGGATCTCATCCCGGGCCCAGGAAGTGATGCTCGGGGCGATGTACCGGCTGTACGGCCACCGGCAGAACTTTGCCCCGAAATAGCCGTAGGTGGCGTTAGCCAGAACTTTGATGGCATTTTGTAAACGGTTGTAGTACTCGGCGGCATCAGTGTCCCCGTCCTGCCTGGCCTTCTTCATCAGGTCCTTGGATTCCTTCCTTGAATTTAACAAACCCTCGACCATGCGCGGGGTGATGCCATACCGCTTCTCCTTTGGCAGGAAACATGCTCCAACGGGGGAAATGTGGGCCGCTTCGTCCTTGTTCTTCGTCAGCGTGGTGAAGCAGATATTGTGCTTGATGATCTGGGATGGGTACATGGACGAGAAGTCCAGGCCGATCACCCACTCCCATAACCCTGGCTTGGTCTCATATACGAAACCGCCCTCATAATCGTAGGTATCGCCGCTGGACATGGGCACGATGACATTCTCCCTGTCAACCATCCTTATTAAAAGACTATCTATCATCCGGTTCTGGCCGCCAGAGACCTCCTTGACCGGCAGCTTTGAGGGGATGGCGACGTCCATAAGTTTGTTAATTGTATTGATCTTGGGGTGAAGCAATATACGTAATGCGAGATCGGCGTCTTTCAGGCAATATTTCACCACCTCATCCCTGCGATTACCCCACTCCTCATCGATCCGGGTAGCATTGATATTATCCTTCGTGTCCCCGAACAATTGCTGTGAGACGTATCCCAGGCCCTCACGTTTCGGTCGCAGTTCCTTTTTCACCGACAACCAGGCGTCCTGCAGAAGCCGGCCTTTGATATCCCATGTCACAAAACCCGTGGTTCTGTTTTCTCTCCGGCTCATTCCCAGGGTGTCCCGGCCAAAACTCATGGCCTCCCCCGCCTGCCTTTTTTTGCCGTTCTTCCCTTTAAAAAGGATGTTGGATCGGTCATACAGCATCGCCAGGTCGAAATTATTGATATTGTATCCTGTGATCACGTCCGGATCCAGACTACGGACCTCGCGCACGAATTCGGAGAGGATGCGCCGCTCATCCTCGTCACGCTCCGTATTTTCAGTTGCAGTCAGGCGATCGTTCCTCGGCCCGAAAGCGGAGGGGATCATCCGCTCTTCCCGGGTGCCGTCCGCCTCATTGTACACGGTAAAACAAATACAGTAGATGTTGCCGTATTTGATTGAGCTTTCGATATCAAAGCTCATGATCTTCAGCTTGGGGGTAAAGATCGGGCATTTCTCGAACTTTTCTGCCTTGATGACGTGCTCCGTTGTGTAGCCTTCCCTCTCCACCAGCTCTCCGGTCACCCGGACGCAGGTTTCGAGATCCATATCATAGATAAAGCGGTTGGTGAACACGATATCGGCGGCAAAAAACACCGCTTTATCCTCGTACTTTTCCCGCTCGTCCGGCGCCATGTACTGCATCAGGTCATGCATATTGAGCGCTTTCTGGGAAAAGACCCTGTCCGTGGAGCTGATCCTGACCGACTCCCCCTCGTCGGCTACTGTTAATTCCGGATATGTCCTGATACTATCCAGCACTCCAGACGGCGGGTCCAACAGCCTGATCGTCTTGTGTTGAAGTTCGAAATCAGTCCTGAACTTAGGGACCAGCCACGGCGCCCGGACCCTTACTTCGAGGAATTTTTCCACGCTGCCCTTGTACTCCTTTTGCACATCTTTGATAAAGAGCACATCCTCGTGCTCCTCCAGCTTTTTTCGCAGTGAGGGAGAAGGCGAAAAGATATAGAAGTACGGCTTGAAGTCCGGGCATAGTATCGTGATGCTCTTGTTATCCCGGGTCTTGCCAAACAGGCGCACCACTACATTTTCCCGGTCTTTGCCCTCCGCACCTTTCCTCGGCGTCACCGAGTAGGTGGAGTCCAGAAGCCGCACGTCAAAGGTCGACTGCACTATAACCACTATCCAGCCAGATAGTTGTACCATGAGGTATAAAAGAATAACGCGTTAGCGGTGATCGAATGTAATAGTTCACCG
>DATHCY010000163.1:0-6046 GCA_035319305.1 Methanocella sp.
GTCAGTGAGTTGTATCTAAAAGAAAAATTGCGGGGATAGAACCCCGCAAAGATGTGTTTGTTGTCTTCATTTTTGAGAACCCCCCCATTTTTATCACGGGCGAACCTTGGGTGGTGTACCTGTCCGGCTGTAATAATTCTGTCATCTGGGGGTGAAAAACGGGCTGATACCATTAACCAAGGAAAATCCTCCAGACCCTCCTACTTTCTGGTTTGTTTTCGTGTCGATAATGGCAACGCTGCTTGCTCCGAAACCGCCCGATGAGAGTATCGTCACGTATGCCTTGGTGCCTGTTGGGTTTAATGATATGTCATTTGGCATGGGCCCCATTGTCAGTTTTGCTATCACCTTGTTTGTTTTCGTGTCGATAACAGAAAGGTTACCTGGAAAGTGCATGGGATCCTGTGGCAAATCCAAGACATATGCTCTTGTTCCCTCAGGGTTTACCGCTACTTTTGTGGTTTCCAATCCGATAGGGATTTTGGCGATCACTTTGTTGGTCAATGTGCTAACAACATACACGTCCCCACCGTGTGTCACATACAATTTTGTTCCGGTCGGGTCTACCGCCACATCATCACCGCTAACCGGTATTGTGGTGGTCACCTTGTTAGTCGCGGTATCAATAACAGAAATGTTGCCTCCGGTCACGTAGACTCTGTCGCCTTTCCGGTTGATCGCAATCCCATTACCGCTAATCGGTATTGTGGTGGTCATCTTGTTAGTCGCGGTGTCGATCACTGAAACATTGCTCCCGACCACGTAGACTCTGGTGTCCGATGGATTCACCACAGCCTTAAACGAAAATGCTGCTACCGGTATTACAGCAGTTTGTTTGTTTGTCCGCGTGTCTATCACAATAACATTATTCAACTCAGTAGCGTACGCAGTGGTTCCCGCATGATTTACCGTTATATCCTGAAGACTGGGGCCAAGCTCTCCAGGAATAGTAACTTGGAATGTTGTGGTCACATTGTTCGTCCCGGCATCGTAAACATAGATTAAGCCTCCAACACTCAGGATATACGCCTGTGATCCTGATCCGCATGCTACGGATGTCATGGATAGTGCGATTAAGAAGATACAACCGCATATTAATGTTGCCATAACGTGTATTGGGCGGATCATAACCTGAGCCTCCGGATGAACAAACCTCTCGCACAACCCGTTTTCTTCTTGGTATCAACTAAAATCATGCTTAAATGGCCTCCAATCATGTTATCGTCTATGGGAGTATGGTTATACTACAAGCGATTACAATATAGTATAATTTTAATTATTAAAAATAGTTTTTGCATTAAACAACAAGTATATAACACGCTCATTTATGTCCACCACCCTAAGTTCAAGGCAAACAGATTGACCGCATGCCAGCCAACCAGCATACCTGAGATACAAATTATCCATAAGACCATATAACATTATAGTATTGGGAAGGTGTACGTCTTACAAAAATAACTTATACCGGGCAAATGTACTCATGTATTTGGATAATAATGGTGTATTGCAATAAGGATTATGAACAGTTATTGGACGAGTACTATAAGACCGATATGAAAAAGGTCTTGGAAGACCAAAAAACCAGACGAATAGTGAGACGAAACAGTTTTTTAGTGAAGTATGGGAAGTTCGTCTGCGTTGTGTATGGATTGTTCTCCCTATTATTATTCATCGCTTTTATCGATGGTGCTTTTCTCTCGCATGAAAAGATAATGTACCAATTGCTCTGGCTACTGCTACTTGTAGTCTCCGGTTTTTACGCCGTTTATTGCTACAATTATAATAAGGCAGGATCCGAACGAGAACAAAGTGACACTAACATTAAAAAATAAGGCGTGATAGCGTCTACTGATAGTTGCAGGGATGACGTGCTCTGCAGCGCCAAACATTATGTCTTCAAGCGAATGACCATACCCGAAGAATACAAGTAGAGAATGCTCAGTCGTGGATACACGGACAAGAAAAACCGCGAGACCCGGGCAGAATTTGTTTGCCTGAAATGCAGTCATACCGAACTCGCCGATTATAATGCATCCAAGAATATCTTGGCAAGGGCGCTCGTCAATGCGCCTATCGCGGTCTACCCTTCTACGAAGGGAAGTTGAATCGCAAGCCAACGACTTTAGTCGTTGGTAATTGACACAAAAGTTATTTACGCTAACATTTAGTATTCTCGAATTTGCTTGCGGTACGCTTGGATATCTATAAGCCGGTTGTGCGTTAACAGTTTTTCTGGTAAGGGTTTACTGTGGATCCGAAGTATATCAAAGCCGTACGGGCGGGCTTGGTTGGCGCGTTGCTGCTTGTCGTCATCTATATTGTTATACACGTGGTTTTTTACTGGGCTGTCTCGAAGCCTTCTGTCTTGGAATGGGTGCAGAACCAGTCGGCTGAGAGTCCTACGCCTTACCCGACTGGTCTCTCCCAACTGCCTTCCGAAGTGCTCGTTGCCGGAGTCGCAGTCTGCGGGGGAGCGCTCATGATCTTCGCGGTTTATTTCTTTGTGGGCGTGTTGGCGGCCAAGTTTACTGTGTCCATGTCTCAGGGTGCCATCGATCTGCTGTTGCTTGGCGCCCTCGCCGGAGCCGTGGCCCAGGGGGTCAGCGCTCCATTCACAGAACTAATAGCGATCGTCTTGAACGGGGGCGTCCAAGGCGATATCATCTCTTGGTTCCTCAGGTTCCTGCTCAGCGAATACGTGATCTTCATGATCATCGCGGTTGTCCCAGCCGCGCTCGCTGCGCTGGTAGCAGGGGCGATGTTCAAAGCTTTTGGAACATCGAAAAAGGAATAAAGGCGAATGCTACTTCGCTTCGCTTAAGGCGTTCGATGATCGCGATCGTAGCCTCTCGTTGAAACCGGCCCTTTCTCAAGAAAGAAAAAGGGGGGCACACCCCCTTCATACGATCTTGTTGAGGCCGACGCTGTTGCCATCGGTGATCAGCGTCACGTTCTTGTTGGCGTAGAGTTGCTCGATGGCGTAGTACTTGAGGTATCGGTCGTCGAGGCTGTCGGACAGTATGCGGTTTGCCTGTGCAATGCCCTGTGCCTTGATGATCGTCTGGTTAGCCTGTTCTATAGAGATGGCTGTCTGGAACTTCTGCTGCTGAATCTGCTGCTGCGCGGTCTGCTTGGCGTTGATCGAGTCCTGCAGGCTCTGGGGGAGGTCTACCTTGCGGATGCCGAAGTCGTCGATGTAGACGCCGTATTTGTTGAGCTTGCTGTTGACCTCGTTGATTACGGCGTTGTTGATTTCTCCACGGTCTCCAGAATATAGAGTTTCGGCGTCGTACTTTGCCACCTCGTCTCTGACGGCGGTTCTTATCTCGGGAATGACCTGTGTATTGACGAAGTCAGTGCCGAGCTGGCTGTAGATTTGTGGGGCGTATTTCGGATCTATATGGTACCATGTGTTGGCTTCGACGTTGATCGATACTCCTTCGTCGGTCAGGGTCGGCAGAGCGTTCCCGCCGGTCATATCAATTAATTGGCGCTGGGTGCTCATCTGGACGATGCCGGTCCATGGCGCTATAAGGAAGTAGGCGCCGGGGTTAAGGGCATTCTGATCCACGTTGCCGAAAGTATCCTTTACGCCCACGTTGCCAGCGCTCACAGTCCTAAATGTCAGGACAGATATAGCAATAAAGAGGATGATTACGATTATGGCGATGATGCCTATAACGGTTAGCCCACCCTCTGCTCTGTTATCTTTTAACATGTATTAATCCACCTCTAGTTGACCGACAAAAATACGAGGACACCTCGGTTGTTTTGTCGATCAGTACAACTCCAAAATTTATGCTGAGCTATACCATATAGATGATGCTCGGTTGATGGAAAATAAATAAAAGAAAAATGGGGCGCGAAAGATGTCCACGCCCTTAATCCCTGATTCCGTCGATAGCGACGGTATAGATCGCTTCTCCCTCCGAGAGGCGCGATCTCTCTACCAGACGGAAGACTCTCCTGCCGCTTTCGCTCTTCCGGATACAGGTCCTGAAGGCGGCCGATCTGGCAGCTATATTATTGATTCCTATCTGTGAAATCCGTGCGATCTGTATTAATCTGTGATCCGGGGCAGCGCAGCGCTCGTTGTCATTCCCGGACATAGAAACCGCTTTGGTCGATGACTAATTCATCATAGTTTTCCAACAGGGCAGGCGGCGGTGCACATAGTACAGTACGAAAACACCTTCTCTGAGACCTGTCTGTGGTTGAGCCCGCAGGCGCCGCATTTTCTGCGGTCGACCTCAGTCTCTTTGATCGCTCCGACAGGACACGCATCGATGCATTCCTGGCAGTGTCCACAGCGCTCGTCCGGGATGATCTCGACGATGGAATCGCCGATCCTGGCGTTGGTCAGCACCGCCTTCAGCCGCAGTCGGGGACCGTGGTCCCTGGAGACAAACATCCTTGATTTGCCTATCCAGCCCAGGCCTGCCAGTACCGCCCAGACCTTGAGGTAATAAGAAGTATATTCTATGGCCTCGAAGCCGCCGGCCAGGAGTGCCTCAATGATCTGTAGCGAGGCCGCGTCAAGCGCCATGGTCTCCAGCGAATACACGGAGCCGTCCGGATCCTGGTGGTAGATATCGCAACGGTCGTCCACAAGGCGCTTCCCCAGGATCACCATGGCTTTGGCCCCAGGCATGATCTCCAGCGGATTTTTAATGTTGGACAGACTGACCTCGCCGTCAGACCATTTCACGCCCCTCAACAGGTCCAACTCGTGAGCAGGGATGGTGCTGGCTGGATCCAGGCACAGGTAGCCGATGACCTCTATGCCGTGGAGAGAGGCGGCGTCCTGGATGGCGGCTTTTAAGATGCCGAAAGCGTCAGCGGAGTCCATGGTAGCAATAGTAAGTTCCCGGGAGTATTAAGGCTTTGCGCGATCGCCAGCCCTTTCGGCCCCTATCGGGCATGCCTGCAGACAGCAGGCGCAACTGTACTTCCTGCCAAGCCCACGCCCCATTCTAATACGATAGCTGTTGCATAGCACAGCATCGATCAGATCATTCCGGCTGCCATCGATGCGCCAATCTCTGCCGGTGATCGCCCCAACCGGGCAAGCTTCGACGCAGAATAAACACCCGCCGCACTGGCTCGCGGCAAAGTTTGTTGATGTCTGAAATGGGGCGTCGGTTAGTACGGTAGCTACCCTGACACCAGGGCCGTACTCCGGAGTAATCAGGAGCGCGGACTTGCCAATCCACCCTAGACCAGCTAGGACGGCGACCATTTTATGGGAAAGCTCGCCTGTCAGTCGCATTTGATCTACAGTATTATTGCGGACCGGGTACCAGCAGTAGCCATTTTGCGCTAACAAATCTCCCAGCTTCGAGCTGATAGAATCCATCTCCTCCCTCTGTTGAACCTGGTGCTCATTGAACGCGCAATCACCGCCAGAAAGGACGATCGCACGATTCATGGGCTTTACCAGAGAGATGCCCACAGGCATCTCTTGGGTCGAGGGATGTGATGCCATCGAAAGATCAGCGAAGCCGATTTTTGCTGCCCCAGATCGCATGGCCAGTTCGGATAATTGCATTTGCATTAGGCCGATATCGATAGTACTCACTGGTATCGCCCCTCACCGGGTTATTGGTAGTCCCGATATTTGAAGGTGATCTATGCTAGGGTTCTCGTAGACGGATAACCTGTGACTAATCAATGCCTTTCGGCCGATAATGAGCTGTGGGATACCCTATCGGCCGAGGATTGTCATGCGAAAATATTAATACCATACAGGTCGATGATCAGTCCGCATCTCTTGAGCATGCACCGATGGTCTAGCGGCTATGATATCAGCCTTCCAAGCTGAATACCCGGGTTCAAGTCCCGGTCGGTGCACCAATTCCAACGACACACCGGCTTTTTTCACATATTTGCCCGAAGAGGTTCCGAGATAGAGGCTGAATACCCAGGCATTCAGACTAAAAATCGAACCAGAAAATACCAGTACTTAGAGCCTGCAGTATATTCAGCACTTAGACTGAATACCCAAAAAAGTTCGATTAAAGTCTGAATACCCCGAGAACTTCAAATC
>DATHCY010000164.1:0-5190 GCA_035319305.1 Methanocella sp.
GCCATTATGCTAATAAGATAAAATCCGCTATTATTGATAAACATTTCTAGATGGCCGATACATTGCCGGAAAAGCCATAGATTAAGCTTAACAGGTACGATACGAACGATCCGAAGATGAACAAGATAATGAAATGGGAGACCGGCAATACTGCAATACCGGCGACGCCGGACCAACTCCAGACAACACCATAAATTGTAGCATCATATGGAGTCGACTATCCCGGCCTGAAGTCCGGGGTCTTCTTGCTCCGTTAACGCCCTTCAGATAAACCTTGGGGAATCGTTCCCGCCCACATTGGGAATTCCGTGCCGTCGGTGCAGTGTGCTATTATCGTCACCTCTGAATTGGCTGGCGTTGGGAAGTACGTTTTATCTCCCACCTTGTGAGTGTCATATGGTGGGGAACCGCTATCTACTGCCATTAATCCGTCGATGTCACACGGGTCCTGTGGTTCGCCGTTGATAATGGCTGAAAAGGTGGTTGCAGAACCGTTCGGGGTGTCTTGGACGAGATCTACGGGACCCGGTTCTCCAAGGTTACTGACGATGATGTAGTCGGACCCGGGGTCCTGTAGACCGATACTCCGAGACGATAATATCCCGCATGTTCGCTGTCGCTGGTGCCGGTATTGTTATTGATCTGGAATACAAATACTGCGATCACTGCGGCCGTCATAACGACCAAGGAGATGAATACAACTAGTATGATCAGCCGACCACCATGTAGATAATCAGTTCTGTGGTTCACTTCTTTATTCGGGTTCAGTTCGCCACTGTTGATCTTACCGGCCACAGTATATGCGTTGTATATGCCGAGCAGCCATATGGCTAGCTCCGGCAGGACGAACAATATTAGCCGATCAGCGTTCCAATCAGATACATCAGACTTTTGAAGTGTCCCTGTCCGTTGTACACCTGACCCCGGCCGGGTATCAGGAAGATAATATCGCTGCAATAATAGAGTTTTTCTCTTCTGTCATTTTTAGCACAATATTAATCTAAATTAGCTTTATTATACCAATGAAATTATTTGCACGTATTTGTTTCGTATGCCATATAAATGATTCTACGTTTATCATAATTATCATGATTGGTTTCATACCAATTTCAATTTCTTACTCGCTGATGAAGCGACAGACATAAAAATAGTTATACTATCGCCGCTATGTTCAATATCCGACATATTCAATATAACCGGAAAGTGACGTGTCCAATGCCCATCTGGAAATGTAATGTTTGCGGCTATGAGATCGAGACGGCGAATGCTCCAGACCCGTGCCCATCGTGCGGCTCTTCGACCAGGGAGTTCTACGTGAAAGGCCACCATCCCCGGGGACGGCTGGACGATCAGGCCGACCTGCTGATCATCAACGGCTCAAAGCACCGGGCCCATAACTCCGCGTACTTCGCTGCGCTGGCTGAAGACGTGGCAAAAGAGAAGGGCATCTCATGTAAGCTGCTGCACCTAGCCGACTACCGCATCGAGCCCTGCTGGTGCTGCTACAGCATGGAAGAGGATAAATGCCTGCTCCCATGCAGGAACAGCTATGATGATATGCACAGGCTCCACGACCTGTTGCTCAAGGCTAGAGCGGTGATCGTCATCAGCCCCATCAACTGGAACGGCATGTCCACACTGCTCAAGACTTTCCTGGACCGCCTCACATGCATCGAGAACATGTACCTGATCGACGGATCGCTGCCCCTGGCCGGGCGGACATGTGGCGTCGTGGTCAACGGCCATGAGGACGGGGCATATAAAACTGCATTCGACATTTTCATGGTCTTCCAGAACCTGGGGTTCGTGCTCGCGCCGTACGGGATCGCATATTCGACCCATGGACGGGCTTTTCGATCGGAAACTGACCACGAGTACTTCAGAAATGATGAACTGATGAAGACCTTTGTCCGCAACGTGACCCATAATACGATCGAACTGGCGAAGATCGGGGTTGGAGAGCGGATGGAGATCAGGCCGAGCTGTGAATGAAAATTTACTCAAACATGTATCCGCTTCAGGTACTGTTCGCTGACGCCAAGCATCTCCATCGCCTGCGCGACGATGGCGTTGGTGAACACGTACGAATTGACCTCTGAGATGGACGGTCTCGACTGTACTGATTTCGTCGCCATGATCTTGCTCATGTCCTTCTCCTGGTATAGGCCGATGTCGTCTTGGGAGACCGGGAGGTACATGATATTCTTGGAGTAGCCCCACGATTCCATCAGGCTGGCGAGACGGGAGTCCCGGTTGACTGTGACTGGGAACACGTCGGCGCCGCGGAGTTTGGCTTTAACCACGCCTTCGATGATTTCCCGGGTGTTGCCGCTGCCGCTGATCGGGATAAAGGCATCGCCACGAAGGAATGCAGGTGTAGTGGGCCCATCCCTCATGAACACGTTCCTGCCAAGATGGGTCAGCCGCATGCCGAAGGCCTTGGCCACGAACCCGGATCTTCCCACGCCATCCACGACGTAGTTGCCCCTGCGGTTTAGCAGGCGGTCCATCCAGTCCGCCAGGTGGCCGGACTCGATGTTTTTCAGCAGCATAGCGTTGTCCGCCAGATGATCGATCTGTTCATAGTATCGCTGCGAATCTCCAGTGCTATTGTGGTATAGTTCTGGGATGATGGCGTTGAGCAGCACGAACAGCTTGAGCTCGAACTCGGACCCCAGCGCAGCCAGTTTTTTCCTTTCGGTCAGCCGGACCGGCTCGATCACAAACGTGTATCCATTCTCATACTCGGAGATCATCGTATAAGCCCGGGACTTGATGTTTGAAGTGATGAGTACCACGGGCACTTCCATCAGGAACGCGTCCTCCAAATACCGAATGACGCTCTTGGTCTCTCCTGAGCCTGTCGCCGCGACGATCAGGTTATTCTTTTCTGGATCGATATACCTTCGGATTGGATCGTCTAGCGTCAGCGGGGTAATGTTTTCATACCTGGATGACTGCTGCAGGAAGTCGTAGAGCGACAGTGCACTCCGTCCTTCTGCGATGCCGTATATGATCTTGGTCTTGTCCGATCCGTCCAGTATAAAGCCGGCGAGGAGGCTGATGAACTCGGCGACCTTCTCCCTATTGATCTCGCCAAGCTGCTTGATGAAATGATGTTGAACTTCTACTGATTCGTAGTATACCGATGTATCGATCATCATATCAGCTTATGTTCGAATAGATATAAAAGCTGACCGGATATGTTCTGTCAGTTTTCGGTCGATACATATTTCCCCGTGTAATACTAAAATGAAGTCCGCTTGAACTAACTTATGAAGTCTTCGTGATCGCTATGAACCGGGAGAACCAGGAAACACATCGCCAGTCGGCCATTATCGGATGCGGCCCCACGGGCTGTTTTTTATTGAGCTTGTTGCGTCGGACACGGGCAAAAGCGCTGCTGATCGCCGTAGACGAGGACGACGAATCGCTAAATATGTCGGGGGCTGACAGACAGATACGCGTTGCTCCAGGAAAGGGTTGTGGCGATGTTATCGGGGCATTTGAGGTCGCCATCGTGGTATTCGATCCTGCCGAGGACATGGTGCTCGATCATGCCCGGGATGTTTCCGCAAAGGCTTCAGCTGAAGGCGCGTATGTGTATGCGTTTGCCATCAACAAGCCCGGCGGCGTCGTCAGAGAGGCCGATCTGCGGCACCCGTTCTCCGGAGCAGCCATCGTAGACGCTGGCTGGGTGATGGAAAAACAGGGAGATAAGGGTGAAGAGCAAGCGCTTCAGATCGCCTTTAACTTTGCTGTACACATCCTGACGTTTATCGTAAATGCCCTCGACTCGGGCGATCTCAATGCCCCCGACTTCCGGGACCTGACCGGAGGTATTGCGGGGTTTGCCGCTTCCCACATCTCGGACGCGGAGGCCGCCTTCTCCATGACCATGAGCCAGGTCGAGAAAAGCGCGGTAAAATCGGGTATCCTGTTCCTCGATGCATCCACTTCGGACATATTGGCCCGACGTATTTTCCTTGGTATTGTCAGAAACCTTCCTCGCGAGGCGCGGATGAATATGCTCCGAGTCCGCGGGCTGGAGCCATTCAAAGTGCTGGCCATGCTGGTACATTGATATTTATCTGAACATGGTAAAGCCGGCCCGACCCCTCTATGCCCTATACCTGCGTCTGTTAACGTGATAAACCAATTTTATTTTATAAATTGCCTCGATATACGTTAATTATCTATTGATTGATGATATGACCAATAATTTGTCATGAAAATTATATATATTTCAGCGATTGAGTGGATACTGGTGTTTGAATGGATGAGATGGAGTTTGAGATCAGGGAGGATACACGCACGTATATGTATACTAAAAACTCAGAGTCCGAGGTGAACGAGAGCGTCGTTTCCGACCTGATCAACCTATTCATAAAAAACCTCGCGGACAAGAATTCCCTGCGCTATACCATTGAAATCGAGGTGGATAAGGTGCGACACATTATCTCTGTCAAAAACATCGTCGCCCTGCCATGCCCCGGCTGCTGAAAAAGATCATTTAGGATGGCAAGTATTTTATGAAATAGGAAGTGTATACCCAATGTGAACTACCATACTCTGAAGGACTATGGCTTGCTAATTTAAGTATCATCAATTCCTTTTCTGCTTGAAAATACCCATTTCCACGACCTGTATCTCGGGCGTCACCAGAGTGCTGGCATGAGCTAGGTGACGGAAAGTTTAACTGCTCTGGTGCACATATATTTCTGGAATATGTCGGCCGCAAAACCGGTCTTAACGGTGTTAACCGGATAGACGGTTTACGGCCGTAAGGGTGTATATGAAAACAGCCGTTGTATTTGACAGCGCGGGCACGCTGATCCGGGCTTACCGTGTGGCAAAAGACGTGGCCGGAGATCGGATTATCGAAAACGTCGAGTCGACGAATATGGTGATGAAAAGCGCGGGATGCGCCCTGGTAGCTCTCAGAACGGACTCTGTCGACTTTCTGAAAGCGCTGGACCCGGGCATGTTGATCTCGATGTTCCTGGCCACTTCAAGCATGGGCCTGGATGTCATCTGCCGACGCAGCAAGTGTACGGTAGAGCGCATCTCAACGGCCGCGATGGGGGATACCCGGGCCACTATAGGCGATATGCAGGATGCGGTCGCCGCGGTTAAGCTTAAGTGCAAAGATATATATTATGTCAATATGGGTTTCGTTGTCGACGTACC